>JANLPT010000172.1:0-1675 GCA_031367405.1 Bryobacteraceae bacterium
GCCCATTTAATAGGGGTCCCCAGAAGCGTTCTTCTCTGGCAAGGGCGATCCCCTTGGCACTGAGCGGCTCAAATTCCTCGGCTTTGCCCCCGACTTCCCGGGTGACCCGCGCCAAGTGGAACAACGCCCGGATCTCGGTCCAACGGGACTGAGCCAGCCGGGCGGTATCCAAACTGGTGCGCGCCAACTGCTGGGATTCAGGCACCTTCTGCTGCTTGTAGCGCCACAGCGAAAGCTGCAACTGCGTTTCCGCCAGCGCCTCGATGCGATTGAGCGGCTGGAAGCCGCGCAAGGCGCGATCAAAGCCCGCTTCGATGTCGGTCGCCTTGGCGCTACCGCGAATGCCTAAGAGCGCACGGTTGAGGTTAGCGGCGGGATGGTCGGGGACGACATGGAGAATCCCGTCGAGCACCAGCAGGGCATCGCGGGGCCGGTCGGCGCGATCCAGGCAGCGGGCCAAGTCGATGGCTTCATCAGGCTGGCGATTTACTTCGCGGCCCACACTTTGGCGAAAGGCGGACTCGGCCGAACGAAAGTCCCGGGCGATGAGCGCTTGCACGGCGTCAATCAGGCGGCTATCGCGGAACCAGGAGGGCTTACGCTGGATGGCCTTGAGGATGGCTTGACGCGCCCGGTCCGGCTGATCCATTTCGTCAAACACCTGAGCGAGACGGGCGTGTCCAAAGGGCCAATCCGGCGCACCGTCCACGGTCTTTTGAAAAGCACGCTGGGCGGTGGCGAGGCTGCCCTCATGCAAAGAGGCCACGCCTTCCCGATACCAACTGGAGACGGCGGCCGGAGGCTCGACGCCGCGGCCCAGGGAGCGCGCCAGCCACCATCCCCCGGAGGTGCAGAGGGTGACCGCAGCCGCCACTAATGCCCAGCGATTCAGGCTACGGCGCCGCAGATGCGGAAACGTCATGCGGTGCATGGAACGGGTGACGTCACCGGCGGCGGCGTAACGGTCACGGGGGTCGCGTTCCAGGCAACGAAGGATGGCCGCTTCCCACTTGGAGTCCACGTTCGGATTCAGAGAGCGCGGCAGCGCGGGCCGCTCGGTCACCTTGCGGATGGCCACCTGCATGGGTGAATCGCCCGCATAGGGTGCTTGGCCGGTCGCCATTTCGTACATCACAACGCCTAGCGCGTAGAGGTCTGCGGCCGGGCCGGCGGCGTGGCCTTCTAACTGCTCCGGTGCCATGTAAGCCGGGGTGCCGGCACCAAAACCGGTGGTGGTTTGGGACAGTGCCTGGCCATCGGGATCGGCGGTGCGGGCCAAGCCGAAATCCGTCACCACCACGCGCAGTTCACCGGCACGATCTTTGGAAAGAAAGACGTTGGAGGACTTGAAGTCGCGATGGATTACGCCGGCCGCGTGCGCCGCACCCAGCGCCGCCGTCATTTGTTCGATGATCGGAAAAGCCCGTTGCCGGGTGAGCGGGGCTTCCCGTTTCAAGAACTCGGCCAGCGTTTCGCCGTCGAGATACTCCATGGTGAGAAACACCAAGGGCCGCCCGGACACCGTCGCCTCGTGCATCTCAAACATGCGGCAAACATTCGGGTGGGTCACCTGCCGGGAGAGGGCAATTTCGCGGCGAAAACGGTCGAGCATGCGGTCGTCACCGCCGACTTGAGCGCGAATGGTTTTCACAGCGACGCGTTCGCGAAGTTGCAG
>JANLPT010000204.1:0-21517 GCA_031367405.1 Bryobacteraceae bacterium
CACGAAGTGCCGATCCTGGTGGACGCCGCCGCTGAAATTCTAACGGTCCCGAATGTCCATCTCCAACGCGGCGCCACGCTTGTCGCCTATTCCGGCGGCAAGTGCATTCGCGGCCCGCAGACCGCTGGGCTGCTGCTCGGCCGTAAGGACCTCATTCAAGCCGCCTGGGTCCACAGCGCGCCGCACCATGGCTATGCCCGCTCCCTCAAGATCGGCAAGGAAGAAGCCATGGGGATGTTGATGGCCGTCGAAATGTGGTTCAAGCGCGACCACGATGCCGAGTGGAAAATGTGGCTCTCGCGGCTCGACTACGTGGCCAAGCGCGTGGCGGCAATTCCGGGCGTCACCACGTCGCTGAAGATGCCCGAAGGCCTTTCTAACAAGCACCCCACGCTCAATATTCGCTGGGACCCAGCCAAGCTCGGCGTTACCGGCCGAGTGGTGGCCAAGCATCTCTTCACCACCGAGCCGCGCATCGCGTTGCCCACGGGCGCTGACGATAACGGCCTCTCGGTGGTGCCCTATATGATGTCCAAGGGCGAAGAGACCATCGTCGCCGACCGCCTCTACGCCACCCTCACCGCGCCGCCCCCAGCGCAACCCCCGGCACCCACGGCCGCACCCACTGGCGACCTCACCGGCCGTTGGGACGTCCACATTCACTTCCTCGCCAGTACCTCGCAACACGTCCTGCATCTCAAGCAGCGCGAGGCAAAACTCGAAGGCACGCACCAAGGCGACTTCCTCGCCCGCGACCTCGCCGGTACGATGAATGGCGATCAGATTCGCCTCACCAGCAGCGTCAGCGAGAATCACGGTGATTCGCTGCAATATGAATTCACCGGCACCCTGCAAGGCGACGACCTGTCGGGCGAACTCAACATGGGCGAATACCTGGGCGCTCGCTGGACCGCCAAACGGCACACGCGCGCGAGGGGATGATGTTACTCCTGCTACTAACTCTGGCCCAGAGCCCGGACCTTTTCGAGTCAAAGATCCGGCCCGTCTTGGCGGCGAGCTGTTACAGCTGCCACTCCTCGAAGATGAAAGCTCCGATGGGCGGTTTGGTGCTCGACACGAAAGCTGGCTTGCGCAAAGCGGTGGCACCCGGCAAACCCGCAGAAAGCCGCCTCTTAGCCGCCCTGAGCTACAAGGACGCTGACTTACAAATGCCCCCCAGCGGCAAGTTAGCCGCACCGGTGTTGGAAAGTTTCGAACGCTGGGTCGCCGCCGGTGCCGTGGATCCACGGGTGGATACGGCGTCCGTCACCGCCCCGCTCAAAGGCATGTCGGTTGAGGATGGACGCCAATGGTGGGCCTTTCAGCCGTTGAGAGAATCCCCCGCTCCCCGGTTGAAAGCCACGGCTTGGCCGCGCCGCAAGATTGACACCTACTTACTCGCCAAGCTGGAGGAGAAGAAACTCGCCCCCTCCCCGCGCGCCGGCGCCCGCACGCTGGTCCAACGCGCCTACATTGACTTACTCGGCCTTCGCGCCACTTACGGCGAAGTCGAGGCTTTCGTCAACGACCAGTCGCCTGAGGCGTACTCGAAACTGATTGACCAACTACTAGCCTCGCCTCACTACGGCGAAGCCTGGGGACGCCATTGGCTTGACGTCGCCCGCTTTGCCGAAGATAACCCCACCTCGGAAGCCACCAATCCGCCCTATCCTTATGCTTGGCGTTACCGGGATTGGGTGATCGAAGCGCTCAACCGTGACGAGCCGTACGATCGCTTCGTCAAACTCCAACTGGCGGCTGACCTGATGCCCGATACCAAACGTGACGATTTGCGCGCCCTGGGCTACTTAGGTGCCGCCCCCGTCTATCACAAGGATCAGCGCCTTTCGCTCGACGTAATTTACACCTTCCTCACCGACGATTGGGATGAGCGGGTGGACGCTGTTTCCCGCGGACTGCTCGGCCTCACTGTCGCGTGTGCCCGCTGCCACGATCATAAGTTCGATCCGATCCCCACCAAAGACTACTATGGCCTGGCGGGAGTGTTCGCCTCCACCATGCGCTCCGAGCGCCCCACGTTCGAAGTCGATCCCGAAATCGAAACCCGTTACCAATGGTTAGACCGGCGTCTCTTCGATCTCAGTTACTCCCGCAATACCCTGTCCGGCGAACCGACCACCGTCATTGGCTCGGAAGCCCGGGTCGCCCTCTGGAAAGAAGAGATCGCCAAGTTACGCGCCGAAGCCGAAAACCTTCGCGAACGGTATCCGCAGTTAGTGCAAAATCTGGAGAAATACTGGCGCGATCCGGCTCCCCGGCCCGTCCCTCCGCCTAAGTTACCCGCCGATGCCACCGGCCGCCGTCGCCCCGGCGCTTCTGCCGCGCCTTTCATGAACACGGTTTTTGACGCCGCGCAATACGTCGATGGCTCCGATGCAAATTACACCTGGATCACTTACAAGGCTGGCGAATCGCGTGACCTCCCGGTGTTACTCCGCGGCAGCGTCACGTCACCCGGAGAAGTGACTCCGCGCCATTTCCTGACCGTGCTCTCCACGAGTGACCCCACACTCGGCCCCGGCTCTGGCCGCTCTATCCTGGCCCAAAAATTATTCACGGACGGCGCCTCGCTTGCCGCCCGGGTCATCGTCAATCGCGTCTGGGGCTGGCACTTCGGCAAACCCCTCGTCGCGACGCCCAGTGACTTTGGCACGCAAGGTGACAAACCTACCCATCCCGAGTTACTCGACGATCTGGCCGCTCGCTTTATCCAGAATGGCTGGTCGCTCAAATGGTTGCACCGCGAGATCATGTTGTCGGCCGCTTACCAACAATTGAGCGTCCGCCGCCCCGACGGTGACCGGATCGATCAAAGTAACATCCTCCTGTGGCGAATGAACCCGCAGCGCCTGGGCATCGAGGCCTATCGCGACTCCATCCTGCGCATCGCCGGAAACTTGAACGATCAGATCTACGGCCTCTCCCAGGATCTTGACCTTGCCGCTAATCATCGCCGCACCATCTATGGGCGCGTCGGGCGCGGAGGCTTGAACGGCCTTCTCAAAATCTACGATTTTCCTGACCCTTCGCAAACTAGCCCCGGCCGCGATCTCACCATCACTCCCTTGCAGCAGCTCTTCGTCATGAACGGTACTTTTCTGCGCGCGCAAGCCCAGTTACTGGCCAAAAGCCTGAAAGAAACCGGCCAAACCGCGCAGCTTAAGGAACTCTATCGCCAGATCCTCTCGCGCGACCCCAGCCCCAAAGAACTCGACCTCGCGCTGAGCTATCTGGCCGACGGCAGCATCGACGAATACGCGCATGTGCTGCTATCTACTAACGAGGTACTCTTTCGCAAATGACTCGCCGTGACTTACTCCATCGTTTTAGCGGCGGGCTCGGGCTAGCTGCCGCACTCACCCCCGCACGCGCCTCATCGGCCATCGGTCACTACCATGGCCCCGCCCTGACACCCCAAGCCAAACACGTCATTTTCCTCTTCCTCGCCGGTGGACCGTCGCACGTCGATATGTTCGACCCTAAACCCGCGTTACTCAAATTTCAAGGTCAACGGCCCGGTGCAGTCGACTTACGCACCGAACGCCAAACGGGCGGCTTGTTGCCCAGTTCCTTCGCCTTCAAGAAATATGGCCAAAGCGGCATCGAAGTCAGTGAGTTACTGCCCCAATTAGCCTCCGTTATCGACGAGGTCTGCGTCATCCGCTCGATGTACACGTTCAATCCCACGCATACTCCCGCGCGCAGCCTCATCCACTCCGGCAGCATTCTGGCAACGCGCCCCTCCCTCGGCGCGTGGAGCTCTTATGGGCTCGGCACCGAAAATAATAACCTTCCTTCTTTCGTCGCTCTCACTCCCGGTGGTAACAGCGGGCCTTTCTTACGCAACGGCTTCTTGCCCGCCGAGTATCAGGGCACGCCCTTCAACGAGACCGAAATCGAGCCCGAAAAGATGATCGCCAATCTGCGGAATCTGCAGCTCGATCCAGCAGCGCAGCGCCGGCAGTTAGACGCCGTGCAAGCACTAAATCGCGAGTTCAGTTCTAACTTTGGCGCGGATGACTTTCTGGAAGGCCGTATCAAGAGCATGGAGGCCGCTTATCGCATGCAATTCGAAGCGGTTGACGTTTTTGATATTCGTAAAGAGACCGGCGCCACGCGTAAGGAATACGGCAATTCGCCCTTCGGAAACGGTTGTCTGCTGGCCCGCCGCCTGGTGGAACGCGGCGTGCGCTACGTCCACGTCAATCACAATGCCGGCCAGGACTGGGACGACCACAAGGACCTCGACAAAAACCTCCGCGAGCGCTGTCCCGCCATGGATCAAGCCGCCGCCGCCCTCATCCGCGACTTGAAGCAGCGCGGCCTTCTCGAAGAAACACTCGTCGTCTGGGGCGGCGAATTTGGCCGCACGCCGGTCTCCGAAAGCGGTACCGGCCGCGATCACAACCCCTACGGCTACACGATGTGGATGGCCGGCGGCGGCATCAAGGGCGGTGTCGCTTATGGTGCCACCGACGACTTCGGCTTCAAGGCGACCGAAAACCGTGTCTCGATTCACGACTTACACGCGACGATCTTAAACCAACTCGGCATCGACCACACGCGGCTCACTTACCGCTACGCCGGCCGCGATTTTCGCCTCACCGACGTCTTTGGCGATCCGGTCAAAGCCATTATCGGGGCCTAACGGCTTCTCGCGCTACCGCAGAACCATTGAATTCGCTTAAGAACCGGTCCCGCAAGGCTTTCACACGCGTCGCATCCCCATCGGTCCAATCATAGAAGCCGCGGCCGCTCTTCACGCCTAACTCGCCCGCCGCAATCTTGTCTAGAAGTATTTGTGGTGTCTCGCGACTGCTGTTCAGATCGGTAAGTGCATTTTCAAGCACGGCCTTCACTAAGTCGAGGCCAACCATGTCCATGTGTTCGAAACTGCCATAAACGGGCAGCCGCAATCCAAACCCGGTCTTGATCGCCAGGTCGACTTGGTCGGCATCGGCGATCCCCTCCTGCACGATGTGCAACGCCTCCCGGAAGACCGCCATCTGCAAGCGATTGCCCAGTTGCCCCGGCCGGTCCTTCTTCACCATCACCGCCGTCTTGCCGCAGCGCACTAACAGGTCCCGCACCTCGAGCGCGACCTCCGGGCTAGTCGCCTCGCCGCACACCACCTCTACCAACGGCATCAACGCGGGCGGATTCCAAAAGTGAGTCGTCAACACGCGTTCGGGGTGACGGCACAGCGACTGAATCTCCGTCACACTCAAGCCGGACGTATTGGTGCAAAGCGCGGCATGCACCGGAGCCACGCGATCCAGATACTCAAACAGCCGCTGCTTGAATTTCATCTCCTCGGGTGCCGACTCAATCACGACATCTACCGCGGCCACCACGCGCTCCATGTCGGTGGAACCGGTAATCAGGCCCGCTAACTCCGGGCCGGCCGCCTCTTGAGCTTTTCTAACCCCGGCCGCCGGATCGTTGCGGCTCAACAGCGTCACTTCCAAACCACCCCTGGCCAAGGTAGCGGCAATTCCCGGACCCATCATTCCCGTCCCAATCACGGCGGCTTTTCGCATTCGTTCCATCCCGCCAGTGTATCTACTTCGCCTCCCGAACCATTTGCTGAAGAAAGAAATTCAACAGCACCTCTTGCAGACCGCTGCCCAAATTCCTGGTTAGCCGCTGCTTCAGTTCGAGATAGGGCTGCGTGCCCGCAAACAAATCCTGCATCAAGTGCTGGAACTTCTGGCTGCGCCGCACTAGCCGCACCATCGCATCGGGCGTGCGCCCCACGAAGGGTAACTTCTGCAGAAATACGCGCCGCGCCAAGGACGCGCCAAACGCCAGATCGTCCATAAAATCGTCGCTGATCGCCCGGTGATAGGCCGTCGGCTTAGCCGCCGGCGCGACGGCCTCGTTGAGCAGCACTTGGCTCGCCAGGTCTGAAGACCGCAGCGCGTAGTAAAGGCCTTCGCCCGTAATCGGGTCAACCAATCCGCCGGCGTCGCCCACCGCTAGCCATCCGTCGCCCGCCACCCGATTCTTGCGCCAGCCGGGCGACTCCAGCGCCGGTAGCATGTGGGCATAGAACTTAGCGCCCGCCACCGGCAACTCATGCTCCCGCATGTAGCTTTCCAAGCGCAGACGCAACGCGGCCGCCGATTCGCCCTTGCCGCAAATCCCTACCGACAGATGTCCGCAGCGCGGGAACACCCAAATGTAACCTTCGAGGCCGTCGAGAAATTGAATATCCACCGCGTCGCGATTACCCGGCACGTAATAACCCAGCGCGAACATCGCATCCGCCGCCGTATACGCGGTGCCCAAGTCACGCAGTGAATTGCGCGCGCCCGTGGCCAGCACACAGTAATCGGCCAATATCCGGCCGCCCGAGGTCCGGATGCTCCAACCAGCGGCGGTGCGCTCGGTGCCCAGCACGCGCGTTTTCTCAATCTGCGCGCCGGCACGTTCCGCCCGTTCGAGCAGCATGCGGTTCAAGTCCTCCCGCGCGTAAATCAACATCGGGCGCTCCATGGAGAGCTTCACGCGCCCGGCCTGGGGCGCGGTAATGTACGAGTCATGGATGGCCCGCTTGGGCGCGGCGTTGCCGGCAATGTAGCTGTACTTCTCGTAAGCCTTATAGGTGAGTCCGCCGCCGCAAGGCTTTTCCCAAGCCAGCTTTTCATCCAGCAGAATCGTGCGCACGCCCGCCCGCGCCAGGAACTCCGCCGTGTGCGAACCCGCCGGTCCAGCCCCCAGAACTGCCACGGTCTTCATGCTTCCACCGCCACCCGCATGCGATTCTGACGCCGCGCTACCGCATCCAAGTTACAGCCTGTGTTGTGCAGCGCCATAGATCATCGGAGAAAGAGATTTTACTTGGGTTCAGCAACGGGCGGAAGGCCGGCGGGCGGAAGGCTAGCCGGCGGTGCCGTATTGTCGTGCATGCCCCCGCGCTTACTCTTGACGGCCCAAGTATCGCCCTTACGCACCAGCGTGTACACCATCTGCATCCCCTGCGCGGGATCCATGCCGTTGGGGACGAAACTCACGGTGGCATCGGCTTCGTTCTGACGGAACGAAACACTGCCCACTTCCATTTTCATCTGGCCCATATTGAGGCCCGACACTTTCGTCAAATGATCCAGTAAGGCGGCCTGCACCGCCTCCTTGGTTTGAATATTCTTAGCGCAACTGAACAAGGTCAGCAGCGCGATGGTCATCGCAACGATACGGAAGGGCACTCTTAAATTATAGAGCGCCCCGGCACCCTCTCTTGTTAACCTGCACTTTGACCCCTATGCAAATTTCTTCCAGAAACTACCCGCTGCTCGAGTGCCGCAACCTCACCGTCGGCCGCGGCGGGAAGCGCGTGCTCAACCGCTTAACGCTCACCATTCAGCACCTCGAGCACACCGCCATCATCGGGCCCAACGGCTGCGGCAAAACCACGCTGATCCGCACCATCACCCGCGACTTCTACCCTTGGCTGCAAGACTCCGACTGGGCCCTGCGCATCATGGGCCGCGAACGCTGGCACGTCTTTGAACTCCGCAGCCTGCTCGGCATTGTCAACAATGACTTGGTCGCCAGTTGCACGTGCAGCTTTCCCGCGCGCGAGATCATCTTATCGGGCTTCTTCTCCAGCGTCGGCGTTTGGCCCCACCACATCGTCGAAGCGCATATGGAAACCAAAGTGGATGAGGTCATGAAGCTGTTGGAGATTGAGCACCTCGCCGAACGCCCCACCAATGAACTCTCTTCCGGAGAAGCGCATCGCGTCGTCATCGGTCGAGCGCTGGTGAACGATCCTCAGGCCCTGGTGCTCGACGAACCTTCCACCTCGCTCGACATTCGCGCGACCCGCGAACTCCGCGAACTGATGCGCAAACTCGCCGCCGCCGGCAAGACTCTCATCCTCGTCACCCACCATCTCCCTGACTTGATTCCCGAAATGCGGCGGGTGATTCTGATGCGCGAGGGCCAAGTCTTCCGCGACGGCCCCACGCCAGAAGTGCTCACCTCCGGCCATCTCAGTGAACTTTTCCAATTGCCGCTCGAAGTAGTAGAGAAAAATGGCTATTACAACCTCTGGTAGCCAATATCTAATGTCTTCGTTGAGATTGTAGAACTTCAACCATCACATGCAATTAATTCGGCATCCGCAGTAACTCGTAAGGTCCGCGCCATGTGTCCGCTGGTTAAGCAGCTTCAATCAAAGGCTTCGCCCGCCCAATCCGTTCCTGTTCCCGAGGCGAGTGCATGGCATTCCACAAGTCGGTACGCCGTTGGATGTTCAACCAGAACTCGGCCGTATTACCGAAGACTTTGGCCAGAATCAGAGCCGTCGAAGCGGTTACTCCACGCCTTTGCTTGCACAGTTCGTTCACATGCTTCCGCTGAACACCCATCGCTTCGGCTAAGGCGTTCTGGGTGAGGCCCATCGGAAGCATGAACTCCGCAACGAGAATCTCGCCGGCACTCGCGGGTTTGCGTTTCGTCATCAACATAGTCACCTCACAAATAACGATGGGCGTCTAAGTAGACGTCCGTTGTTCACTGCGGTCGCCTTCCCATTGGAAGATCAACCGCCATTGCTGGTTGACTCGGATCGAGTGAAAGCCATCCAAGTGGCCCTTCAGCTTCTCGAAATGGTTACCAGGTGGTACGCGCAAGTCCTGATCCGCCGTCGCATCGTCAATCAGTTGGAGCTTCCGGAATACCCTATTTTCGAGATCGGGAGGGATTCTGCTCGAGCGAACGTCGTCAAACAAAGATCGACCGCAGCCACTCGTCTCGAAAGCTCACAATCACGTTCGGACTCCATTTGTCCGATTGTACCACTCCCTGGTACGTTCTGGGCTATGACCGGGCACCTCCGGCCCGCAGAAACGTGGCATTCCGGTGGCTGCCACTTCTCTAGGCCTGCTTGTGAAACAAGCGATAACCGAGCCGCCCAATTCGCGCGTTGTAATCGCGAGATCCGATGCAATGGAACTGCGGCTGATGCCGTCTTCTTTATAGAGTGCAGCGAAGAGAACTTGTAAGACTTGAGACCTTTCTCGCGGTGCCCCGTCCGGCTCGCTTGTGCGGTAACCGCGCTTAGCCATTTGGATCGCGATTCCTCGGTACTGCCAATCCGTCAACAGCTTTAGATCGTGTAGGCGACGGGCCAGGGCTGCGACAGAAACCGTCCAACGGCGCTTGAGACTCACAATAGTCTCCAAAGATACAAACGAGGGACACCTTGCTAAGACATCGCCTTCCGGCATTAGAAAGGATGCGGCAAACGAATTTGCCTCCCGCTCAGCATCTTGGCCGTTCGGCGAGCCATGGCGATGCAAAACGAGATGGCCTAGCTCATGGGCAGCGTCATATCTGTTATGCTCCGATGACTTGAAGCTATTTAGGAAAACAAAGGGAGTTGACCCTTTCCACATCGAAAAGGCATCAACCTCTTTAGCCTCTATCGAAAGAGAAAAGACGCGGACACCCTTCGCTTCTAAAAGGTGAACCATATTCCGAATTGATAGCTGACCGATACTCCAAATCTTTCGAAGCGTAGCGGCTGCCGCATCAGGGCTGCGCTCACGGCTTAAATCTGGCAGATCGGGTGCCGGTAATATGAAGCGGCCTTCCAGCCACTTATTTAAGTGCAACGCAATCGTCCCCTGGCTGAGCGCCATGTCCCGCTGGGAAGCCTTCATTTTTGACATAGACCGGAAACTGGCGTCATCGGGACTCAGCGATTCCAAGTCATCGCCAAAAAAGAAATCCGCATTGGACCCCACCACCACCCGCCGCGTCACTGGGTTCGTTTCGATAACGTAGAGCGGCTCGGACTTTTGCCGCTTCACCTCAATACCCTTGCGCTGCCCCACCGTGCAGTGATGCACCCCGTCGTGCTCGCCCAGCACCTCGCCATCGGGCGTCACCACTTGGCCGGCTGTCCGGGGGCGGTTGATGCCCTGCTCTTTCGAGTAGGCCTCAATGAAAGTGCCGTAATCGCCATTGGGGACAAAGCACATTTCCTGGCTATCGGGCTTCTCCGCCACCGGCAAGCCCAGCCCGGCGGCCAGTTCGCGCACCTGCGGCTTCATCATGCCGCCCAGCGGAAACAGGGTCCGGGCCAGTTGCGGCTGCGTGAGGCCGAAGAGGAAGTAGGTCTGATCCTTCGTGGTGTCGGCGCTGCGCAGCATCTGCCAGCGAGCAAAAAACTCGTTACAATTTTGAAAACGGCCTAGTGACACGCTTTTCCTCTCCGGGGCCGAACTGGGCATACCGTCAGGAGGATCGCAGCGTCGGAGGCAGGGCGACACCGCAAGCCTGAAAAACCTTGCCCGCCACAGCGGGAGTCTGGCCCCGAAAAACGTAAGCCTTGCCGCCAGTGGCGACTGCTCGTGAAGATGTGGCCCTCATGAGGATGGCGCTATTTTTTTCGCAGCGACCGAAAGGGTCACACTTGTTAATGGCGCATTGCAGTACCATGGAGCAAAATGCCTGGAGTGCAACCGCTCTGGCGCCGGTTCGGAGGAGGACCGTTCGATGAGGATATTTTTGTCTATATTTTGTCTGGCTGCTATGCCCGCCGCCGCGCGAGCTCAAGCCCTGAGCGTGCCATGGAGCGGCTTTGCCCACGATCCGCAACACAGTGGCATTTCCGCCGTGGCGTCCCAGCCTTTGCAGCGCATTCGCTGGCAAGCGCCGTTGGATCTGGCTCCCCAATTCACGGGAAACGACCTGCATATCCACTACGCCTCGCCGATGGTGACGGCTGCCAACACGGTGCTGATGCCGGTGAAGACCGGAGCCACCGATGGCTTTCGGGTCGAAGCGCGGCGCGGTTCGGATGGCGTGCTGCTTTACACCCTCGCCACGGATTATTCGCTTCCCACCCACGGCTGGACTCCCAGCTTCAGCGCGGTGTTGAGCGCCCGCAATCGCTTCTATTACGCCGGAGCGGGTGGCACGGTTTACTACCGCGATTCTCCTGATGCGCTCGCCGGAGCGACGGGCCAAATCGCTTTTTATGGCAACGCAAATTACGCGGCCAATCTCGCGGCTTTCAACAGTAGCGTAAAGATCTCCACACCGATTACGTCAGACCGGTCCGGCAACATCTTCTTCGGCTACACAGTGTCGGGCCCGAATCCACTCAACCTCCAAAGTGGCATGGCGAAAATTAGCTACAACGGTGCCGGATCGTTCGTCACCGCCCTATCGGCCGCTGGTGGCGATGTCACCGTTGACCGCGTACCCATCAACTGTGCGCCCGCGCTCAGCAATGACCATCGCACTCTATATTTCGCGGTCTCCGGCGGATCGTTCAGTGCGGGTTATCTGGTGAGCGCCGATAGCCGTACGCTGGTGCCGATCGCCCGGGTGCGCTTAAAAGATCCACGGACCGCCAACGATGCAACGATTGCCGACGACGGCACTTCCTCGCCTACGGTAGGCCCCGATGGCGACGTTTACTATGGCGTCCTCGAAACGCCGTCTTTTTCGAATCATGGCCGTGGCTGGCTTCTTCATTTCAACGGGGCGCTCACGCAGACCAAAATTCCCGGGGCCTTCGGCTGGGACGACACCGCCTCCGTGGTACCCGCCTCGCTCGTCCCTTCGTACAGCGGACCCTCAGCCTATTTACTGCTCACTAAGTACAATAACTATGGCAGCGTGGGCGGCGACGGCGTAAATAAAATCGCCATCCTCGATCCTAACGTTCAATTCACCGATCCGATTTCCGGTGCGTTGGTAATGAGAGAGGTCCTGACAATTGCCGGAGTTACTCCTGACCCGGTGCTTCCCGCAGTTCGTGAATGGTGCATTAATACGGCGGTGATTGACCCGTTTACTAAATCCGCGCTGGTGAATAGTGAGGACGGCAAGCTCTACCGGTGGGACTTTACGGCCAATTCCTTCACTCAGCAGGTGGTACTCACCGCCGGCATCGGCGAAGCGTACACGCCGACTTTCATCGGCGTCGATGGCACCGTCTACGCTATCAACAACGCCACACTTTTCGCGGTGGGAAATTAACTACCATGAGATGCACACTACTTGCCGCTTTGCTATTCTCCGCTTTGCCCGCCTCGGCCACGCTGGCGTTCTCCCTGACGCCAGCAGTGCAGACTGGCCAGCCCGGAAGCTCAATCACCTTCAGCGGGACGTTGCAGAATAATGGCCTCGCCGATCTGTTCCTCAACGATCTAACAATTGCCTTCACGCCGCCGGCGGGCACTTACTTAACCGAAGATCACAATTTCTTCTTCGCCAATGTCCCGGGCGTTCTGCTCTCCGGCGAGAGTTACATCGGCCCGATCTTTCAATTGTTGGTCGCGCCGGGGACGCCACCGGGTACTTACATGGCTGTCGTGACGTTGCAAGGCGGAAGTGACCCGTTTGCGCTCGATCCGTTGGCGATCAGCGGACTCACCGTGCTGGTTGCCCCTGAACCAGGCACGCTCGCTTTCATGCTGACGGGGCTCTCGGTGCTGATCCTCGCCCAGCGCAACGTCTGACGGTCAGGGTTCTGTTTGGCGGGTTACAGCAACGAGCCGGTATCCAGCCGGCCCACGGTTCGCAGGCGCAGCCCAAGCGATTGCGCCGCATCCGGCAGGTCGGAATAACTGAGTATGTTGGGAATCCAATCCGCCATGGGTTGCTTGTATTCCTCGGCGGCGGCGATGGCCCGGAAGGACGGAACCGGACCGGTAATCGTCAGACGCGCGATGGCAGCGTCGAGCACCGTGGCTAATAGGGCTGCGGGAATTAGCCGTCCGGACGCCGCCAGCTCGACGGTCAGCCCGCGAGCCTTGAGTGCCGTTACCACGGCCAATATGTCAGTGATGCGCTGGCCGATCAGCGGACGGCCTAACATCAGGCAGCCCCAAGCCCAGAACTCTTCCTCAAAGTGGGAGATCGCGTAAGCGGCGGCGCCGCGTCCAAGGGCGGGCCGCAGGTCATAAAGGCCACGCCCATCCATGGCACAGGCCGCTACGCCGCGTAGCGCTAAACGATGATACAAGTTACCCTCTTGCCAGCGAGTGGACTTACCGGAATCCTCGAGTAACAGGATGCAGTGTTTGGCATTGGCCGGCGCATACAACCAGGCCGGTACATACACTTCCAGCTCGCTCTGCACCTCTACCGCTTGAATCCCCACCGGGCCGAAACGCGTCTGCCCGACCACCTTCAGGCGGGCGGTGGGGCGTAACTCAGCGCCGGTAAGTTTTGCCCAGTCTGCCGGTTGCGTGCGGGGCGCGGGAATTAGTTGGCGCGGCGTACGGCTGGAGAAATCGCGAACGGCATTGCCGGTGCCACCGCACCAGAGCGTTTCGTCCGGCTCCGGCGAAACAGGCGGCTCATTGACAATGCGCCGCGAGGAGCCCTTCAACCAGCGTTCGAACCATTGATAGATCTCGATCCGCAAAGGCTCGCTGAGGCTATGCGGCAGGGGAGTTTCCACCCAACGCAGACGATCGGCGGACTGCCCCATCACTTGGTAAGTCCGCTCGAGGCGCGCAAACTCCTGGCGGCCATCCACTAAGTAATTCGGCGAGTAAGTGCCTTGGAAGTCGCGTCCGCTCATGACGAACGCGACGGGCTTCGGGGCCAGCGGATACAGCAGGTCCCAACGGTCAAAGCCCAGCGGACCGCCGCCCACAAAGTTCTGTTCGGCATCGTCCACCGACCCGGGCGCGATAAAGCTCTGACAGGCGTAGTTTTCCGTATTGCCGCACGAGATGGCCGCGCAGGCCAAACGGTCATCCACGGCACCCAGCATCATGGTCAAGGTGCCGCCGCCCGAAGTGCCGGTCGAAGCGAGACGGCGCGGGTCAACCGACGGATGCGCAGCCAGCACGTCCAGGCTGCGGACGGCGTCCCAAGTCTGCACCTGCGTCGACGTTAGCCCGGCGAGCAGCAGTTGGCGTCCGGGTAGCGTGTGTTCCTCATCCGCCGAATCAAGCCGGGTGAGAGTGCCATTGGGCCGTGGATAATAGGTCCGCTCCCCCTGCCCCATCGGGTCGAATGCGAGCACCACATAGCCCAGGCGCGCCAGACCCTGGCAGCACTTCTGGTAAGGTTCGGCCGCTTTGCCATTCAGGCTGTGGCCCATCTGAAAGAGGACCCCTGGGAAGCGGCCAATACCGTCAGGCAAGTAGAGATTGGCGGTAATCACCAAACCGGGTTGGCTCTCATAGACCACCTTCTCGACGCGGTAGCCGTCGCGCCGGAACTCGCCCACCGTGCGCAGATTGAGCGGTGTGCGCGCGGGCTGCCCCCCGGTGAGCTTCCAAAAAGTATCCCGCACCCAGACTTGGCGGGCTTTGACAGCGGCGGGCGTCGTGAGCCCGTTCAGTGCTTGTTGGCGGCGCGTGTAGGCTTCCTTGGCCAGCCGTGTAAGATAGTCGGGCAGGGCGCGGGAATAGGACCGGTAGTTCAACTGTTGCGGCGCAAACGCCAGGGCCAGAATCTCGCGTCGAGTCATCTTTGTACTGTATCAGTCCTCAAAGAATCAACGACTTCCGCCGGCAAGGTGGCAAAGCCCCTCAGAACCCGCTATTCTAGAGGCGAGTCATTTTTTAAGAGGTTGCTATGAATCACACCGCGCTCATGAAAATTTTCGAAGCCAAGAAGCGCACTGACATTCCCGCCATTCGGATTGGCGATACCGTACGCGTGCAGGTCCGCATTCGCGAAGGTGAAAAGGAACGCTTGCAGGCGTTCGAAGGCACGTTAATCGCCCAGCAGGGTGCGCAGTTAAGTGAGACGATCACCATCCGCAAGATCAGCTTTGGTCATGGCGTCGAGAGAATCTTTCCGCTGCATGCGCCGATTCTTGACCGGATTGAGATCATCCGCACGGGCCGGGTCCGCCGGGCCAAGCTCTATTATTTGCGCGCTTTGCGTGGCAAGGCCGCCCGCCTTCGCGAGCGCGAGCAGTAGCCGTTATTTTCAGGAATCTGTCAACTGCGCGCCACCTGCCACAGTGCGTTTGAGCGGCGAGCCCGGCAACGAGGCTTCCTGTTCATCGCTGGTGTGGATGAGGTGGGGCGCGGTTGTCTGTTTGGGCCCGTGGTGGCGGCGGCCGTCATCTTACCGGCGCGGCATGGCATTCAAGGCTTGAACGATAGTAAGCTGCTGGACGCCCCTGAGCGGGAGCGTCTCGACTTACTCATTCGGGCTCGAGCGGTAGCGTGGGCAATTGGACGCGGCGAAGTGAACGAAATCGACCAGATCAACATTCTGCAAGCCAGCCGCCTCGCCATGCGGCGCGCCGTGGAAGCCCTTTCCACGTGCCCCGATCTTCTGCTGGTGGATGCCGTCACCGTCGAACTGCCGATTCAACAAAAAGCCCTGATTCAAGGCGACTCGCGATCGCATTCCATCGCGGCGGCCTCCATTGTCGCCAAAGTGTTTCGCGACGCCTTGCTTCGCGAATGGGATCACGAGTACCCCGCGTATGGCCTGAGCCGTAACAAAGGCTACGGTACGCCGGAGCACAAGGCGGCGCTAGAACTCTGGGGACCTACCCCATTGCACCGGCGGACCTTCGCCCCCGTCCGGCAACTCGAACTCTTCGCCAGAGGAGCCGGCGCTTGAGCGAGTCTAAACCCGCCTATCGCTGGTATCACAAAGTGATCGCCCTGCTGAGCGCGGTGCTCATCATGGAAATCGGCATTTTCCTCCTGGTTTATCCCTGGTTCGACCAGTGGAATTTTTCTTATTTCAGCTACATCTCTCCCCGTTGGGATCGCATTTGGGATAGTGCCTATTTCCGGGGCGCGGTAAGCGGCGTGGGCTTGGTGAATATCTACATCGCGTTCTCGGAAGTGCTCGGCTTGCGGCGATTCTCGCAGCCCGCACCGGATGAAGAACCACCCGGACCTCCCGTTGAATAGAATGCGCGTCTAAAATGAAAATGGAAAAGGTTGGAGAAAAAGTGGAACAAACGAAAACCGCAGCCGGGCCCACCAATGTGATTTGGGACTTCCTTTTCCGGCGCAAAGCCGAGAAGCAGGAGCCACCGCGCGGCACCATCGCCGAATGGACGGTGACGATCATCCTGTTGCTGTTCGGCACCACCACACTGGTGCAGGCCTTCGTCATTCCCACCGGATCGATGGAGGACACCCTCCTCATCGGCGACCATTTGTTAGTGGATAAGCTCGCCTACGCGCCGCCCGGGCCAGTGAGCAAATACCTGCTGCCCTATTCGCCGGTGAACCGCGGCGACATCATCGTCTTCCGCTTTCCCGAGGATATCCGGCAAACCTTCGTTAAACGTGTCATCGGCGTGCCCGGCGACCGCATTCACATCGAGAACAAACAAGTCTTCTTGAACGGCGTAGCGGTCAAGGAGAAGTACAAGTTTCATAAGTGGGCCGGCTTCGACTCCTACCGTGATAACTTCCCCAGCGAGCCGAACGTGCGCCCGAATCCGGGCCTGATGCGCATGCTGGAAAACCACATCGTCAACCGTGAGATTGTGGTGCCGCCCAACAGCTACTTCGCCATGGGCGACAACCGCGACTCATCGCTCGACTCGCGCTATTGGGGCTTCGTCCCCCGCGAAAACATCATCGGCAAGCCCCTCATCATTTACTGGAGTTACGAAACCACCACTGACCGGCTGGCCGGCTCGCTGATCAGCCTGGACCACATCGTCGACCTCGCCACGAATTTTTTCACCAAAACCCGTTGGCGGCGCACGTTCAATCTGATCCACGGCGAACGCGTCGAGTAGGACATCCGTAGCGTCTCGAAGCTGGGCCGGAAATCTCCCCGCTTCCCATGCCGAGCGGAATGCCGGAAAACTTCCCCGGCATTCCGCCTGACTTGTTACTTCGCTTTCTTCGCCATCTCCTCGTGCATGGCCGCCATTTCACTCATGGTCTTCGCCGCCCTGCGGCAGTGCTCGGCATAAGTAAGGCAATGGGCGGCAGTGTCCGGATCTCCCGGTCGCTTTACTTCGCTGGCGTTGGGATTCGCTTTATACTTGGCGGCGAGAGCGACGTGTTCCTGCGCTTCTGCCTCATGCATAGCCGCTGCGGCGCGATAGTGCTCCGCTAGCTTCCGGTGATCGGCCGCAGTCTTGGCCGTGGACACCAAATCAGCCAATTGCTTCTTGGTCAGCATCTTTCCTGAGGACTGTCCGCTGGCGATTTGCGAAAGCAGCAGCGGGGCAGCCAGGGCTGCGGTCGCGAAGATGCGGCGGTTCGGTTGATTACTTTCCATAACTTTTCTCCTTGAAACTTCTGAGAATTACTTGACGTTGATATTTCGCGAAGGGCGGTCGACGGAGACTTTTCGCAACTTACTTACGGTGCAGCTTCTACTGATTTGATCGCGCGCCCAATGATACCGCCTTTCTCCATCAGGGTCCCGGTTACCTTCACCTTCTGACGAAGGGCATCGGCTTCGCATTCGGATTCCTGTGGTCAGACGCAACCGGGAGATAGAGCTTGCCGGTGGCTTCATCGAGCAAAGCTAGCGGCATGCCCGCCTTGGCGCACGTGGTGGCGCAGGTACGGTATTTCTCGCCCTTACTGTCGTGAGACAGGTAACAGCCGGTATCGACGGCCAAGCTAGTACTTTGACCGCGTACTAGCCCGCCGCGTCAGCGGTGGGGCACTTAGGTCAAATAATACAACGATTCTCGCAGATTCACCTCATCGCTTGCGTTCTACTCTAACTCTTCGGCGCGGACGGCCTTTAGAGAGGCCAACCAGCTAGCGCTTTCATGCATGAGTCAATTCAGCCAGTAACTCCAACCTGCCCGCCGCCGCCCCCGAGTCAATCGACTCAGCCGCCTGCCGAACGCCACTTACGAAATCCAGAGCCAAGCCGCATACTACCAGGGCGGCCGCGGCATTCATCAGGACGACATCGCGCCGGGCTCCCAGCGCTCCCGCCAGCACCTCGCGCGCCAAACCGGCATTGGTGAGGGCGTCGCCGCCGGCCAAGGCTTCGAGCGGTGCGGGGGACAGTCCGAAGTCGGCAGGCTGCACTTGGCGCTCCTCCACGCGGCCCGTCCGGACATCGAAGAGCCAAGTCGCGCCCGAGAGCGAGATCTCGTCCAGGCCATCGGCGCCATGCACCACGAACGCTCGTTCGGTGCCCAACAAAGCCAGGGCTTCGGCCATGCGCTTGGCGACGCCGTACGACGGGGCCCCGATTAGCTGAAACGGCGCACTGGCCGGATTCGACAGTGGCCCCAGAAAATTGAAGGCCGTACGCAACTTGAGCTCGCGGCGTATGGGTTGAACGTGCCGCATGGCTGGGTGATGTTCCGGCGCAAACAGAAAGGCGATACCGGCTTCGCGCAGACAGCGCTCGGCTTCGGCAGCGGGCAGGGCGACCCGCACCCCCAACGCCTCAAGGACGTCGGCACTGCCCGACTGCGACGAAATCGACCGGTTACCGTGCTTCGCCACCGTGGCCCCCGCCCCCGCCACCACCAGCGCCACCACCGTCGAAATATTGAAGGTCCCCAAGCCGTCGCCGCCCGTGCCGCAAGTGTCGATCAATGGCTGCGCCGTACAAGACACCGGCACCATCGCCCCCCGCATCGCGTCCGTCAAGCCCGCGAGTTCCGCCGCCGTCTCGCCCTTGAGCCGCAGCGCCACCAGCATCGCCGTAACTTGCGCCGCCGCCTCGCCCCCCGACAGAATTCGCTCCATCGCCGCGCGCGCCTGCCCGCGATCCAGCGAGTCGCCCCGCATCAGCCACGAGAGTTCAGTGTCGAGCGCCATGTTATCCTGTTAGCTTAGCTGGTTCAGCCCGGTTTCGCCGCGCTCCACCCAGTCTCTAGACCGTCAAAAACCAATGAAAATCCACGAGTATCAGGCCAAAGCAATCCTGGCCAAATACGGCGTCCCTGTGCCACGCGGGGAAGTTGCCTTCACGGCTGAAGAGGCCTACGCGGTGGCGGAACGTTTGGGCGCACCTTGTGTGGTGAAGGCTCAAATTCACGCCGGTGGCCGCGGGAAAGGCGGCGGCGTCAAAGTCGCCAAGGACCTCGCCTCGGCCAAAGAGGCCATCGGCAAAATTCTGGGCATGACGCTCGTCACCCACCAGACCGGGCCCACCGGCCAACTCGTCCAACGCCTTCTGATTGAAGAAGCGCTGCCGATCGAGAAGGAATATTACATCGGCATCACCCTCGACCGCGCCCTCGGCAAGAACATCATGATGGCGTCCACCGAAGGCGGCATGGAAATTGAAGAGGTCGCCGAGCATTCGCCCGAAAAGATCCTCCGCGAGACCATCGAGCCCGGCATCGGCTTGGGTGCCTGGCAGGCACGCAAGATCGGCTTTGCGCTCGGCATTCCGCCCGCCTCCATCGGGGCCGCCGTGAAGTGCCTGCAGGCGCTGGCCAAGGCCTACGACGACATGGATGCGTCGCTTGCCGAGATCAATCCGCTCATCCTCACCAAGGATGGCCGCGTGATGGCTTTGGACGCCAAAATCAACATCGACGACAACGCCATGTTCCGCCACAAAGATTTTGTGGGGTTGCGCGACGAGGCCGAGGAAGATCCGCTCGAAGTGGAAGCTTCGAAGTTCGCCCTCAACTACATCAAGCTCGATGGCACGGTGGCCTGCATGGTGAACGGCGCCGGCCTCGCCATGGGCACCATGGACATCATCAAGTACTCTGGCGGCTCGCCCGCCAACTTCCTCGACGTAGGCGGCGGTGCCACCGAAGACCAGATCAAGAATGCCTTCCGCATTCTGTTGAGCGACACCGGCGTGAAGGCCATCTTCATTAACGTCTTTGGCGGCATTCTGCGCTGCGATGTACTCGCGAGCGGCGTGGTAAACGCGGCGCGCGCGCTCGAAGTGAAGATCCCCATCGTGGTGCGCATGG
The DNA here is from genome assembly GCA_031367405.1 of Bryobacteraceae bacterium. Lineage (GTDB taxonomy): Bacteria > Acidobacteriota > Terriglobia > Bryobacterales > Bryobacteraceae > JALHNI01. The sequence goes on from JANLPT010000204.1 coordinate 19,862, forward strand.
AAGGCACCAACGTGGAGCTCGGCCAGCAGGTTCTGCGGGAGTCCGGTTTAAACTTCACCATTGCCGACGGCATGAAAGATGGCGCGGAGAAAGTTGTGGCCCTCGCAAAATGAGCGTTCTCGTCAACAAAAATACTCGTCTGATGGTCCAGGGCTTCACCGGCGACCAAGGCACTTTCCACGCCAAGCAATCGCTCGATTACGGTACCACCGTCGTCGGCGGCGTCACACCCGGCAAGGGTGGCACGCAGCATCTGGGCTTGCCCGTCTTCAACACCGTCGAGCAGACCGTAAAAGAGACCGGTGCCAACGCGACCGTCATCTTCGTGCCGCCGCCCTTCGCCGCCGACGCAATCATGGAAGCGGTCGATGCGGGCATCGCGCTCGCCGTCTGCATCACCGAAGGCATTCCGATTGCCGACATGATCAAGGTCCGGCAGTACATGAAGGGCAAGAATACGCGCCTCATTGGCCCCAACTGCCCCGGCGTCATTACGCCTGACGAATGCCGCATCGGCATCATGCCTGGCCACATTCATTTGCGGGGCCACGTCGGCATCGTCTCGCGTTCCGGCACGCTTACCTATGAGGCCGTCGGCCAGCTGACGAAGCTGGGCATCGGCCAATCCACCTGCATCGGCATCGGCGGCGACCCCGTCAACGGCACCAACTTCGTCGATTGCCTCACGCTCTTCAACAACGACCCCGACACGCACGCCATCATCCTGATCGGCGAAATCGGTGGCGATGCCGAAGAGCAGGGCGCGGCCTACATCAAGGCCAACGTCAAGAAGCCCGTCGTTGGCTTCATTGCCGGCCAGACAGCGCCTCCTGGCCGCCGCATGGGCCACGCCGGTGCCATCGTCTCGGGCGGTGCGGGCAAGGCCTCCGACAAGATGGCCGCCATGGCCGCCGCCGGTATCAGCGTCTGCCAAAGCCCCGCCGATTTGGGCATCACGCTAAAAGGAAAACTCTAACTCATGCAGCACACATTTGCGATTATTAAACCCGACGCCGTGGCCAAAGGTCACGTTGGCGCGATTCTCTCTCTCATCCTGAAAGAGGGCTTCACGCTGAAGGCGATGCGCATGGCTCGCTTGTCGAAGCATGAAGCCGAAGGCTTCTACGCCGAGCACAAAGAACGCGGCTTCTTTGGATCGCTGATCACCTTTATGACCGAGGGTCCCGTGGTCTTGCTCGCGCTCGAACGCGAGGACGCGGTGGCTCATTGGCGCAAAGTGATGGGCGCCACCAATCCGGCGAACGCTGACGAGGGCACGGTCCGCAAGCTGTTCGCCGAAAGCATCGAGCGCAATGCGTCGCACGGTTCCGATTCGCCAGAGTCGGCGGCGCGGGAACTCGGCTACTTCTTCCGGTCATACGACCTGAACCAGCCGGGAACGTAGTGACCGGGTCGCACACGCGACCGAACTTGACCCCATGACCTACCTGGTGACGTTTTCCTGCTACGGCACCCACCTGCACGGGGACGAGCGTGGCTCCTGGAATGACAGTGCGTGGCAGCCACCTCAACCTGGATTCGCTGCAGTAATGCAGCGGTTGATGGTGCAAGAGCCGTACGAACTCACCGCCATTGAGCGGCCCGTAGTCCTGGGCGCGCTGGTAGAGGTCTGCCAACATCGCGGCTGGTCTCTGC
>JANLPT010000206.1:0-32635 GCA_031367405.1 Bryobacteraceae bacterium
TGCCTTGATACCCACTTTCGGCGGCACTCCGGTCACCTTCCATGCGTTCACCATCGGCGACTGCTCAGTATGCGGAGTGAAACTGAATACCTCCATCGCCGGCAAGACCGGGACTTTCACGAATTCCACGTGGGCGATCCGGGTAACCAACAGTGGCTTAGCCACAGCCACCGGTGGCGTGATCAATTTCGTGGTCACCAAAACCGGAGGCAACGGTATCATCACTTCTTACACCACCTCGGCGGCGATTCCGGACATCGCCGGCGGCGGATCGGCCATCGTCAATCTCCAGATCGCTTCCACCGGCACCGACGCCTCCACCTTCGTCTCGCTCAGAATGAATGTCGGGGCGGGCTGCATGCCACAAACCCCGCAAAACTTTGCCTTCCAGAAACTCCGCTGAGGTCAAGCTCAAGACGGCCTCCGGTTCTGAGACCGTGCTGGAGAGACAGAGGCCCGTTTCTAAGCGCAGCTCGTTCGCGAGGGAAAACTGCTCTATGACTCCCGGCGAAGTGCGGCGTAAGACCCGCCCCACTTGCTCTCAGCTCTCCATTCTGAGACCGTACTTGAGAGAGACATGAAAACCAAGCCCACTCCGCCCAAGACGCTCGACCGCGTCATTTCTAAGATGGGCTTAGGCTCCCGCACCGAAGCCCGCTCCTGGATCGGCGCGAGCCGCGTCAAGGTGAATGGCAAAGTCATCCAGAATCCTGACTACTGGGTGCAGCCCGACCACGACAAAGTCGAAATCGACAACCGCCAGCTCGAAAAGAAGAAGTTCCGCTATCTGCTGCTGAATAAGCCCACCGGCTACTTGAGCACCTATAAAGACCCGGAGGGCCGCCCCACCGTCTACGACCTGATCCCCACCGTCACTGACTTCCTCTCCACCGTTGGCCGCCTGGACCTCGACACCAGCGGACTGCTGCTGATGACCAACGACACCCAATTCGGCGAACGCCTCACCAATCCCGACTATCACGTCCCCAAAACCTATCTGGTGAAAGCCGCCACGCTGCTCACCGACGAGCAACTGGACCGGCTCCGTACGGGCGTCACGCTCGACGACGGCCCTACCCGGCCGGCGGAGGTGGTGCGCGTTCGCGACGCCGCCACCAAAACCTTTATCGAAATCACGCTGACCGAAGGCCGGAACCGGCAGGTGCGCCGGATGCTCGAAGCCGTGGATAGCTTTGTGCTGAAACTCGTGCGGGTCCGCATCGGCGGGCTGGGGATTGACGGCTTGCTGCTGGGCCGCTGGCGCAATGTGACGCCCGCCGAAGTGCAGGATCTGGTGGCCGCCAGCCGATCCACGAAGGCGAAGCCTCGCCTCGCCACCGCCTCCCGCGCCCTGATCGCGCCATTTCCCGGGGCCACCGCCGCGCCCCCAGCGTCCGAACCCGACCCGCCCGAGGTGCTCGATCTACAACCCGAAGATGAATAGGCTGGGGTGATTAGTATGCTCGTCAAGATTTTACTGGCGTCGATGGCCTTCAGTGCCCGGGCGCAATCTTCGCTGACCATCGTGCCCGCCACGCTCACGCGCTGCAACGGCCATTCGCTCGCCACGGCCCGCCTCACGTGGACTACGGCGGAGAGCGCCGTCCAGGTTCGCATCGGAACAGCAGCGGGACCCGCCATGTCCGGCTTCGAGCCCGGCATTGGCGGTGCCACCACCGGCGATTGGGTAGCGGACGGCCTCGTCTTTGTGCTCGTCAATCCCAATGGCCAGGAAGTGGCCCGCGCCGTCGCCAACGTCCGTTGCCTTGCCGCGAGCCCCAATCTCGCTGCTCAACTGGCTACCCAGAGCTATTTCCCGCTCGAAGTCGGCAATCGGTGGATCTATCGCTACAGTGATCGAAACGTGACGGCCGTGCCCTTGGTGCGTTGGGTGGACCGTACCGTGGTGGCGGGCGGCGAGACTTGGTATGCCTTGCGCCAACAGACCGGACCGGGGGCGTCCTTCAGCGAGTCCCTCTACCGTATCGACGACGCCGGCCGCATCCACCAGCAAGCCAACAATCGAATCGACCTATTCCTGGACCCGAACCCCAACCCGGACCCGAAGGCGCTCGCGGTGGTTGAGCAACGTAATTTTACCGTCAGTACCGCCTTCGGCAGCATTCCCAACGCGATCAGCTACGTGGCGTCTACCCTATTTACCCGCGAGCGCGGGACGTTTGCCCGTGGCATTGGCCTGCTGTCGAATGACCGCAGAATCACCACCGGATCGAACGGCGGCTTTTCCGATGGAGTCGAACTGGTGGAGGCCGTGATCGCCGGCCAAATCCGCTTTCGTTCTCCCTCCAACGGCCTGGAACTGGCGCCCGAATCCCAGGTGCTCGATCTGGCCGGTCGTCAGGTGCGCAATTGCGCTGTGCCTTGTTATTCTGCCTCCTGTGGCTTAGGGGGCTCCCAACCAGATCCTCCGGGCACTTACAAGCCCTGCCTGTTTACCCGCCTCAAGGTGGAGAATCCTGCGGCAAAGTCGTTGTTACTGGAGTTACTAAACCCGGCTAACGATTCCGTCTATTCCGTCAATCGACCGCTCGAGCCTAGTGCGAACGAGCAGCTCTGGTTTGAGACGGTCCCCCTCTATCGCGCCCCCAGTGTCGTTTTGCCGCCTGGCCAATATCAGTTAAAGGCCACGGTAAAGTCCGAGGCCGGTGCGACGCTAAATACGAGCCTGGCGGCATTGCGCATCGATTAGCTGGGTCAGCGATCTAGTAGCGTGACTAGTTAGTAATGCCTCGCGCCTCCAAGAATCCCCTCCATGAAGATCTGGATAGGAATTGTTAGTCGAAGGGAGATGCGTCCCCGACCCTTGATCGCGGTGACCGATGTGGAAGCCAGTAGCCGGTGGTAACAGCAGTTGTGGGGCTGTCAAAGTGGTCTCTCGGTCCCTACGAGATCCCTCACGGATTGTGCGGGTCCGGCTTTTACACCACGACTGCGTTGGCCCCGTCAATCATGCCCTGAGCGCCGTGGCGAGTCCGTAACTGTGCCGGCCAGCCGCGAACGATAGGGAGCGGGTCCTGCGGCAAGCCGGAAAGCAAAAAATTCACACGGTCGCGGTACTGGACTGGCCGTGGTAGTTTCACGCTGGCTAACATTGGATTACGGTTTACATTCATAGGAACTCGCTTGCGACGGGGGGCCGCTCTGGTAGTGCGGGTGAAGCGGGTAGGAGCATAGAAGCAGACTGCGCTCACCAGCGGTGACGGCTAAGTTCCTCGCGGGGGCAGATTTGTGCTCCACCCATTCGAGTAACACTGCTAACTTGTCGTAAGTAGTGGGAATAGGAACTTTCGATTCGTACGGAGTGCCGGTGAGCCCATGGCCGGCTTGCGGGATGACGAACAGCCGGGCAAACGAATCCACCCGGGCTTGGCCCATTTTACCGATGAGCGACTGATAGTAGTCGAGCTGCGCTCCGGGTGAGGCTAAGGTATCATTCGTGCCGATGCCTCCGAAGACATGATTCCAAGGGAGCCAATCGCACAGCACCGGAGGCTCTTCGGCGAGAAAGCCCATGACGGTGCGAAGCATCTGCTGGTTGCTGCAGAGCATGCGCTGCGTGGTGATGACGCCCTTGGGCGCGCCGGTGGAACCCGACGTAAACAGCACCTTGGCGACGGTGCCCGGAGTGACGCGGGCATGCGCTTCGTCGACGCGCGGGCCGATGGACGTAGCGAGGAGTTCGTCGAACGAGGTCGCCCGCAATGAGTTGGGTGGCGAGACGGTGACGAGTTCAGTATGGCGATCCAGAATCGTGGCCAGGGGACGCTGGTAAAGCTCTCCTTCGGCGGCAAATACCAAGGCCGGCGCGAGACTCTGCCATAGGTAACGAAGCGTGGCGAGTTCGGAAGAAGCCAGCGAATACGACGGCGAAACCGGGGCATACAGCACGCCGGCATACATGCAGGCCAGGGCCATCAGCGCATGTTCGATGCTGTTGCCGGAGAGAATGGCGACGGGCCTGTGAGGGCCCAGGTTGCGGTTCAGCAACGCTTGGGCGATGGCGCGGACGCGCGGGAGAGCCTCGGCGTAAGTGACGCTGCGCCACGCGCCGGCCGCGTCGCGCTGGGCCAGAAAGATTCTCTCAGGCGCGTGGGACGCCCAATGCTCAAGGCGTTCGGTGAGCTGGTCCGGGTATGGCCCGAGCGGGCGGGGAGACGCGACGTAAAGCGTGCCGTCGGCCCGGTGATCGAAGTGAGCCTCAGCGGCCAGCACGCGCACCGGCCTCATTGCAGTTTCTCCGCCGGCGGGAAATGATGGCGCACCCAGGCGAGCCCGGCAAAGGTGCAGAGCATGGCGATGGCCAACGTTATCCAGTAAACGGCGGATCCGGCTTGGATGATGACCGCGCCAAACGACGAGGTGAGCAACCCGCCCAATCGCCCTACGGCGGCCGCGTAGGCCACGCCAGAAGCGCGCACGCTGGTGGGATAGATGTGCGCGGCGAGGGCGTACATGGAGGTCTGGACGGCGTTAGCCAGCAGTCCGTTCAGGCCCAGCCCGAAGATGAGCCACGGCGATTCGAAGGGTACCCATAGCAGAGCCAACGCGCTGCCCACAGCGCCCAAAGCTCCGAATAGCAGCGGCCGGCGCGAGCCGAGCATCGCCGTCAGCACCGCCCACAACAGGACGCCGAGGACGCCGCCGAAGTTATAGACGGCGAGTCCAGAACTGGCGACGGCCACATTGAGGCCTTGGGCGGCGAGCAGCGTGGGGAGCCAACCGAAGACCAGGTAGACCGCGCCCAGGCAGAAAAAAAAGGCGACCCAGAGTCCGCTGGTATCGCGTACGAGAGCGGGAACGAACAAGGACCGGAGGGAGACGCGGTCCGGGATACCTTGCCCGGCGGGGTCTTCGAACGTAACTGCGTTTGGCAACGCGTGGCCCATGCGGGCGAGCAACTGACGGAGTTGCGGCCAGCGGTGCGGGCGGCGCGCCATAAAGCGCGGCGACTCGGCGAGCGCACTCCACAGCACCAGCGAAAACAGCAGCGGCAGTGCGCCACCGGTCAGGTAAAGTGTGCGCCAGCCATAGGCCGGCAGCACGCGCGCGGCGATCAGGCCGCCGAGCATGCCGCCGAGCGGGATGCAGACGATGGTGAATTTGACGGCCGTGGCGCGACGCTTCGCCGGCGCGAATTCCGCCGCCAGCGCGCCGGCATTGGGCACCGCGCCACCGGCCCCGAGCCCGGTAAGGAAACGCAGCGCGGCGAGGCCGGTGAGTCCGTCCACCAACGACGTGGCGATCGTGGCCAAACCAAACAGTGCCACAGAGCCGATCAGCGCCGGGCGGCGGCCGAAACGATCGCCAAAGTAACCCGCCACGGGGCCGCCGATGGCCATGCCCGCTAAGCCGATGGCCAGCACGTAACCAAAGTCCGCGCGGGCGGCGTGCCACTCCTTCATCAACGAAGGAATGGCAAATGCCAGAATCTGAATGTCGAAGCCGTCGAAGATCACGGCGAGCGCGGCCAACGCGGTGAGCAGTTTCTGATGGGTGGTGAAGGGGCTCGCGTCGAGCAGCGCGCCGGCATCGATGACCTGGTTCATCAGCCCCAAACCTGCCGGGTGACATCCACAATACGAGCTAGTTTGGCCCATTGCTCCGCTTCAGTGAGCAGGTTACCTTCTTCGGTGCTGGCGAAGCCGCATTGCGGGCTGAGGCAGAGTTGCTCCACGTCGATGTACTTGGCGGCGTCGCTGATTCGGCACCCGAGTTCGAGCGGCGACTCGAGGGCGCCGGACTTCGAAGTCACCAGGCCCAGCACCGCCGTCTTGTCTTTCGGCACGAACCGCAAAGGCTCAAAGCCACCGGCGCGTTCGGTGTCGAATTCCATGAAGTAGCCGTCGGCGCCGATCTGATTGAAGAGCATTTCGGCGACGGGTTCATAGCCGCCCTCCGCCATCCAACTGGAGCGGAAGTTGCCCCGGCAAAGGTGCATGGTGATGGCCATACCGGCGGGCCGGCCCCGGATGGCAGTATTGATCATCGCGGCATAAATGGCGGGCAGCCGGTCGGGATCGTCGCCGCGGTCGCGCAGCATTTGGCGTTGCTCAGCATCGCAAAGGTAAGCCAGGTTTACTTCATCGAGTTGCAGATCGCGGCAGCCCGCATCGGCGAAGGCTTGTACCGCGTCACGATAGGCGATGGCCCAGTCCCGGTAGAACTCCTCCATGCTGGGGTAGACATCAGGGTTCACCGCGCGGCGGCCGCCCCGGAAATGGAGCACGCTGGGCGAGGGAATGGTCCTCTTGGCCGTGGCCTTGGTGTGGTCGCGCAGGAAACGAAAGTGCTCCACCATCGGATGGCCGGCGAAGGCAATCTTGCCCGTGACGCGCGGCCCCTTGGCCTGGGTCTCGATGCCGCCTTTGAAGGCGATGCCATGGCCGGAGCGAAAGGACTCGACCCCTTCTAAATGCTCAAGAAAATCGAACTGCCACATGGCGCGGCGCATCTCGCCATCGGTGGCACTGAGTAAGCCGATTTCGGCCTGCCGGGCAATGGCCTGTTCGATGGCCACGTCCTCGGCCCGGCGCAAATCGGCGGCTGAAATCTCGCCACGCTCGAAACGGGCACGGGCTTCCTTTAAGGCGGCTGGACGCAGCAAGGCTGCCCACGTGACCGGCGCGAAATGGTGGAGTTTTGCGAGTCATGAAAAGGGCAATCCTGTGTAATTTTCGGCCAATGTTTGGGCGGCGGAACGCGAGGTGACGACTTGTTCGAGTTCGGCTAATTGGCGGCGGCGATCGAAGCCACCGGCGTCCTCGAAGCGGCCGGCGAAGCGATGGAGGAGCGACGTCATCCACCAGGAAAAATGCTGCACGCGCCATACGCGGCGCAAGCAGACTGCGGAGTAACTGTCCAGCTGTTCTGTGGTGCCATCGCGATACCAGGCGGCGATGGCGCGGGCGAGTACGCTCACGTCCGCCGCCGCCAGATTCAGGCCTTTGGCACCGGTCGGCGGCACGATGTGCGCGGCGTCACCGGCCAGAAAGAGCCGCCCATACTGCATCGGCTCCGTAACAAAACTGCGCATCGCGGTGACGCTCTTTTGGATGATGGGGCCTTGATTGATGGGCATGCCCAGGCGCTGCTGTAACGCTTCCCAAATGCGATCGTCCGGCCAGGCGGCGATATCTTCGGCCGGCGGGCATTGTAAGTAAGCACGAGTGATACGCGGCGAGCGCATGCTGAGCAGGGCAAAGCCACTCTCGTGGCTGGCATAGATCAACTCGGGCGCGGCAGGTGCGGCTTCGGCCAGAATTCCCAGCCAGCCGAAGGGGTAGACTTTTTCATAAATAGACAGCACGCCCGCCGGGATGGATGGGCGGCAAATGCCGTGGAAGCCATCGCAGCCACCGATAAAGCCGCAGGCGACTTCATAGGCTTCGCCTGCTTGATCGAAAGTAACTCGCGGCGATTCACTTTCGCAATCGTGGATTTGCACTTGTGACGCTTCGAAGTAAATGGGTCCGCCATTCGCACTGCGAGCCGCGATCATGTCCTTGACGATTTCGTGCTGCCCATAAACACAGACGGAGCGCCCAGTAAGTTCATGTAAGTCGATCCGGTGGCTGCGGCCGTCGAAGCGTAACTCGATCCCGCGATGCACTAACCCTTCGCGCCGCATGCGTTCGCCTAAGCCAGCTTCATTGAGTAAGTCCACCGTGCCTTGTTCCAGCACGCCGGCGCGAATACGTTCCTCCAGATAATTGCGCGTTTGCGTCTCAATGACCATGGACTCAATGCCCTGGCGATGCAGCAGGTGCGAGAGGATCAGCCCGGCGGGTCCGGAGCCAATGATCGCGACCTGGGTACGGAGCTTATGGGCTGGCACGCGTTACATCACTTGATAGAAAGCGAGTTCCACCCGATTGGGCCGGCGAATGCCGTCGCAAACGAAGATATGCCGTGTCAGCCAGCGGTATTTCTCGCCGGCAGTTTCAAAGCGTGGCGTGGCGCGAAAGTAAATCAGCGCCGGGTCAACTGGCTCACCGCGCCGCAAGCGCTCCATCGCCGCCGCCGGACCATGCCGCAGCCCTTTATTCTCGACATAAATCTTTGCGCCGCCCTCCGCCTCGATCACGTAACGTGCCTCCAGTTCAGTTACACCATCGCGGCGTAGAATTTGGAAGTCCGCCCCGCCAGAAAGTATGTGGCCTTTCATCTTCGGCCCGGTCACCTGCCCGCCCAGAATCGGGATCGCGCGCCGCACGCCGGCGGGAGTTTCGCCGGTCTCGATCGGGTCGCCCACGATGACCGAAAGGTCCGCGATATGCACCAGCTTGATCAAACCCGCTCCACGACCATGGCGATGCCCTGCCCAACGCCGATGCACATGGCGGCCAGGGCATAGCGCCCGCCCGTGCGGTGCAGTTGATTCACCGCCGTCACCAGGAGCCGTGCCCCGCTGGCACCCAATGGATGCCCCAACGCGATGGCACCGCCATTCGGATTCACATGCTCCGCATCAGCGGGAATTCCGAGCTCCCGCAACACTGCTACGGCTTGCGCGGCGAAGGCTTCGTTCAGTTCGATAAAGTCCATCTGCGCGAGCGTCAAGCCGGTGCGCTCCAGCAACTTCCGCACCGCCGGCACTGGGCCCAGCCCCATCACTCTAGGTGCCACGCCGGCTACGGCGCAGCCAATCACGCGCGCTCGCGGCACAAGGCCGTAACGCGCGGCGGCAGATTCTGAAGCCAGCAGCAGTGCGGCCGCGCCATCGTTAATGCCGGAAGCATTGCCCGCCGTGACGGTGCCATCGCTTTTTACCACCGGCTTCAAACGGCCCAACGCTTCACGCGTGGTGTCCGGCCGCGGATGTTCATCCTGATCGACCAATGCTTTGGGCAACGTCACTGGCGCAATTTCGCTGGCGAAATAGCCCGCGGCCATCGCTGATGCGCAACGCTGTTGGCTGCGAAAGGCGAAGTCGTCCTGGTCGTCGCGCGACACGCCACACTCAGCTGACACGTTCTCGGCCGTCTCGGCCATCGAATCCACGCCATACTGCGCGCGCATTAAGGGATTGACGAAACGCCACCCGAGCGTCGTGTCTTCGAGCTTTTGGCCGCGAGCCCAGGGCGCATCCGGCTTTGAGAGCACCAGCGGCGCGCGCGACATGCTTTCCGCCCCGCCCGCCAAGACCACCGCCGCTTCGCCGCAACGAATCGCCCGCGCGGCCATGGCCACCGCGTCCATGCTCGACCCACACAGCCGGTTCACGGTGGTCCCCGGCACGGTAGGCGGAAATCCAGCCAGCAGCAAGGCCATGCGCGCCACATTGCGATTGTCCTCGCCCGCCTGATTGGCACAGCCGAGGATCACGTCGTCGGGCTCGAGATGGGGGTAGCGGGCGAGCAGTGCTCTTAAAGGAATCGCCGCCAAGTCATCGGGTCGCACGGTCGCTAAGGTGCCACCGTAGCGTCCAAAGGGCGTACGAAGCCCATCGCAAATGTAGGCGAATTCCATGTGCGCTTATCGCTCGGTTGTACGATAAACGCCCACTCCTTGTCAAGCCACCCGGCTTAACCGAGTGCCTGGCCCAGCGAAATCGCCCCCTCTTTCAGCACCGGCAAGTAGCGTTCCACCATGTCGCCCGTGGTGACGCGCGAGACATGCACCCCCGTGTTCATGGCCGCCACTGTCCGGCCGCCGCGGGTCATCACCGGTACCGCCAACGATCGCAAACCGAGCTCTAGCTCTTCGTCCACCAGCGCGTAGCCTTGCTGGCGCACCCGGTCAAGTTCTGATCGCAGTGCCGCCTTTTCCCGGATGGTTCTGGGCGTGTGGGCCTGCATGACGACCCGGTTGAGGTACGAGTCCAGTTCGGGCTCCGGCAGCGCCGCCAGCAGCACTCTTCCCATCGACGTGCAGTAGGCCGGCAGCCGGCTGCCGATCGACAATCCAATCGACATTACCCGTTTTGTGGCCGATCTGGCCATATAAACGATCTCATCGCTCTCCAAAACGCACAGCGAACTGGATTCGTGCAGTGCCGCGCTGATCTCCTCCAAAATCGGGATCGCCAGCGTCGCCAGCGAGTGCGACGAGAGAAACGAAAATCCCAGCCGCAGCACCCGGCTGCCCAGCCGGAACATCGTGCCGCTGCGGCTCGCATAGCCCAACATTTCAAGCGTCATCAGCAACCGCCGCACCGAAGCGCGGGAGAGCCCGGTGTGCGCGGCCACCTCGCCCACCGTGACGCCCTCCGCCCGTCCCTCAAAGGCTTCGATCACCGTCAAGCCGCGGGCGAGCGACAGGACGAAGTCGGGATTTCCCTCAAATTCGGCAAAATCTGGCACCCGGCGATTATCGCACACCACGGCTCTTGACGGCACGCCAATGGTATGCGAATATCGCCCAGGGAGCCGGTATTCGCCCAACGCGATGGAATTTCTTAGCCTCACTGACGCGATCGCCCAATACGTTCATGACGGTGACCAAGTCGCGCTCGAAGGTTTCACCCACCTGATCCCGTTCGCGGCCGGCCACGAAATCATCCGTCAAGGCCGCCGCAACCTCACCCTGATCCGCATGACGCCGGACCTCCTCTACGATCAGATGATCGGCATGGGCACGGCTTCGAAGCTGGTCTTTTCCTGGGGCGGCAACCCCGGCGTGGGATCGCTGCATCGGCTGCGCGACGCCGTCGAACGCAGTTGGCCCGCTCCGCTGCAGATCGTCGAGCATAGCCATGCCGCCATGGCGAACGCGTATGAGGCCGGTGCCGCCGGCATGCCTGCGGCGTTCTTTCGCGGCTACGGCGGCAGTGACTTGCCCACGGTTAACCCGGATATTCGCTTCATCGATTGCCCCTTCACCGGCGAAACGTTAACCTGCGTGCCGGCCATCCGGCCCGACGTCTCCATCATTCACGCGCAACGGGCCGATGCCGAAGGCAATGTCCTGATTGAGGGCATCGTCGGGGTACAGAAAGAAGCGGTGCTGGCGGGCAGGCGCGCCATTGTCACTGTCGAAGAAGTGGTGGAGAGCTTCGGCGCTCGCAGCTTGAACGCGGTGATTCTGCCGGCCTGGACATTGAGCGCGGTCGTCATCGCCCCTCGTGGCGCGCAACCTTCTTACGCGCACGGCTATTACACGCGCGACAACGCATTTTATATGGCCTGGGATGAGATATCGCGGGAACGGGAAACCTTTCTTACCTGGATGCGGGAGAATGTGCTGCGATGACTTACTCTCCCCATGAGATGATGACCATCGCTGCGGCGCGCTCGCTGAGTAACAACGATATCTGTTTTGTCGGCATTGGGCTTCCGTCGGCGGCATGTAACCTGGCTCGGCTTACTCACGCGCCGCAAATTAAACTGATTTATGAGTCAGGCACGCTGGGCACGCGCCCCCGCGTTCTGCCGCTCTCGATTGGCGACGGGGAGCTTTGCGAAACGGCGCTCACGACCGTGTCGGTGCCGGAAGTCTTCCGCTACTGGCTACAAGGCGGAAGAATGAGTGTCGGCTTTCTGGGTGGCGCGCAAGTGGACCGTTTCGGCAACCTCAATAGTACGGTCATCGGCGACTATGCGAATCCGAAAGTCCGGCTGCCGGGCAGCGGCGGCGCTACGGAAATCGCCACCGGATGCGGGCAAGTCTTCATTGTGATGCGCCAAGGAATCCGTAGTTTCGTGAAGCAACTGGACTTCCTCACCACGCTGGGGCACGGCCGCACCGGACGCGAGCGCCGCGAACTCGGCCTGCGCACGAAAGGCCCGGTACTGCTCGTCACTGACTTATGTGCGATGCGCCCCGATCCCGAAACCTGCGAGATGACCGTCACTCACTTACACCCCGGAATTAGCCGGGAACAGGTTCAAGAAAATACGGCCTGGAATTTACGTTTTGCGAAGTCGATTGAAGAGTCTGCGCCTCCCACCGCGAGCGAGTTAGAAGTCCTGCGCGAGTTACATGCGCGCACGGAAAAGGCGCACGGAGTGGCCGGAGGCACTGAATGAACGTATATCCCAAAGTAAAGTCCGGCAGCCAGCCGGAGTATCTCAATGAAGGCTATAAGTCCACCATTAAACGTGCCCCCTCTCGTCCGCTGATTCAAATTCCCCACACGCTCAGCGAGTTAACCGGACCCGTTTATGGCCATAACCCGCTCGGCGCGACGGACCATGACCTTACCGCGCATTACGCCGATCCACCGCAAGGCGAACGCATCATCGTTGCCGGCCGCGTGCTCGACGAAGATGGCCGCGGCATTCCGCACTCTCTCGTCGAACTCTGGCAAGCCAACGCCGCCGGCCGCTACCGCCACTCGCGCGACAATCATCCCGCGCCGCTGGACCCTAACTTCCTCGGCGCGGGCCGTGTGCTGACCGATGCGGAGGGTAACTACCGCTTCCTCACGATTAAGCCGGGCGCTTATCCCTGGCGCAACCATCCTAATGCCTGGCGGCCGGCCCATATTCACTTTTCGCTTTTCGGCCCGGCCTTCATCACCCGCCTGGTGACGCAAATGTACTTCCCTGGTGACCCGCTCATTCCGCTTGACCCCGTCCTGCAATGCATCCACGATCAGGACGCCAAGGATCGTCTCGTTTCCGCCTTCGACCTTTCCATCACAGAGCCCGAGTGGGCGCTCGGCTACCGCTTCGATATGGTCCTCCGAGGGCGCAAAGCCACCCCGTTTGAGGAAAGCCAAGGATGATCCCCAGCGCCTCCCAGACCGTCGGGCCATTTTTTAACTACGCCCTCACCACCGACGCCGGGCTCGGCATTTTGGCGCGCCCCGGGGCTCTCGGCCAGCCCATCCACATCACGTTCCGCATCATAGATGGCGACGGCGCGCCGGCCCCCGCTGATGCGCTGATTGAGCTCTGGCAAGCCGATGCTCACGGCCGCTATCCGCACCCGCTTGACCCACGCGCCGCCGAAGCCGACCCTAATTTCAGCGGGTTCGGCCGCCTCGAAACCAGCCTTGACGGCACCTGCACTTTCGCCACGGTTAAGCCTGGCCGCGTGGGCGATCAAGCGCCGCACATCAGTCTGGCCGTCTTTGCCCGCGGCTTGCTCAAGCAGCTTTATACGCGCCTTTATTTCGCGGGCGAGGCCGCCAATGCCATCGACCCGGTGCTGGCCTTAGTGCCGCACGAACGCCGCGCCACGTTGCTGGCCAAGCCCATGCCCGGCCAGCCGAATGACTGGTTCTTCGAGATTCGTTTGCAAGGTGAAAGCGAAACCGTCTTCTTCGACGTATAAGATCGAAAAATGTCTACCCGATTCATCGATAGCCTCGCCGCCACCGCATCATTATCGGAGATCTTCTCTGACCGCTCCGTCTTGCTGGCGATGCTCGGCTTTGAATCGGCACTGGCGCGCGCGGAAGCAAAAGTGGGCCTCATTCCGGCGGAAGCGGCGGCGGCCATCACGCAGGCCGCAGTGCCGGAAGGCTTCGATGTGGCGGAACTGGTGCGCCAGTCGCTCCGCGCTGGTACGCCCGCCATCCCGTTGGTCAGCATGCTGACCGCGAAGGTGACGCCAGCCGCTGCGGGCTTCGTGCATTGGGGTGCCACCAGCCAGGATGCCGCCGACACGGCGATCGTCATGTTACTCGCGCAATGCCGCCGCATCCTGAAGATAGATCACCAACGCGTCGTCAGTGCCTTGCGGCGGCTTTCTAACGCGCATCAGCGCACCGTAATGCTGGGCCGTACGCTGATGCAACCGGCACCGCCCATCACTTTCGGCTTGAAAGCGGCCGGCTGGCTGGGGGCCATTGAACGTGGCTGGTCACGCGTGGACTCCCGTTTCGACGAGTCGGCTTACTTACAATTCGGCGGCGCAAGTGGAACGCTGGCCGCCCTCGGAGAGGACGGTCTTGCGGTTAGTGAAGCGCTCGCCGGAGAACTCCACTTACTCTGCCCGGACGCCCCTTGGCACGCGCATCGCGATCGTCTGGCGGCCTTGATGGCCGCGCTGAGCATTTATACGGCCAGCCTCGGTAAAATGGCACTCGACCTCGCCCTGCTGATGCAGTTCGAAGTAAGCGAAGCCGCTGAACCCGGCGGCGATGGGCGCGGCGGATCATCCACCATGCCGCACAAACGCAATCCGACCGCCTGTATGTTAACCCTCGCTGCGGCCAAGCGTACGCCCGGGCTTTTAGCGAATTTCCTGGCTGGCATGTTACAGGAACACGAACGCGCCTTGGGCGGTTGGCAGTCAGAATGGACCACCATCCAAGGCATCGTGCAAGCCGCTGGGGTGGCCGTAGAATCAATGGCTGAGGCCGCCGAAGGGCTTACCGTGGACGCCTCCCGTATGCGCCACAATATCGACGCCACTAATGGCGCGGTGTTTGCCGAAAAAGCTATGATGCAACTTGCTGCCCAGTTAGGCCGCGGCGCAGCGCATCAAGCGGTAGAACAAAGCATTCGCCTCACTGGCGCGCCCCCGGACTCGGCTAACTTACGCGATCCCGCAGACTATCTCGGCTCCGCCGAAGCCTTCCGGCTGCGCCTGCTGAAAGAGATCGAGTAACATGCCTTTCGCCGATTCAGCCGATTGCCGCATTTACTATCGCCTGGAAGGCGTCATCGGTCGCCCATTGTTAGTCCTGGTTCACTCCTTAGGTGCTGACCATGGCCTGTGGGACCCCCAAATGCCCGCCCTCCTCAGCCGCTTTGCCGTCCTGCGTCTTGACCTCCGCGGCCACGGCGCTTCCGGGGCGCCGGCGGGTGATTACACCATCGCCCAGTTAGGCCGCGACGTCCTGGCCGTTGTCACCACCATCGGACAGGGCGGTTTCGCTTACTGTGGTCTCTCGCTCGGCGGCATGGTCGGCCAATGGCTCGGCCTCAATGCCGGCGATCGTTTGCAGAAGCTCGTCTTAGCCAACACTTCCCCCCGCGTCGCCGACCCCACGTTGTTCGAGGCGCGTCGCGTCGCCGTCCTGGCCCACGGCATGAGCGCGGTTGAAGAACCCGTCATGGCGCGCTTCTTCACAGCGCGCACTCTGGCTTCGTCGAGCCCCGTGGCAGAGTCAATCCGGTCGGTGTTACTCGCCACCAACCCCGCTGGCTACGCGGGCTGCTGTGCCGCGATTCGCGATATGGACCACCGTCCATTCCTAGCCAGTATCAAAGCTCCGGTGCTCGTCATTGGCGGCCACCAGGATATTTCGACACCCTGGGCCGGGCACGGTGAGATACTCGCCCAAACCATCCCCGGTGCGCGCGCCGTTATGTTCGATACGGCGCATTTGTCAAACGTGGAGCGGCCCGCGTCCTTCGCCGCCGCGCTCTTCGATTTCTTGTTACCCGCTCCGCCACCTGACCTCCTCGAAGCCGGGTTCGCCGTTCGCCGCACGGTGTTAGGCGACGCTCATGTGGATCGCGCCATGGCCGCCACCAGCGAATTCACTAGGGAATTTCAAGAAATGATCACCCGTTCCGCTTGGGGCGGCATCTGGACCAGGCCCGGCCTTGACCTCCGGGCGCGCCGGCTGCTGGTGCTGGCCATGACCGCTTCGCTGGGCCGCTGGGAGGAGTTCCGGCTCCACGTCAGCACCGGTTTGGCCAGCGAACTGGAAATGCCGGATCTGAAAGAAGTGTTACTACAAGTGGCTATTTATGCCGGTGTGCCCGCCGCGAACACGGGCTTCCATATCGCGGCTGAAGAGAGTGAGAAGCGTGTTACCGGGTAAATGGATTTCCGGGTTCTGGCTGATGGCCGGCTTAGCCTATGCGCGGCCCGGTTGCGACGAGTTAGTACGGGCGCGGCTGGGCCATCAGGCCGTCGTAAAAGCGGCGGAGTTTCTTCCCACGCATTGCCGGGTGACGGGCACCATTGAACGCACCATCGGCTTTGAAGTGGATCTGCCCGTCGAGTGGAACCATAAGTTATTGGTCTTCGGCATCGGTGGCAACGCCGGCTCCATCACTGACATGTCTCTTGGCTGGAAGCGAAACTATGCCACCGCCACCACCGACACCGGCCATAAGGGACTAAGTGCCGGCACGAGTTGGGCGCTTCGTAACCCTCGGGGCGAATTGAATTTCGCCGAACGGGCCTTTCACCTCACGACGGTGGCGGCGAAGGAGTTAGTGAAACTCTTCTATGGAACTGCCGAGCGCCAGGCTTATTTCACCGGCTGTTCCGGCGGTGGACGGCAGGCTATGATCGAGGCGCAACGGTTCCCCAATGATTTCGACGGCATCATTGCCGGTGCGCCCGGCTATGACTTGACTGGCTTCCACTTGGCTTTTATATGGAATGCGCAAGCCATGTTCCCTGACGCGGTGAATCTCACTCAGCCCGTCGTCAATGGCAGCCAGTTAAAGTTGCTGGAGGCGCGCGTCCTCGCCAAGTGCGACGCCCTGGATGGACTCGTGGATGGGATCATCGACGATCCCCGCCGCTGTAAGTTCGATCCCACCCGGGACTTACCCATTTGCCCAGGCACCGCCAACTGCTTCACGCCCGCGCAAGCCATGGCTTTGACGAAAATCTACACCGGTGCGAGGAACCGCCAGGGCCAAATCTACCCTGGCTTTCAACCCGGAGTGGAAAGCGCATGGAATACCTGGATCGCTGAGGGCACACCGGCCATCAAGCCCCTCGGCCCGAATCTTTCTTATGCCTTTGGCGAAGGCTTCTTACGCTATTGGGTTTATGACGATCCTACTTACAAGCTCTCGCGCTTCGACTTTGAGAAGGATGTCGCGGCCACCGCGCGCATCGGCCGGCTGGTGAACGCGACTAACCCCAATCTGAAAGCCTTTCAAAAACACGGCGGTAAGATTATCTTTTATCACGGTTGGGCTGACAATGCGTTTCCTGCCGCAGGTACCATTAAATACTACGAACAGTTACAGCGCACCATGGATGACGTAGGAGGCTTCGCCCGTCTATTTCTAGTGCCGGGCATGGCCCATTGCGGCGGGGGCCCGGGCTGCCACCAAGTGGATTATCTTACCGCGTTAGAAGCGTGGGTAGAGAAGGGACAAGCGCCCGGGCAGATCCGGGGCACCGGCACAAATCCCGTGCGCTCGCGGCCTATTTGCGTTTATCCGAACGTGGCCCGTTACAAAGGCGATGGCAGCCAGAACGATGCCGCCAATTTTCGATGCGCCGCACCGGGGAAAATCGAAATCAACTATGAAAACATTTCACCGTCTCAATCCGGTTACCGGTGAGTTGGATCGTGATTGTTACCCCAGCCGGGTCACTACCCGATCTACATGATTATGGAGATCAATCAGCATGGCGAGCGAGCGAGACGAAAAAGATACCGTTAGTTTTGCAGTTAGTGCGGGCATAGCCTGGGTTAGTTTTAATCGTCCGGAAAAGCGGAATTGCATGAGCCCCAAGCTCAACCGCCGGATGATGGAGGTCTTAAGCGAACTGGAGTTTCGCGAAGACGTCGGCGTGCTGATCTTGCGGGGCGAAGGCTCGGCGTGGTCAGCCGGCATGGACCTCAAAGAGTACTTTCGCGAAACTGAGGCCGATGGCTTGCGCGGCGTTAGGCAAGCGCAAAGCGAAGCCTACGGCTGGTGGCGTCGTCTGCGCTGGTATCAGAAAACGACCATCGCGATGGTGAATGGCTGGTGCTTTGGCGGCGGTTACGGACCGCTGTTCGGCTGCGACCTCGCCTTCTGCGCCGATGAAGCGCAATTCGGCTTATCGGAAATTAACTGGGGCATCCTGCCCGGCGGCGGTGCCACCAAAGTGGCCACGACTCTGATGCCGATGCGGACCGCGATGTATCACGCGCTGCTCGGTGAGACCGTGGACGGCCCCACGGCCGCGCGCGTCGGCCTGGTGAACGAATCCGTCCCGCTGCAGCGGCTCGAAGCCCGCGTCACGGAGGGGGCCCACAAGCTATTACAGAAAAATCTTGTCGCTCTGAAGGCGACCAAAGACGCCGTCCGCAGGTCAATGGAGATGACCTACGACAACGCCGAAGACTATCTGATCCGTGCCCAGGAAGCCGCAATTTTCACGACAAAACCGAGGGCCGCAAAGAAGGCATCCGCCAGTTTATCGACGCGAAGAGCTACAAACCTGGGCTGGGCCAATACGATAAGTCGAAGGCAAGTCCGGACGGTTGATGCCGGGCCTTCCGTTTGTGCCTCCGGTCCTATATACTTCGCAAGTCCGATACGTCTTATTGCCCTCACGCGGAGTTTTTGTCGATGCGAATCTTAGTAGTTACTCTTTCTGTTTTTGCGCTGTCCGTCCTGACGGCGTCCGCCCAGGCACCAGCCTCGCCGGCCAAGGCGAAGCTCTACAATACGGCGAAGCAAAAACTGTTGGATGGCCAGCAGGTCTTCAGCTTCACGCAATCCACTTTCGATATTGCCGATTATTGCGAAAAGGCCAAGCACTACGATTACACCTGGTTCGAGATGCAGCACAGCACCCTCGAGTTCCGTGACGTCGAACGGATGATCGCCGCCTGCCCTGGCGTGGCCGCCATTCCCATGATCCGCCTCCCCGATGCCCAGGAATTTCATATCCAACACGCCACTGATCTGGGCGCGCTGGGCGTCATCGTCCCCACCGTCGACACCGTGGAACGGGCGCTTGAAGCCGCTAAGTGGTCGCGCTATCCTCCCGAAGCGCGCCGCAGCGCCGGCAGTGGCCAGGCGTCGCGTCTATGGGGAAAGAATGGGCCCTATCGCCAGACCTTCAATGACAATATGCTCGTGGTCGTCATGATCGAGTCGCCCACCGGCGTGGCCAACGCCTACGACATCGCCCGCGTCCCCGGCATCGACGTCGTCATCATGGGCAACAACGATTTGAGCTCTTTCTCCGGCTTCCCTCAGAACGATGACCGCTATCAGGCCCTGGTGAAAAAGGTTCATGACGATACCTTGCGGGCCGGCAAGATCTTTGGCCAAGCCGCCGCCAATTACGCCAAAGGCCATCCGCTCAGCGGTACCGCCAAGTTCTTCCAGAACGGACCATCGAATGACGGTTGGGTGCCGCCCCCGGCCGGTGGCCGCCGCGTCGACGTCAATGCCGCGCCGGAAGGCGAGGAAAGTCCGGCGAAGAAAAAGAATTAGATTATTTCACCAGCGGTGGACGCCAGGGCGTTAACGGCGGCTTAAAGCCCGCCGAACAAGCATTCGGGCCCAGGTTATATCCGTTCATGAACGCGGCGACCCGTTGACCGGCATTTCCGTGCGCATCATCCAGTTCACCAGCCAACTTAACATCGGCGAGCAGCGTTAGCAACGCCTTCGCTTCGTCGATATCATGAGACTGAAGTTGGTGGTCTAACTGCATCTGGTAAGCCGTCGCGCCGGCGAAACAATCGGCACTCTGCTCGTTCGGAAAGCCGAATGGATTTCTCATTGCCAGCTGGTTCTGCAAGGCATGGCCATTCTCGTGCGCGATGACCACAATCGCCGTGAATTGGCCCGGCGATCCCGTGATCGCCCCAATTCTTTTGCCCAGACCAGCCACGAAGGTTCCGTCGTAAGTGATCGAATTGTCAGCCGCACAATATTCGGCATTATCGAACTGATAAATCAAGCTGGTTTCACAACGCGAACGTTGCATGGTAAACAGCGCTCGGCCCCCATTCAAAACCGAGGGCAGCTTGAAGTTGTACCCGTACGTTCGCATCACGGCGGTCCAGGTCTTGTAGAGGTAGAGGCGCGCCCATTCCACGGTCTTTTCCGTGCGGTCCACCTCGGCTTTGGTTACGCTGTTGCGCGGCATCTGGAGACGATCCCAGCTACTCTGCGCATACCGGCCCGGGCGCTGCCCAGCTTGTCCGCCCAACGCGGCCGCCGCCATCAGCAAAACGATCATCATGGTCTAACTCCTTATGCCCGCCCGGCGAACTCCCGGTTCTCCGTCGATATCTTCACCTTCTCGCCCTCCTTAATAAAAAGAGGGACGCGCAGCTCCAGCCCCGTCTCGAGTTTCGCGACTTTGTTCGCGCTCCCACTCGAGGTGTCGCCACGGACGCCGGGTTCGGCGTAAGCGACCGTCAGCTCCACAAACATCGGCAGCACAATGCCAATCGGATTGCCGTTGTACTTATTCAATTGAATGAGGGTGCCTTCGATGAGTAAGTCCAAGGCATTGCCGATCACATCTTCCGAAAGGGTGAGGGTCTCGAAACTCTCCTGGTCGAGGAAATGTGACCCCTCGCCGTCACTATACAAATAAGACGCCGCCACTAACTCCAGGTCCGGCTCCTTAAATTTATCGCTTGCCTTGTAGGTCTTCTCAAAGACGGCGCTCGTTAGCAGGTTGCGCACTTTCAGGCGGACCAAAGTCTGCCCGCCGCGGGCGGTGGGCGAACTCACCTCCGCCTCCAGGCAGTAAAAGGGCGTGTTTTCGATCTCAAACACCGACCGGCGTTTAACATTAATCGCTTCAATCAAGACGGCCATAAATTCCTTTGACGACAGGCCGGCTTGGCAACCGCACACGGCCCTAATTTCGAGTTCTTTTCAGTATAAGGGTAAGGCGGAACGCGGGGCACTCACCGAGCGAGGCCGCGTTTTCTGGTACCATCACCCACCGGATGCCGAAACTTGTCCGCGGCCTGACGCTTACGTCGGCCGCGTCACTCAATATCGCGAACATGATCGGCACGGGCGTCTTCTTGAAGGCCCGCGTGATGACCTGCAACGTGGATTCGCCCATCGCCGTATTGGCCGTCTGGCTCGCCGCCGGCGTATTGGTGCTGGCCGGTGCGCTCTGCTATGCGGAGCTCGCCGCGATGCTGCCCCGCGCGGGCGGCGAGTATGTCTTTATCGGCGAAGCCTACGGCAAGCGGGCCGGCTTTCTGTGGGGCTGGGCCTATAACGCCATCACCCGTCCGGCCTCCATTGCCGCTCAATCCGTCTCCACCGCCATATTTCTGAATATCGTCTTGGGCGGCGTGCTCCAGCATCATTTGGCCCTGGTCTCCGTCAGTGCCATTCTGCTCGCCACCGCCCTGAACTGCTTCTCTGCCCAAGCCACCGGTGGTGTGGCCATGGCGTTTACGGCGGTGAAGGTGTTGGTGGTGTTAGCGGTCGGTGTTTGCGCCTTCTTCTTCTCCCAAGGCGACTGGCTGCATTACACTCTCTCCGGCGCGGGCGGCGTCTGCGAAGCCGTGCCGTCAGCCACGCGCGGCGGGTTGGCCGGCCTGGGCTCGGCCATGATCGGCGCGCTCTGGGGCTTCCAAGGTTGGGCCTTGTTCGCGCCCATGGCTGGCGAAGTGCGCGATCCGCAACGCAACATTCCGCGCGCTTTCGTGCTCGCCGTGACCGTGGTGGGCTTGCTTTATCTCTTCGCTAACGCCGCGTATTTCTATGCTCTGACGCCGCTCGAAGTGGCTTCGGTGCCCGTCGCCTCGGCCGTCGCGACGGTCACCTTGGCCCGCATCTTCGGTGCCTCGGCCACCGCCCTGCTGGCGGCGGGCATGCTGGTATCGTCGTTTGGCGCGCTGCATTCCGGCCTCGCGCCGGCCATGCGCGTCCCCTTCGCCATGGCGCAAGACGGCCTCTACTTCCGCTTCCTCAACCACCTGTCTCCCCGAGGAGTCCCCGTCCGCGCGGGGCTCTTCGCCGCCGCCATCGCCTCGGCCCTCGCCCTCTCCGGCAACTACGATCGCCTCACTGACTACGCCGTCTTCTCCTTGTGGCTCTTCTACGGCCTCACCGCGTCCTGCCTCATCGTCTTAAGGCGCAAGCAACCCGGCACTCCGCGCCCCTATCGCGTGGCGGGCTACCCGTTCGTTCCCGTCGCTTTCTGTCTGGTCACCTTGGCGCTGCTCGTCAACACCCTCTATGCGCAGCCCGCTCAATCACTAGCCGGGCTCGCCATCATCGCCGCCGGCCTGCCTTTTTATTGGTATTGGACGCGCCGCCGCCGGAAGTAAGTCAGCAGTTACTGGCGCTCGCCAAAATGTTAAGATTCAAAAAACAAATGCCACTTTCCCGACGCACATTTGTCGCCACCAGTGCCGCTGCCGCTTCCGTCGAAGCCAATCGGCAACAGCCCCCTAATATCCTTTTTCTCATGCCTGACCAGCATCGCTATCACGCGCTGGGCTGCTGCGGAAATAAGGATGTCCGGACGCCGCATCTCGATCGTCTGGCGTCGGAGGGCGTCATTCTTGATCACGTCTTTGCTAACACGCCCGTGTGTTGTCCGGCGCGTTCTGTGTTACTCACTGGTCAATACTGCCACCGCAATGGCATGGTCGCCAATGATCTGCGCTTGCGCGAGGGCTCGGTTAGCTTTCCTCAAACGTTGCGCGACGCGGGCTATCGCACCGGCTTCGTCGGTAAATGGCATTTAGACGGCGGTCCGCGCGAGCCTGGTTATGTCCCGCCTGGCCCTCGCCGTCACGGCTTCGAGTACTGGGCGGCCCATCAATGCAGTCATCGCCATTTCGATAACCATTACTTTCGCGATTCTAACCAGCCAATTAAACTGGGTAAGTTCGAAGCCGAAGGCTGGGCCGACTTAGCCGTCGGATTTCTTAGCCAAACTAAGTCCGACACCCGCCCTTTCTATCTCACTGTCCAATGGGGCCCCCCGCATGACCCGTATCAAGCCCCCGATAGTTACACCCGTACTTACTCGCCCGCGCAACTCGCCATGCGCGCCAATTACACCCCCGGCCAAAACGTGCCCACGCCCCAGGACATCGCCGAATACTACGGGATGATTACCGCTATCGACGATCAGGTGGGTCGCCTGATGGCGAAACTCGATGAACTCGGCTTGCGGGAGAACACCATCGTGCTTTATTCGAGTGACCACGGCGACATGCTGGGTTCGCAGGGCGAACGCCTCAAGCGTAAGCCTTGGGAAGAGTCGATTCACGTGCCCGGCATCCTCCGCTGGCCCGGCAAGGTTCAGCCGAATACGCGCAGTGACGTCTTCTTTACTCACGTGGATTTCGCGGCCACTTTACTCGGCATGGCCGGCCTCGCCGTGCCGAAGGCCATGCAAGGCCGCGACCTATCGGGGCCCATCGTCCGGCGTCAAGGCCGTGGTCCGGACTCGGCCTTCTTCCAAATTTTCGGCCCCTTTGCCGGCGATGGCACGCCCGCCGGCTGGCGCGGTGTCCGCACCGCCACCCACATGTATGCCCGCTACCAGGACCAACCCTGGGTTCTGTACGACGTTGAAAAGGATCCTTTCCAAAAGAACAACCTCGCTGGTAAACCCGAAGCGGCGGTGCTTCAAGCCAAGCTCGACCGGCGTCTCACCCAGTGGATGAAGCAGACCGGCGACTCCTGGTCCTACAACTGGACGCAGCCTCTCGAAGACGGCGGCCGGCTGTACAAGCACCAAACTTTCTACACCGTCGCCGGGTATCTCGCCTGGGCCAAACAGCACCCTGAACTCGCGCCCGCCGGGTGATAAGATCGCTTCATGCCCACTCGACGCTCGCTGATCTCCGGAAGTCTCGCCGCTTCCGCCGCTCTCGCTGCCCAATCCCCTACCAACGCCGCCCCCGGCCTGACGCTGGGCGTGGCCAGCTACTCCTTCCGTGAGTTCCAGCGCGGGGCCATGATTCGGGCGGTAAAGCAGTTGGGCATTAAGTATTTGAGCGTTAAAGAGATGCACCTGCTCTACACGCTTTCCACGGCCGAGCGCGAGAAAGCTGCTCAGCAAATCAAGGCCGCCGGCCTGGAACTGACGAGCGGCGGCGTCATCTACTTACTCAAAGAAGACGAAGCTGACATCCGTTCTTACTTCCAATACGCCAAAGAATGCGGCATGCCGATGATCATCATCGGGCCCACCATGAAGACGCTGCCTATCGTCGAACGCTTCGTGAAGGAATACAACATTAGGGCGGCCATCCACAATCACGGCCCTGAGGATAAACACTTTCCCAGTTCTCGCGATGCAGTTAAGGCCATTAGGAACATGGACCCTCGCCTCGGCGTTTGCATCGACATCGGCCACGAAGTCCGCACCGGCAACGACTTAGTCGAATCTGTAGCTTTGGCCGGCTCGCGTCTCCTCGATTTCCACATTAAGGACCTCAAGGTCGCCAACCAGCGCGATAGCCAATGCGCCGTCGGTGACGGAATTCTGCCCATTGCCGGCATGCTCCGCCAGATGAAAAAGATGAATTACCAGGGCAATGTTTTGCTCGAGTATGAGATCAACGCCGACGATCCGTTGCCCGGTATGCAAAAGTCCTTCGCCTTTATGCGCGGCGTCTTGGCAGGCCTAAGCGCATGATCGCCGCGGTTCTTCTGTTGTTACTGGCTCAAGAGGATCCCACTCTGGGGGCCAGCCGTATCATTCAGAAGAACTGCCTGGGCTGCCATGGGCCGGCCGCCATGTCCGGCCTTGATTTGCGCTCGCGCGAATCCCAAATCAAGGGTGGTAACCGGGGCGCGGCCCTCAAACCAGGTGACGCTGCGGCCAGTATTCTGTATGGTTTTGTCTCCGGTACTCAGAAGCCGATGATGCCGCCCGGCGGCGCGCTGAAGCCCGATGAGGTGGCGACCATCAAGCGCTGGATCGATGCCGGTGCGCCGGACCTCGCGCTCGGTAAGCAACCCGCAGCCAAATACTGGGCTTTCGTGCCGCCCGTCCATAAAGACTACGGCGGCAACGCGATCGACATCTTCTATCCTTCCACGAGAGCCGCCGGTAAGCGAACCTTAGCCCGCCGCGCTTACCTCGACCTACTCGGCCTGCCGCCCACTCCGGCGCAAGTCGCGAGCTTTGTCAATGATTCCGATCCTCAAGCTTGGGCTAAGTTGATTGATCAGTTACTCGCCTCGCCTCACTATGGCGAACGCTGGGCCCGCCATTGGCTCGACTTAGTCCGCTATGCCGACTCCGCCGGCTACGAATTTGACCGTGACCGCCCCACCGCCTGGCGCTTCCGCGACTACGTCGTTGATTCTCTCAATGCGGATAAACCTTACAATCAGTTCATCCGCGAGCAACTGGCCGGTGACGAAGCTCTCCACCCTTCCCCTGAGCAACTCATCGCCACCGGCTATCTGCGCCATGGCCCCGAAGCCAATATCCGCACCGATCAGACGCGGCTGGACGAACTCGATGACTTAATTTCCACGACCGGCGGCGCTTTCATGGGCCTCACCATCGGCTGCGCCCGTTGCCACGATCACAAGTTCGATCCAATTTCACAGAAAGACTACTTTAAGTTACAGGCCGTTTTTTACAGCACCGAATACGCCAGCCATCCGCTCGCCAGCCCTGACAGCATTGCTCGTAACGTGGCCGGGAACAAACGCATTGACGAGTTACAAAAGCCCGCCAAGCAGGCGGTTCTCGATTTCCTGAAGCCCACCCGCGACCGGCTGACCGAAGAGAAACGCGCGAGTTTGCCGGAGTACATGAAGTTGGCTGTACGCACTCCGGCCGCCCAACGCACTGAGGGCCAAGCGCTCAACGCCAAACAAGTGGAGGTAACGCTGAAGACCTCCGACGAGGACGTCCTAAAGCAGCTCTCCGCCGCCGGCAAGGCTCGTCATAAAGAGTTAGTCGCAGCGGTGGCCGCCTTCGATGAACAAAGGCCTGCCGACTATCCCGCTGCCCTGGGTATCAAGAATGGCAAGAAGTACTCGCCCGATCATCAGCCGGGCGTGGTGAGCGCCGCAGCCGCAGCCCCAGTCTCTTTTGGCACAGACAAATTCCGCACCACCCTGGCCGATTGGATCGCCTCGCCCGAAAATCCTTTGACGGCCCGCGTTTTCGTAAACCGTATTTTCTTGCAGCATTTCGGAGAAGCCTTCGTCGACACGCCGAGTAACTTCGGCAAGAGCGGCAGCGGAGTCAAAAAACAAGAGTTACTCGATTGGCTCGCCACGGAGTTTGTGCAGCAGGGCTGGAGCCTCAAAGCCCTGCATCGGCAGATCATGACCTCGCGTTATTATCAGAGTCAACTACGCCCGCGCCGGATGGAAGCCGAAATCGTGCGGGATACCATCCTCGCCACCGCCGGCACGCTCGACCGCACCTTCGGCGGCCCCGGCATTCACCCTTTTATTGACCCAACTCTCTGGCAAGGTAGCTCCGGCCGTAAGTGGCCCGGTAAGTCCGACGAGGATCCGGCTACTTGGCGGCGCGGCGTTTATGTCTTTACCAAGCGTACGATTCCGGTGCCGATGCTGGATGTCTACGACAAACCGGATACGGTGGCCTCCTGCTCGCGCCGCAACCGCTCGACCACTTCGATCCAGGCGTTGATCATGATGAATGGCTCTTTCGTCGAAGTGCAGTCGCGTAAGTTCGCTGAGCGCCTGCTTCGAGAGGCCGGGCCCGCGCCCGAAGCCCAGGTGAGCCAGGCGTTCCAACTGGCTCTGGGCCGTGCGCCTTCGCCCACCGAAACCGATGCGGCCTTGAGTTTCATGCGTGGCAACCAGACCGGTCTGGTAGACTTCTGCCAAACGCTTTTCAACTTGAACGAATTCGCCTACATTCCATAAACTTATGCCACGCTACTGGTCACGCCGGGACTTATTCAATCGCTGCGGGGGCGGCATCGGCTCGCTTGCGCTGGCAAACTTACTCGCGGGCCAGGACAATCCGCTGGCTTTGAAATCTTCCCATTTCCCCGCTAAAATCAAGAGCGTTATCTCGATCTTCTGTTACGGTGGCGTCAGCCATGTCGACACTTTCGACCCCAAGCCGATGTTACTCCAACGCCAAGGCGAGGCGCTGCCGGAAAAAGACTTGAAACCATCGCAAGGCACCCCCGGAGCCATCATGGCCTCCCCGTGGACCTTTAAGCGGTACGGGCAATCCGGCATGGACGTCTCGACGCTGTTTCCCCACGTCGCCCAACACGTCGATAGCCTCGCCTTCATTCGTTCGATGCACACCCTGTCGAACGACCACGCACCCGCGCTGTTCCAGATGAATACCGGTTCTATCCTCCTGGGTCACCCTTCGATGGGTTCCTGGCTCACCTACGGCCTTGGCACCGAAAACCAGAACTTGCCAGCCTTTATCGTATTCACCGACCACCGTGGCGGTCCGATCGGTGGCGCACCCAATTGGAACAACGGCTATATGCCGGCGGCTTTCCAGGGCACACAATTCCGTTCTACGGGCGACCCGATTGTTGACCTCAAGCCTCGTGGTGGCACCAACCGCGAACGGCAGCGCCGCTGGCTCGACTTACTCGGAAAACTGAACCAGGAGCACCTGGCGCACTATCCGGAAGAGAGCGAGCTATCGGCTCGCATTAATACTTACGAACTTGCCTACCGCATGCAAGTAAGTGCCCCGGAGGCCGTCGACCTGGGCCTCGAATCGGCGGCGACCCGTAAGTTATACGGTGCCGACGACGATCCCACTCAGTACTTCGGCCGGCAGTGCCTGATGGCCCGCCGTCTGGTGGAGCGTGGCGTCCGGTTTGTGCAGCTCTATTCGGGTGGCGGCAATTTCCAGGAAAGCTGGGATGCCCACTGGGATATTAAAGCCAACCACGAAATGCACTGCGGCGAAACGGACCAGCCCATTGCCGCTCTGATTACCGACCTCAAGTCGCGCGGTCTCTGGGACTCGACCTTGCTAATTTGGCACGGAGAATTCGGCCGTCTGCCGATTTCGCAACGCCTGGACGGGCGCGACCACAATCCCTATGGCTTCACCATCTGGCTGGGTGGCGGTGGCATTAAAGGCGGCACGGTCGTCGGCGCGACCGACGAGTTCGGTCTGCGCGCGACGGAGAGTAATAAGTCCATCAACGACTTACACGCCACCATCCTGCACCTGTTCGGGCTCGACCACACCAAGCTCACTTACTACTACAACGGCCGCAACATGCGTCTCACCGACGTCTCTGGAGAAGTAATCCGCGAGGTGTTGGCTTAGGCCTATAATTAGATCATGCCGGTCAAAACCATGATCACGCTCGACGAATACCTGGGCATCTCATACGAGGGCACCGGCCGCGAGTACGTGAAGCAATGCCGGTAACTGTTTCCCGAGCGGCCATCTTAGGACTCTAGCGTTTCCCGATTTGTAAGGCCTCCGTTCCGAGAGGGTCGAGGGGCCAGGCGTGGCGGGGGTAGCGGCGGGAGAGCTCGCGGCGGATTTCGGGGTAGTGGCGGGTCCAGAAGCCCGCTAGGTCCTGAGTGATTTGGACGGGGCGCTGGTTGGGTGCGAGTAAGTGGACTACCAGGTTGGTGCGGCCGATGCGGGGCGTTTCGCTCAGCCCGAAGAAGTCTTGCAGTCGAGAAGACACCCACGGAGTTTGGCCGGCGACGTAAGTTACTTTGGCGTGGCGTCCGGTGGGTAATTGAATTCGTTGGGGTGCAAGCCGGTCGAGTAGCGCTTGATCACTCACTAAAGCACGTTCGAGGCCTCCATGGCGGGTGGCTGCTTCGAGTTCGGCGAAACTGACGAGACCCTGGGCGAGGCCGGCGATGGTCTCTTCCACACGCACCTGACCCAAGCCGGCGAAGCTAAGGCGTGCCAGTAACTCGGCGAGTTCAGCGGGGGCGATGAAGCGATGTAAGTGTTCTTGGGCCTTACTGGCGAGTAAGTGGGCCGCGGCGGCCAAGTCTGCGGGGCGGCCACGGGTTTCGTCGATGACCAAGGCACCGTAGCGAAGCTGAGTGACAGCTTCAATCCGGCTGGCATCGCGGTGCCAGAGTAACTCGGTGTGCTCTTCGATTCCGGGCATTTCGAGGAGCCAATCAGGCTGGATGGGGACAAAGTCGCGGACCAAGGGCAGGCCGTGCTCGCGGCGTTCCTCAATGTCGATGCAGACGAGCCACGGGGGGATTACCTTCCCACGGGCCGCCCGCGCGGAGCCACCGCCGGCGAGGCGGACTTCGTCGTCGCGGTGATGCTTGGCGACGCGGTCAGGGAAAGCGACTAACAGGGCTTGATCGAGGCCGTCGGCATCGGGCTTGCCAGAAGGGACATTGAGGGCGCGGTCAATCTGGCGGCTCACTTGCCGGGCCATGCCGGAGAGGGCGCCGGTTTCGGCGAGGCTTAATTGAGCGGCGATGTCGCAGGCGGTGCGGCGGACTCCGCGGGCAGCGCCTTCGAGGACGAGGCGTGAGAGGCGGGGGTGCAAGGGCAACTGGGCCATCGCTTTGGCGCGACGGCCGGCGGCACCCAGGCGATGAAGAAGTGTTTGGGCGGCGGCGATGGCGGCAAGCGGCGGCGCGTCGAGCCAGGGTAACTCGCTGGGATCAGCGATGCCCATGGCGAGTAAGTCGAGGACGAGTTGACTAAGTTCGCGGCGGAGTAACTCGGGCGCGTCCTGCGCGGGGCGGCGGTGTAAGTCGCCGGCGGTGTAGAGGCGGACGACGAGGCCGGGTCCGGTGCGGGCGGCGCGGCCGGCGCGTTGGGTGGCTGAGGCTTGGCTGATGCGCTTGACCGTGAGCGAGGGTAGGCCGGTGAAAGGGGAGTCCTCCGCGACACGGGCGAGGCCGGAGTCGATGACCACGCGAACGCCCTCAATGGTGATGGAACTCTCAGCGATGTTGGTGGAGAAGATCACTTTGCGCTGGGGTCCGGCTTCGACGGCGCGGTCTTGCTCTTCAGGAGTGAGGTCGCCGAAGAGGGGAAGGGCGAGGATTCCTTTACTATTCAGCCATACGGCGGAGGCTTCCATGGCCCGGCGGATCTCACGGGTGCCGGGGAGAAAGACGAGCACATCTCCCGGGAGGCCTTCGGCGACAAGACGCTCAAGTGTGACGCGTACCTGCTGTTCGAGAGGCGCATTGGTGGCGGGGGAGTAGCGCATCTCTGTTTCAAAGAGTTTGCCGGGCGAACGAACGATGGGGCAGCCGCCGAGGTGTTTGGCAATCGCACCGGCATCCAGCGTGGCGGACATCACTAGTAATCGTAAGCCGGGGCGCTGGGTGCGTTGTAAGCGGAGTAACAGGGCGAGGGCTAAGTCGCCGTCTAAGTGCCGTTCGTGGAACTCGTCGAGGACAACGGTACTGACACCTTTCAGATCCGGGTCGGTGAGTAAGCGGCGGGTGAGGATGCCTTCGGTGACGAAGCGCAGTTGCGTGCCAGGGCCGGTGGCTTCGTCGAAGCGGACCTGGTAGCCGACGGTTTCGCCGACCTTTTCACCCCTTTCCTGGGCGACCCGTCTGGCGGCGAGCCGGGCGGCGAGGCGGCGCGGTTCGAGGACTAAGACGGGTCCGAATTCGAGGAGCGCGGGGGGGACGCGGGTTGTTTTACCGGCTCCGGGCGGAGCTTCTAAGACTAAGTTCGTTTTGATTTGTAAGTGGGCGATGACTTCGGGGACGGCCTGGTCGACTGGGAGCGGCAGCCTGGACGGGCGAGGGAGCCCGTCCCACCGGGGTGGTTGAGGAGGGTTGGGCGGCATGAGTTAGTCGTCGAGGAGTTTCATGTCTTTCAGGGCGGAGGCGGGGAGGAGGCCGGCTTTGGCGTAGACGAAGAGCTTATTGCGGGAGTCGGTGATGTCGAGGTTGCGCATGGTGAGTTGACCGATGCGATCGAGCGGCCCGAAGGCACCTTCGCCTTTTTCCATGGTGAGCCGGTCGGGATGATAAGTGAGATTGGGGCTGGTGGTGTTGAGCAACGAATAGTCGTTGCCGCGGCGGAGTTCGAGAGTTACTTCACCGGTGATGGCTTTGGCGACCCAACGCTGCAGAGTTTCGCGCAGCATGAGGGCTTGGGGGTCGAACCAGCGGCCTTCGTAGAGTAAGCGCCCGAGACGGCGGCCCATATCGCGGTATTGTTCCATGGTGCCTTCATTGTGGATGCCGGTGATGAGTCGCTCATAGGCAATAAAGAGCAGGGCCATGGCGGGGGCTTCGTAGATACCGCGGCTTTTGGCTTCGATGATGCGGTTCTCAATCTGGTCGGACATGCCGAGGCCGTGGCGGCCGCCGATGCGGTTGGCTTCCATGACGAGCTCGACGGGGTCGGCGTAGTTGGTGCCGTTGATGGCGACGGGCAATCCCCGGTCGAAAGTGAGGGTAACGGTTTCAGGTTCGACGGCGACATCGTTTTTCCAGAAGGCGACGCCCATGATGGGTTCGACAATCTTGATGCCGGTGTTTAACTGTTCGAGGTCTTTCGCTTCGTGGGTGGCGCCCCAGATATTAGAATCAGTGGAGTAAGCTTTCTCCTTGGACATTTTGAAGGGTAAGTTAGCTTTTTCGAGTAACTCGGACATTTCCTTGCGGCCGCCTAACTCGGCGATGAATTGTTCGTCGAGCCAGGGCTTGTAAATGCGGAGGTCCGGGTTGACCATGAGGCCGTAGCGGTAGAAGCGTTCAATGTCGTTGCCCTTGTAAGTGCTGCCATCGCCCCAGATATCGACGCCGTCTTCGCGCATGGCGGCGACTAACTTGGTGCCGGTGACGGCGCGGCCGAGGGGTGTGGTGTTGAAGTACGGGAGCCCGGCGGTGGTGATGTGAAAGGCACCGCATTGTAGGGCGTTGAGGCCTTCGCGGACGAGTTCCTCACGACAGTCAATGAGGCGCGCTTTCTCGGAGCCGTACAGGAGGGCGCGCTGGGGGATGTCATCGTAATCGGGTTCGTCAGGCTGGCCCAGGTGCGCGGTATAGGAGTAAGGGAGGGCACCTTTTTGGCGCATCCAGTAGATGGCGGCGCTGGTGTCGAGTCCGCCAGAGAAGGCGATGCCCACGCGTTGGCCGACGGGAAGGGAAGTGAGAATGTTGCCCATGGGTAAGTCTCTAGTTTAGCCTTGTCTGATGAATCCATTTTTGCGGCATACGGTAGCGACGTTGGCTTTTCGTTTTCGAAAGGCGGTGCAGGATGCGCCTTCTGATTTTGGGGAGGTACGAACGGGGGACGGTTCGCGGTCGGCGGGGGAGACGCTGGCGCACATGGGCGACCTTTTCGATTGGGGGCTGAAGTTGTGCGATGGGGTGCATGAATGGCATGAGAGCGCTTATGCGAACGGGCCGGGCGCGTGGGAGGAGGAATGCGACCGTTTTCTGACGGTTTTGGCGGCGTTTGACCGGCGACTGGACTCGGAGATTCTGTGTCCGGCGGAGCGGCTGTTTCAGGGGCCGGTGGCGGATGCGTTGACGCATGTGGGGCAGTTGGGGACGTTGCGGCGAATGGCGGGGTCGCCGGCGAAGCCCAAGAATTATTTTAAGGCGGAGATTGCGGCA
Organism: Bryobacteraceae bacterium; assembly: GCA_031367405.1. GTDB lineage: Bacteria > Acidobacteriota > Terriglobia > Bryobacterales > Bryobacteraceae > JALHNI01. The sequence goes on from JANLPT010000206.1 coordinate 32,088, forward strand.
GGGACGATTTAGGGTGATCGAAATGATCCGGGGATGGGACTGGATTGGAGTGTTCGTGAAGACCGGAGGGTTGCTCGAAAGGCCTGTTTTGCGAAACAGAGCCAATTTCTGGGTTATCGCTTTCTTCTGAAGGGGTTACGAGGAGGTGATTGCGTTCGAGGGCGCGGAGGGCGCGTTGGAAGTCCTGTTCGATTTGGGCGCGGTAGCGGAAGAAATTTTTGTGGATGAGGTCGTGGGGGTCGCCGGGGGCTTGGAGGAGGCTGATCGCTAGGCCTTCGTAAGGTTCGGGGTCGGGTTTGGGATTTTTGGCATCTTTGATGCCTTCGGTCAGTTGGGCTTGGTAGAGGGCTTGCAGCCAGGCGCGTTCGGTGCGGGCGATCCGCTGGGAAATCCAGTGGCGTTGGACAAAGCGCTCGACGAGGATTTGTTGGGTGACGCCTTTGGGCTGGAGGTCGTCGAGGACGGATTGCTGGAGTTCGTTGTAGTCATCCTGGCTTTCGAAGGGCAGGACGATGGTTTCGGCGGTGAGGCCGTGTTTGAGGGGGTTG
>JANLPT010000210.1:0-2845 GCA_031367405.1 Bryobacteraceae bacterium
CGGCGAACACGAATCTGTAGGTACATTGGCCGCCCCGGCCATCGAAGTACGGGTGGGCGACTTTCTGCAATAGAAAAAGGGCTCCCGGCCGGGAGCCCTTTCCGCAAACCAAAGAACTAACGCGCCGTCAAGAACGTGAACAGCACCAGTGATTCCATAAACGCGAGGCCAATGAAGGCCAGGGTACGGATCGCGCCAGCCGCGCCCGGATTACGGGCGATGCCCTCGGCAGCCGACGCCACCGCGCGCCCCTGACCTAGTCCGCAACCGGCGGCGGCAATGCCGAGCGCCAAGTTGATCGGCAGCGACGAATTCGCCGCCGTCGTGCCGGGCGCTTGCGCGAACATCGGCACCGCGAGAACCAAAACAAACATCAACGCAAACATTTTGTTACGCATAATTTGACTAACTCCTCAATTAAATTTGAGCGTCTCAGGAGGTGGTGGCCTTCGTGCGTTGGGACGCCGGGGCCTCACGCTGAATCGCGAACGGACAAAACTCTAGTTAGTGCTCATGCTCCACTGCGCCCGCGACGTAAACCATCGTCAGGACAGTGAAGATGAAGGCTTGCACAAACGACACGAACGTATGCAGCCCCATGAAGATCACCGGCACACCCAGCGGCACCATCGCCAGAAAGGCCACGGTCACCATTTCGCCCGCCAGCATGTTGGCATAGAGACGGATCGTTAGCGACACCGGACGAATGCAATGGCTGATGATCTCGATGAAGAACATAAACGGAGCCATCAGCGGCACCGGACCGGCAAAGTGCTTCAAGTAACCCGGACCATTCTCTTTGAAGCCATGAAAATTGTAATAGAGAAAAACCAGCACCGCGCAACCAGCGGGCACGTAGTAATACATGGTCGGCGATTCAAAAGTCGGAATGACGCCGAGTAAGTTCGAGAACAACGTAAAGACAAACAACGTTCCGAATAATGCCGTGTGTTTGTTCGCGCCATGTCCAACAATATCGCGCCCCATGCCGGAGACGAACTCGTACATCATCTCGAAGGTCTGCTGGAACTTACCCGGCTGGTCGGTGGAGAGGCGCATCTTCAGCAAAGCGAAAACCACCACAATGATCGCGGCGACCAGAATCTGCATCGCCATGTAATTTGCCCAGGGCTTCGCCGGGTCATGGGCGGGAATGCCAACGGCATTCAAGAGTGCGTTCGCCGGGCCCGCCAGCGTTTGGTTCAACAGCGCGGTAAACCAGAGTTCGTGTTCGTGCATATTAATTCGATGGGCGAAGCAAGCCCCAGACGGTTTCGAGCGTAATCGCGGCAATCCCCACGAAGAGCCCCACACCCATCGCCGGGATGCTTACTTCATAAACCTTCAGAATACCATACACCCCAGCAAAGACAGCCAGTTGGCCGAAGCCCAACAAGAACATCGCCCCTCGGCTCGGGCTCTCGGAACCGGTGATGTCGAGCAGACGCACGGTCCGGTGCAGCAAGAACAGCAACACGAGCGAGGCGAGCGCCCCAATGGCGAAGCTGATGGCCCCGTGCGAGCCAGACCACAAAACAAAGCCAATTAGGCCCAAACCACTTAGAATGAAAGAGATCCGAAACACGCTCCGCGCCATTGCCTCAAAATCAAACTCCGCAGCACTCACTTCTTTCCCTCAATCCGCATTACCTGGCGATAGGTCTCGAAGAAGCCAAGGGCTACCCCAGCGATGGCACCGATCCCCCCGCCCATCTTGCCGCCCAGATAGCCGCCCAGCGCGAACCCCGCATAGCCGGCCACGGGAATGACGAAGATGAGGCCCATGTAGGCCCCGGCCTTGGTCCACGGATTGTCAACTTTGTTTGCCACCTCCGCCAGTATCGCGCATCCTCACAGAAGCCGCAGGCGGGAGTGTTTGGCGAAGCGCACGACTCCCAATTTTCAATCCCGAACGGGAGGCCCCCGATGGTCCGTCAGGGACGCCGCCGGCTGCTGCCCGCGTACTATAGTGTGACAAGGACGCCAAATCGAAGACCTCTCCCTCGCGGTTTTTTAGACACACCATGCCATCTACACCTTCAACGAACTTGGTCGCGGGTGCCATGCTCGGCCCCTATCGGGTGGAGTGGAAGATTGGGCAGGGTGGCATGGGCGAGGTCTGGAAAGCGCACGACACGCGTCTCGGCCGCGGTGTGGCCATCAAGGTCTCGGCGGCTGAATTCTCCGAACGCTTCAACCGCGAAGCCCGCGCCGTCGCCGCGCTGACCCATCCCAACATCTGTACGCTTTACGATGTAGGCCCGAACTTTCTGGTGATGGAACTGGTGGAGGGTGATGCGCCGAAGGGACCGCTGCCCGTGGCGACGGCGCTGCATTACGCCCGTCAAATCGCCGAGGCGCTACAAGCCGCCCACGAAAAGGGCATCATTCATCGCGATCTGAAACCCGCTAACCTCAAGATCACGCCCGACGGCGTGGTGAAAGTCCTCGACTTCGGCTTGGCGAAAACGATCCATGCGCCATCGCAGCCCGCCGAAGACGATGCCACCCAGACCGCCGCGCTCACCGCCCCCGGCGCCATCCTCGGCACCGCTCCCTACATGTCTCCCGAACAGGCGCAGGGCAAACCCTCCGACAAGCGAGCCGATATCTGGGCCTTCGGCGTGGTGCTGCATGAACTGCTAACCGGCCAGCGTCTGTTCCCCGGCCAGACGTCCACCGAAACTCTGGTGGCCGTGCTCACCAAGGAGCCCGAGTATGATCGCATCCCCACCCAGGTGCGGCGCCTTCTGCGTAGTTGTCTTGAGAAGGATCCCAAACGGCGTTTGCACGACATCGCCGACGCCTGGCGTCTGCTGGACGACGATGCTCCCTTACCCCTTTC
>JANLPT010000219.1:0-7939 GCA_031367405.1 Bryobacteraceae bacterium
CGGCCTATTATGCCAGTAAGTTCGCCCTGCGCGGCATGACGGAATGCTGGCGCGCCGAACTCCGCAAGAACAACGTCCGTGTGTTTCTCGTCAATCCCAGCGAAGTGATCACCAACTTCGCCGCCACCGCCGGATTTCCGCAAAAGGACAACGCCACTAAGCTACGCGCCGAAGATATCGCTTACATGGTGAAATCGGTCCTCGAAATGGAAGATCGCGGTTTCACTACTGAACTGACCGTCTTCGCCACCAATCCCCAGGACTAGTGGGCGCAACCAAGCATCCCCTCGCTGCGGTCGGGGTTCGTCAAGTAACTGAATTCATTGGCTCAAACAGAACCATGACCGTAAGGGAGTGGATCCTGCGACAAGCCCTGAAAGTTACAAACTAAGCGGCACGAGTACTAGTACTAATAGAACCAAATCGATCCAGTCGTTTCACTTAATACCTGTAAACAAAACGTTTGCATTGGTCCAGTACGTATGATAGTCTCCTCTCAGTTCCTATGCCATTGGTAATAGAACTTACAGTAGATTTCAATGGGCAAGTGAACTGGTTCAGTGAGAAATCTCGTGAAGGAAACCACATGAAACGATCTCTATATTTCGCGTCCCTCGTGACGATAGTCAGCTTGGGGATGTCAGTCCCTGCTTTTGCACAGTGTCCGGCCGGCACCCTGACGGGCCGGTGGACTTTCGCCGCCGGTAACATTGTCGGCCAGTTTGTGGCGACTCAATCGCCGTCTGGTTTGGGCGGTCGTCTCTCCATCGCATCCACCACCATTACCGGTGGAACGAACGTAACGCGCTCCGACAACGACAACGGCTCTTACGCGTTCGATCCCAATTGCCTGGGTGGGACAATCTACCTGAACCTCTCGGGGTTACCGATCCAGTGGCTCTTCGCCATCGTACCCGGCGGCCCGTTTGGCACCACCCTGACTCTGCGGAGGACAGGAGTTCCCACGTTGCCTCCCTTCCCGGTTCCGCCGCCGCTGGTCTACCTCACTGCTACCGTGGGTACAGCTTGGCCGGCACCTACCGCGTGTCCGGTGGCGAACCCCCTCAATGTCCTGAGCGGAACCGTACCTTTCACGCTGACCGGTGGCGTGGGTACCGGCACCCTGTTGATTGGCCCGCAAAATTTGCTGGTCCCGTTCTGGCTCGATCCGCAAGGCACGTTGATCGCGACGGTGAACCCGCCAAGCCTCGTACCCGGCCCGCCAGCGACTGATGGCATTCGCCCCCTCCCGCCGCCGGCACCGGGGCCGCCCTACCCGCGTAACGGCGACACCGGCACCTACACCGTCGCCTCGGACTGTGCGCGCGCCACCTTCTACATCTACTTTGAGCAGCCACGGCCCTTTTTCTACGACGCCTACGCGCGCCGCAACACGGCGGGCGTGATCTCGTTCTCGGTCATTTCTTTTGGCCCCGCCGGGACCGTTGGCTCAAGTGACTTTGTCCCTTCAACCGGTACGATTAACTAGGCCAGTCGTTCCTTGATAAGTCCGCCCTGGCATCGCTGGGGCGGATTTTTCCGTTTTCCGCCCGCCAATCCCTTACAGATCCTTATTGGCGACCCTGGCTTCCTCGCTGCTGCGAATACCTTCTTCACCAAGTGTCATCCGGCGAATATCAGCGCCTACCACTCTTCATCTGTCGTTGGTAATCGGCACTGTCGAAGTGGCCCTGAGACTCCGCAATCAGCCCGTCCTCACCCATCCTCCAAATCTCGAAGCCGCTAATGCGAACCTGTTGGCCGGTGCCTCCCGGCCCCGTATTTTTACCCAACAGGGTCCAATGGTACTCCGGCTGGTCGCCTTCCAATCGGAGTTCGTCCATCTTCACTTGGAGGTCTGGAAACGCAGTCATGAAGGATTGGGCCGCTTCCGTGATTGCCATTCTCCCGACTGCCGCCTCGCCATCATTGATGCGCAAGGATCCGTTCGGCGAATAATGTTCCGCGACGCTCGCGGCGTTCTGGCTGCACCACGCGGCGGTGTAACTCCTGGCGAAGTCATCGAGAGACTTTACCAAGCCCGAGCCGTGCGGTAAGCATAAGGATCGGCCCCCGCCTCAATCACGCCATTCGGCGTCACGCGAATCATCACCGGTGCCGCGTCATAAGTCCACTTCGAGCGTGTCGCCACCTTGTGCCCCCGTTGCCGCAACTCCATGATCGTCTTCGGCGGAAAGCGATCATCCAGCAGTAAGTCGCCCGGGTTCATCGCGTGGTTATCGAAGCTCGACACTAAGTGGCGGGTCTGTAAGCGCGGTGCCTCGATGGCCTGCTGCACATTGAGACCCTGGTCCACGACGTCGAGGAAAAGCTGCAACAAGGCCTGATCCTGATTGTCGCCGCCGGGCGTGGCCATCGTCAGGTAGGCTTTGCCATCTTTGGTGACTAACGTCGGGCTCAGGGTCACGCGCGGACGCTTGCCCGGAGCCAGCTCGTTCGGATGCCCCTCGATCAGGAAGAAGCTTTGGGCCCGTTGCGTCAGCGGAATGCCCGTATCGCCGGCGATCACCGACGGCAGCCACGCGCCCGAAGGTGTCGCGACAAACATCATCCCGCCGGCGTCGATCGCGTTGATGCATGTGGTATCACGCGCCATCAGCGAGTCGTCGATCTTGATGCGCGCCATCTCGATTTCCGCCGGATGCTTGCCCGTCTTACCGTTGATCGTGCCCGGACGGAAGTCCAGCGCCGCTCGGGTGCCGATGGCTTTGCGACGCTCCGCCGCATATTCCTTCGAGAGCAAAACTGCGGCCGGTACCTGCGAAAACTTCGGATCGCCGTAATATGTGTCACGGTCGGCATAGGCTAACTTCAGCGCCTCGGTGAGCTGATGGACACTCTCCGTCCCCTGGTAGGGCAACGCCGAATGGTTGCCCGCCTCCAGCATATTCAGCGCCTGAATCATCGAAGGACCCTGGCTCCAGAAGCCGGGCTTGTAAACCGTGTAGCCGTGATAGGTGGTCGATACGGGCTCTTCGACGCTCAGCTTGAATGAGGCCATGTCGTCATAACGCAACAGGCCGCCGTTCTGCTTCACGAAAACGTCAATCTGCTTGGCAATATCGCCGCGGTAAAAGTAATTGCGCACCGCATCGATCTTGGCCCCCCGCGCCCCGCTCGCCCGTTTCTCGGCTTCCACCATCGCGCGCAAGGTGCGGGCAAGATCGGGTTGGCGAAAGATGGCTCCGGGCACGATGCGGTCGGCACCGCCGATCCAATGCGCTTCGGACGTCGGCCAAAGCTTGAAGAAGCGGCGGCCACTGTTAATCGTATTGGCACGGCTCTCATCGAGCGGCGCGCCGTCAGCCAATTCAATGGCCGGGGCAATCACTTCGGCAAAACTCTTGCTGCCAAACTCGCGTAACGCGAGCAAGCCGGCGTCCACCATGCCGGGCACCAAGGCCGGCATCAGCCCGGCGCCCGGTACGAACTGGGCGACTCCATTCGGCTCCATGTATTGCACTTCGCCGGGCAGAAAACGGCGCTTGCGAAAGAAGTCGGCCGTGCCGAGCTTGGGCATCGTCCCCACGCCGGCAATCGACACCACGCGGCCTTCCTTGGTGCGGATCAGAATCGGTGCTTCGCCACCAAAGCCGAAATGCGAATACTCCACCATGGAGGCGGCGAACATCGCGGCCACGCCCGCGTCCACCGCATTGCCGCCCGCGTGATAAAGCCGCATGCCGGCTTCCGTGGCGGGCTCGCTGCCGCCGGCCACCGCGCCGCGCAATCCGCGCACCGCGTAGCGGGCCGGCTGCTCCGGCGGCGTTTTCTGGCCAAGAACGATCCATCCGCCACCGGCGGCCAGAATCGCGAGAATCGTGCAAATACTTCCGCGAAGATGCATACCCCAGTTTATACTGTGAAAATCGACACTAAACCCCAACCCGTTTCCACCACTCCGGCCCAGGAGATTGCCGATCGGAACCCCATGCTCTTCTGTCCGGTGTGCAGTTTGCGCCTTGAACAGCGCAAATGCAAACTCTTCTGCCAAAAGTGCGGATACTATCTTTCTTGTAGCGACTTTTACTAACTGCGAGGCACCATGTTTGTACCACTCACTCCAATTCGTTGTTTGCACCGCGCCATAGACCTGTTTGGCCACCGGATCGGCATTGTCTGCGGCACTCGCCAATTCACCTACGCCGAGTTTGGCGAACGCGTTGGACGCCTCGCCACCGCGCTCACCGCCGCCGGCCTTGAGCCGGGCGACCGGGTGGCCTATCTCAGTTTCAACAATCACCAATTGCTCGAAGGTTACTATGGCGTCGTGCAGGCCAAGGCCATCGTCATGCCTTTGAATGTGCGTTTGTCGCCTCCCGAACTCGTCGCGATTTTGAACCATTCCGGCGCTCGTATTCTGGCTTTTGAAAACGATTTCGCACCGTTAGTCGAGAAGCTGAAGCCGCTCTGCCCGGCCATTGAGTTTTTCATGACGCTTGACGCTGAAAAGCCCGCCTTTGCCGATTGGGTCTACGAAGACTTTCTCGCCACCGGCCATCCCCAGCGCGCCAGCATCTTCGACTATGACGAGAACGCCGTGGCTGAACTCTTCTATACCAGCGGCAGCACCGGGACGCCCAAGGGCGTCATGCTTACCCATCGCAACCTCTATCTCCATGCGCTCGACGTCGCCACCATGTACGAGCACCATCACGACGTAGTGGACCTCCATACCATTCCGCTGTTTCATGCCAACGGCTGGGGCCGTCCGCAAAGCAGTACCCTGCTGGGGGTGAAGCAAGTGATGGTGCGGCGTTTCGATCCCGCTTTCGTGCTTAGCCTCGCGCAGGAACACCGCGCGACTTACATGAGCCTGGTCCCCACGATGGCGAACGCGCTGATCAACTTTGCCGGCGTTCAGGATTACGACCTCAGCAGCCTGAAGCAGATCATGTTGGGCGGCGCGGCTGCTTCGCCCGAGTTAGTCGATCGACTGGAACAGGCCATGGGCTGCGAGTGCATCGCGGGCTACGGGCTTACCGAGACCTGCCCCGTGCTCACCAGCTCCCGCCACAAAGATGGCGTCGACTATAGTGACCGCGCCGAGCGCGTCCGGCGTCAGGCAATGGCCGGCTGGGCCGTCCCCGGGGTGGAAGTGCGCGTGGTCGATCCGCGGATGGAGGATGTTGCGAAAGACATGCTGGCCATCGGCGAGGTAATTGCCCGCGGCGACCACATCATGGAAGGCTACTACCGCGAAGCCGAAGCCACCAAAGCGGTGATGGAGGGCGGCTGGCTGCATACCGGCGACATGGCGATTTGGGACGCGGACAGTTGCATCCACATCGTCGATCGTAAGAAAGAGATCATCATTTCGGGCGGCGAAAATATTTCGTCGATTGAGGTGGAAAAGGCCATTTTCTCTCATCCGGCAGTATTTGAATGCGCGGTGGTCGCCGCACCCGATGAGCGCTGGGGAGAAGTGCCCGCCGCCATCGTCGTGCTAAAGCCCGGCCTGACGTTGACCGCCGATGAGTTACTCGAGTATCTGTCCACCCGTCTGGGTAAGTTCAAGATGCCGCGCATCGTTGAGTTTTCCGTGGAGCCGCTGGTCAAGACCGGGACGGGTAAAATCAAGAAGATTTTGTTGAAAGAAAAATATTGGGCCGGTAAGCAAAAAAGAGTTCAAGGTTAGTGTTCACGGTGCGGGTAGTTAGTGCGCCCGAAGCTAGAGACGCACTGATCGCTGACTTACACGAAGCTGGCACGCTGGGGATTTTGGAAGAAGAGCAGCACTTAGTCGCTTGGTTCGATACCGCGGAAGTCGCCGCTCGCTTTGGCCCAGTGGCAGTCGCGCCTGAGCAGGATTGGAGCACCGCTTGGCAAAAAGTGTGGATACCGCGCCTGGTGGGCGAACGCTTCTATCTCTCGCCGCCCTGGATGGATGAGCCCACCCCAGCCGGACGGATTCGGATCGACTATCAGCCCGGTATGGCTTGCGGCACTGGCGAGCATCCAGGTACGCGCCTTGCCATGATGGGCCTCGAAGCCGCCGTCAGGGCCGGGGACACGGTGCTCGACGTCGGCTGTGGCTCCGGCATTCTTTGCCGCGCCGCCCAGTTACTCGGGGCCCGGGCCATCGGCTGCGACATCGAAGCCCCCGATATCGGCGTGGCGAGCGAGCACCTAGCCGGCGATTACTTCGTCGGTTCCGCGAACGCCGTCCGCACCCAGAGTGTGGATGTAATTTCCGCCAATATCGACGCCGAAGTTCTCGTCCTGATTGCTGCCGACTTACAACGCGTCGCCCGCCGCGCGATTGTCCTCTCTGGCTTTCGCCCCGCAAGCGTCCCGCGTTTGGCGGATTTGTACGGCCCGGCTCAACTTTTCGAAATAGAAGGCTGGTCAGCGCTGTTGGTCCAGATAGTCGAGTAACAAGCCGGTCGCCGCCTTCACTCCGGTTACTAAGGCATCTTCATCCATATCCATGTCTGCCGTGTGCAAGCCTCCAGTAATGCCACGCGCCGGATTCGCAATTCCCAACCACCAAAAGAAGCCCGGTACCTTGAGCTGATAGTAAGAGAAATCCTCCGATACCATGGCGGGTGGCCCGGCACTTACTTTGTCTTTACCGAGGATGCGCTCCAGTGAAGGCACGGTTTTCGCCACTAACGAAGGCTCGTTATAAACTGGCGGATTGCCCGGCCCCACAAAGGTCAACTCGTAACTGCCGCCCAACATGGCCGAGCAATTCAAAAGCGTCTGCTTCATCATCGTGCGGACCTCCTCCCGGGTCTTCTCGCTAAACGTCCGCAGCGTCCCCTCCATGCGAACCTCCTGCGCCAGCACGTTGTGCCGGTCGCCGCCGGCGATCTTGCCGATCGTCAGCACCATGGGCTGCTGCGCGTCAATGCGACGGCTCTTAATCAGCTGCAAGCCCTGATAGCACTGCGCCGCCATGGCAATCGCGTCAATGCCCTCGTGCGGATTCGCCCCATGGCTGCGCTTGCCCTTCAGCACAATCTCGTAAGTGTCGGACGAAGCCTGCGAAGCGCCACTGGTATAGCCGGCCGTTCCGGCTTGCCCCCCCATGGAAACATGCAAGCCAAAGATCGCTTGCACCTTTGGATTCTCCAGCACCCCTTCGCGAACCATCATGGGCGCGCCGCCCTCTTCACCCGCCGGTGGACCCTCCTCGGCCGGCTGGAAGATGAACTTGATCGTGCCGCGAATCTGGTCGCGCATTTGGCTGAGTAACTCCGCCGTGCCCAGCGCGACTGACATATGGCCATCGTGGCCGCAAGCGTGCTTCGCGCCTGGGTTCAGGCTTTTGTAAGGGATGTTCATGGTCTCGTTGAGGGGCAGCGCGTCCATATCGGCACGCCAAGCGACCACCGGACCGGGCAGCTTACCCTTCAGAATGCCCACCACACCATTGCGGGCGATACCCGTTTTCACTTCATCGAAGCCGAGTGCCTGCAGACGATCGGCGATGATTTTGCCCGTGCGCACTTCCCGGTTCGAAAGTTCCGGGTGCATGTGGAAGTCGCGCCGGGTCTCGATTAGCTTGGGTTTCAAGGCCGTGGCCGCAGCGCTGATGCGGGCGTCGCGCTCGGGCGAAGCCGCTTCCAAAAAGATGGCACACAACAACCAGGGTAGACGATTCATAATTGCAGTATATGGGCGAGTTCTATCACCGCGCGGCTTTGGTCGCGCAACGGCAACAATGGCGAGCAGAGGGGCGTCGCGTCGTCTTCACGAATGGCTGCTACGACATCCTGCATCCGGGCCACATCCGGTTGCTCGAAAGCGCTCGCTCGCTGGGCGAGGTGCTGATTCTGGCCCTCAATACCGACGCCAGTGTCCAACGCTTAAAAGGTCCCATGCGCCCGATGATTCCGCAGGACCAACGCGCCCAGATGGCCGCCGGCTTGGCTGCCGTCGATGCCGTCACCTTTTTCGATGAGGACACGCC
>JANLPT010000298.1:0-2111 GCA_031367405.1 Bryobacteraceae bacterium
CGTCCCGGTGCCTCCCGAGAAGGTGCCCCACACATTTTGCGATCCGTAGGCTTGGCCGTAAACGAAGCCCGGGGATCTTGTCAGCGTCGATGCATTTGTGTTTATGGTGACATCGATCCGCCGGAGCTTGATCTTCGCGTCGCCGCTTACCCCCATGAAGATGACTTCAATTTGGCCCGTCTGCACTTTGCGACCGAAGATGTCATCAAAGCCAAATGCATTGGGTAAGGGGCGTTGAAGGATCATCGTCACTAAGGGATCGCCGATAGCGGCCTGATAGGTGCCAGGGCCGCGCGCCGTAACAGCCTCGTCTGCACCGGCAAGCGAAGCGCTCACGAACATCGAAAAGGCTGTGAACGCTGCAAGTTTTCGGCTCATCACGCTACCCCATAAATCGGAAAATGGAAGTTTCAGCCGGAGCCGCCTCAATCAACTCGACCAATCTAGTCGTGCAATCGCGTTCCTTCGAGCCAACGCCCTTGAATTTCGCGCCTTTGGAGACCTCGCTCGACCCGCTTTCGCGGTCCTGTCAGCACCCCGATGTTGTGCGGTTCATCCCCGCAATCGACTGTTCGCACTCCGCCATAAATGGAAAATGCCCACGCCGTGACTTTCGGATTGTCTTCCGCCTGCACCCCCCAGTAGCCGAATGTGCCCTCACCAACATCATCATCGGCTGTGCGCCCTGCCTTGCCGTTGCGGAACCGACGCAACAGCGCGGCGTTTCGCCCGGTGGCGGAGAACGCACCCACTGAGCATTCGGTATCCAACACCATATTTTCGAAGTGGTGCCAAGCCAAGCCGCGCGCGATGAAGCAGAAGAGCCGTTGCACCCTACTCCAAATTATCGGCACCGTCATCGCCTCGCGGATCACGCCATTTTCCTTCACCCAAGCGCGGCTCTCGCCAGCTTTCAGTTCTCGCGCTATGCGCGCATTGGCCTTGTTCTCCATCCGATGCGCCACCTGTACCGATAGGTTATCAGCTGCATCATCGTGGCGTCCGCCGAACGCCAATATATTCATTAGCTCGCTTTCGAGCGCACCCTTCTCGCCGTTACACGTATTGCAAGCGGGGACCTGGAGAAGATTACCGCGCTTGCTTTCGACGAAGAACTTGCGCGCAAACACATGGTCATCACTGGCCGATGGTCGCCCGCACCCGTAAGCGCAGGGTTTGCCTGCGAACCTATTCCCTGTCATGATGTTCTCCCATCGCACTTTCGCTCAACGCCCAGTGACGACCTTAATAACCTATCGGCTGGCTGTAGAAGCGAAGCTATGTCCGGAGTCGGACTTTAGGCCGCAAGTGCATCCGGTAGCGTGCGCAAAAACCGAAGAGCGTAGTCGACCGCCCCATACGGTGTCTGTACAGTTTGGTTGGCGACCCCCCGCGCCGGTATCGAAGTTCTGATAGCGAATCGATACTCGGCGGGCTGTCCGGGGACTCCTTGAACCAACGGCACACCCGGGGGCACAGTCAGCCAAAGTTGGATCTCCATTTGTTCCGGCACACTTCGACTTGGGGCATAGGTACCGTCGTAGGCGACGCCGCCGTCATGGCCAAAGATGACCCCGTTACTAAATACGGGTGTGGCGGCCCCGCGTCCGGTCAGTCCGCTATATTCGACCGCGAACAGACCATCGTACATGATCCCGTCTCCCTTGCTCAATGTGGCGATCTCTTGTGCTTGGAGTGCTGGCGGCAAAGAACGAAGCAAACGTAAGTATGCACCCGCCGGGCCAGGAACTTCGCGATCACCTGCCATCCACATATTCACTGCACGGAGTGTGACCCCGAGCAGTCGCGCCAGATCGGATTTCTCCAAACCAATTTCAACGAGCGCTGTCTTTAGATCGTCGGCTTGCATTCCTGCAAATTGGCACCAAGTGTTCCTGAAGTCAAGAAATTTTTTCCTGATCGGAGGATTCTTGACGGTCGAGCCTACGCCCCGACGTGTCGGCAACCGGCCCCTAACAACGAGTCTGGTACCGGCTTGACCGTAGCTGAACCTAGACCGGACACGGATGTCAAACGCGCAATGGGAACTCCTTCGCTCCCTGGCAACCCTCGTGGCGGTCCCTCGCCAAAGCGGCGAGGGCCGCGCTCTA
>JANLPT010000308.1:0-7060 GCA_031367405.1 Bryobacteraceae bacterium
CGGCAACGGCATTTATTCCACGCCCAAGGCCAATTTCTCCCCGCGCATCGGCTTTGCCTGGACCCCCGGCTTTATCACCAAAACCGTCATTCGCGGCGGTGCCGGAATCTACTATTTCCCCTACGGAATCGCCGGTAACCAGGCCCCGGGCTTCAGCCAAACCACGCCGCTCGTGGCCACCAATGACGGCTTCCTCACCGCCGCCGCCACGCTGGCTAACCCTTTCCCCAACGGCATTCAGGCACCCAGTGGTTCCACCCAAGGCCTCGCCACCTTCGCCGGCAAGAACATCACCTTCTACGACCCCAATCCCAAGTATCCCTACTCCACCCGCTGGACGCTTTCCGTGCAGCGCGAACTCTTCCCCAATGTCTTGCTGGAAGTCGGTTACATTGCGAACAAGGCCGTCGGTTTGCCGGTGGATCATAATTTCAACGGGACGCCGCTGCAATACCTTTCCACCTCCGGCTCGCGCGACCAAGCCACTATCGATCGCCTCTCCGCCAACGTCACTAACCCCTTTGCCGCCCTCTTGCCGGGCACGAACATCAACGGCAGCGTGGTTCCGCGCAGCCAACTGCTCACCGCTTTCCCGCAGTATTCGGGCGGCAACAGCGTTCTGGGCCAAGCCTTCACCGATGGCTCGTCTCACTTCCACGCCTTAGACGCGCGCATCGAAAAACGCTTCTCCCACGGCTTCCTGATGCTGGTGAACTTCCAAGCTTCGCGCCTGATGGAGAAGCGCAGCCGCTTGAACGACCTCGACCCCCGTCTCGAAAAGCGCATCGCCGCCGAGGACCGTCCCTACCGTCTGGTCTGGAGCGGCACCTACGATCTGCCGTTCGGCAAGGGCCGCGCTTTCCTCAAAACCGCCAATCGGCTGGTTAACGCCGCCGTCGGCGACTGGAATGTCAACCTCATCACCACCCTCACCACCGGCACGTCCCTCAATTGGGGCAACGTCATTTACCTGGGCGGCCCGCTGAATCTGAATCCGCATAACCCGGACGGTGCCTTCGATGTTACGCAGTTCAACCGCGTTCCGGCGCAACAACTCGCCTCCAATCTCCGCACCTTTCCTACCCGTTTCAACAACCTCCGCCAGGACAAAGTGCAGCAGGTGGATTTCTCTATCATCAAGGGCTTCCGCATCACCGAGAAAGTGAAGATGACTTACCGCTGTGAATTCTTCAACAGCACCAATCGCGCCATCTTTAACGCCCCCGACCTGGGGCCCACTTCCTCCACGTTCGGAAAGATTCTTGGCCAAGCCAACACCCCGCGCCGCATCCAGATGGCCCTTCGCCTGGTTTTCTAAAGCTGAACGACGCGGTTCGAGTTAGCCGCGTCGCGCGTCTTGAGGCAGATTTCGTTGATGCGCCAAATGTCGGCGAGCGCGATGGGGTCGGGCGCGCCCAGGTAGATGGCGCGGAGGAACTCCACAAAAAGCGATTGCGGGGCGGGCAGTGGCGTGATCACCCGCTGGGGGGCGCCGTAAGTCATCAGGGTGACTCCAGTGGAGGCCTGATACTCGGCCACGCCCTTGGTTCCGGCCAAGCGCAAACGGTCGTCCTCGTGGGTGGCGGCGCCATCGGGGCGCAGATAGTCCATGCGCAGAGTTGCGACGCCGCCGTTGTCCAAATGAAAGAGCGCGGCGGCGGTATTTTCCCGGTCGCCTAATTCGGCCCAGCCTAAGCGGGCTTGAAAGGCGGCAGCGGCGGTAAATTCTCGGCCGCTGGTCCAGCGCATCAGGTCCGCCATATGGATCCCGACCCAGGGAATGGTGCCCCCGTAAGTGGAAGTCTTGTTGCGCCACGGCGTGTTCGGAGCCGGCTTATAGGATTTCTGCCCTCCAATCTGCGCCACGTCGCCGATCTGGCCGGAGGCCACAATCTGCTTGAGCGCCAGAAAGTGCGGAGCAAATCGTAAAGGCAACATCATCGTATAACGAACGCCGCTACGCTCGACGGCGCGCCGGCAACGGGCCAAGTCTTCCAGACGAATCGCGAGCGGCTTCTCCGCGATAAAGTTTAAGCCGCGTTCGGCACAGGCGACGATGGCGGCCGCGCGGGCACCGTTGTCATTGCAAATGCCCACAATATCGGGCTTTTCACGATCCAATACCGGGCGATAGTCGGTTTGGCCATCGAGTTGAGCCACGATTTCGATGTCCGGCATTTGTTTGGCGGGCGTCGTCACTTCGCCCGTGTGGCCCTCTTTGCCAATCAGGATGACCCGGACCTTCTTAGGAAGTGCCAGCCGTACGGGCAGCGTCTGAGCCAACATCGGCGGGGCGAACATCGGCAGGGCGGGCGCCCACATCGCCACCCGGCGGCTAATTTTTCTAATGACCATGAGGACTCCAGCATACTAAAATAGAAATTCTGATGAATAACCAGCGATTAGCGTGTATCTTGCTCGGAGCCTGGCTGAGTGGCAGTCTGATCATGGCGGCGGTAGCGCTCGGTAATTTCAAAATCGCCGACCGCATCCTGATGACTCCGGCGCTGCCCGGCGCGGCGAAGGCCATTGAGACCCTGGGCGCGGTGGACGCGCGCTATCTTTTGCGTCACCAGGCCGGCGAGATCAATCGCGCATTTTTTGAGAGCTGGGGCCTGGCGCAATTAGCGTTGGGGCTGGTGCTATTCTGTCTGCTGCTGTTTGGCACGTTGGCCAGTAAGAAGACTTTGGCGGTGGCCTTTGCGATGTTGGTGTTAGTGGCGGTGAATCAATTTGCGGTGATGCCTAGCATTGTGGGCCTCGGACGGTCAGTTGAGTTTGCGGATTCAGCGAAGTTTCTCTCACAGCGCAAACAACTCTCGGCGATGCACGGCATGTTTTCCACCTTCGAAGCGCTGAAGGTGCTCACCGGACTAGCCCTCGGCGCCTTACTGGCGGTTTCCCGCACGGACCGGAAACGCAGGGGCCGTCGCGTCTCCGATTTCGACCCGATCGATAACTCCGATTACAGCCATATCAATCGGTGAATTGGGGCGGCCCACGCTGGTCATGGCGCTGTAGCCCTCCATGGTAAGCAGCACGCATTCGCCAATCCCCACGCCAATGGCATCCAAAGCAATCACCGCATTGCCCCGGTTCGATCCATCGAGTTCCAACGGCTGCACAATCAGCGCGCTGCATCCCACGTGACTGGGATGTTTCGCGGTGGCGACCAGATCGCCGATGACGCGGCCGATCAACATCTTTGTAAATGCACCTCGTCGACGATGCCGACAATCGTCGCATTGGTCGGCACTTCGAGGGGCAGGAAGGGGAAGCTGGATTCTTTGCCGCCGCACCAATAGATCAGCTCGCCCGTGCCGGCCGATCCTGTTCCATCCGTACAAATGATTTGCTTGCCGGTGGAGGTCAGTTCCGGAGTGAGAGGTTGCACGACTAGCAAGCGTTGGGCATGCAGGCCCGGATCTTTCACGGTCGCCCAAATTCGGCCAATGACACGCCCTAATTGCATAGGCTAGCGATCCAAATCGACGGCATCGACGATGGCCACAATGGCTTGGTCAACCGGCTTGTCTTTGCAGCCTTCGGCCAGCCGGGCGGAACTGCCGCTGACCAGCAAGACCTTCTCGCGATTGCCGGCTCCGACGGTGTCCACGGCGATGACGTAACCTGCTTCGTCGTGGCCTTCCGGCGAAACCGTCCTAACGATCAGCAGCTTCTGACCCTCGAGCCGAGGGTCTTTTCTGGTCGCAACGACAGTGCCGACTACACGGCCAAGAATCAAAGGATGCCTCGCTTACTTGGTGCTCGCCCGGCCAATCGGCAAGACGTCTTCGAGACTCGGATGAGGCCGTGGAATGACGTGGACGGCGATTAACTCGCCCACTCGCCGCGCGGCGGCCGCGCCCGCATCCGTCGCGGCGCGGACAGCGGCGACATCGCCGCGGACCATGGCCGTCACGTAACCTGAACCGATCTTTTCCCAGCCGACCAGGTTCACCTTGGCCGCCTTCACCATCGCGTCGGCGGCTTCGATCATCGCCACCATCCCGCGGGTTTCTATCATACCGAGTGCTTCACCCATTGCGTTTCGTCATCTCCAGCCCTCTTATGCTACCCCATTCGCCCGGGCTTTAAGTGCTTCATCCACCAGAGCGATCAATTCTTCCCGGGTGACGTAAAAACGTTCGCCGGGCTTGGGCGCTTCTTCAGCGGCCACCGGGCATCCCGTAGCGGCGGTGTTGCGGGATGCGACGCCGTAGCGGCCGCGAGCTTCAAAGAGCTTGTCCACTTCTTCGCGCGGTAGTAACTTGGGGCCGCCCAGTAATTCCGCCACCAGCGTGATGCGCGAAGAGTGCTCGACGGTTTCCATTAGAAAATACGCCTTCCAGACATCGGTGCCGTAGCAGGTGACGCCGTGATTGCCCAGCAGGATGGCATCGTAATGGGGAATTAAGGGTAGCATCGGCGTGAGTAACTCCTCCGTGCCAGGCAAGCCGTAAGCTGCCAGCGGCACGCAGCCCAGCGCGACAATCACTTCGGGCAAAATGGCCTGATTCAGAGACCGTCCGGCGGCGGCGAAACCCGTGCCCACGGGCGGATGGCAATGAACCACGGCTTGGATGTCGGGGCGCAAGCGATAAATGGCGAGATGCATGTTGATCTCGCTGGTGCGCTCACGGGCCCCGGCGATCTTGTTGCCCTCCGGACCGACAATGATCAGGTCGTCCGGACGCATCATGCCTTTGCTGATGCCGGTGGGGGTGCAGAGAATGCGCTGGGGATCGAGCCGGATGCTGATGTTGCCGTCGTTCGAGGCCACCCAGCCCTTGGTCCAGCAAAGGCGTCCGATCTCAACTATCTCTTCGCGGAGTTCCGCTTCCATCTTCGCCATTTGTTCGTGTCTGCCGCGTTTTTGTGTAAGATCAGCGGGAACCCTAAGTCTAGCAATAGAATAGAAGTGTGGAGAATCGCCCAATGTGCCCGAATTGCCGGGCCCTGCTATCAACGGCAGACCGTGTCTGTCCGTACTGTGAATTCCAGCTGACGGCACCTTTGCCGCCGATCGCGAGGAGGGGAGCCGAGGTGGCGGAAGTGCTGGGAGGGTTCATTCCTCAGGACCGCTTTGTCACCTTTATCATCCTGACGATCAACGTGGCCCTCTACGTAGCTTGCTCGCTGATGAATCCCGAGGGCACCGCTTTAGGAGACGTGAATACGCGGGTGCTGCTGCTCTTCGGGGCCAAACGGGGAGACTTAGTGCAGGAGCACGGACAATGGTTCCGTCTACTCACCGCCGGCTTTCTGCATGGCGGGCTGCTGCACCTGTTGATGAATTCCTGGGCGTTGCTCGACGTAGGCTCGTTTGTCGAACGTACGTTCGGCGTGTGGCGCTTTCTGGCCATTTACTTCGCGTCCACCATTGGCGGCTTCTTACTCAGCAGTTACATGTCTTATTACACGCCATCGGTAGGTTCGTCGGCGGGTATCTTTGGTCTGATCGGGTCGCTCATCGCGCTGGGGCTGATTGACAAGTCGGCGATGGGCGAGCAGATCAAGCAACAGGCGATCCGCTGGGCGATGTATGGCTTATTGATGGGCTTGCTGCCCTTCAATATGGACAACGCCGCGCACATCGGCGGCCTCACGACGGGCCTGGTGGTCACCTGGCTGGCCGGTTTCCCGTCGCTCTTCATGAACTGGCGTGAGCGTCTGTGGCAGGTATGGGGTTCGCTGGCTCTGATCCTGACGGGGGTATCTTTTCTGCGCTGGTACTGGTGGTTTTCCGGGATGCAGCCCCAGTAATGATTCAGGTCGATCCCCGGGCTTCCGGTGTTACACTCGAAGCGGTACAACAGACGGTGCAACGCACTTACACCCGCCCCCAAGTAATTCGCCTGCTCAGTTTGGACGAACGGCGATTACGGACGTGGGAACGGTTAAAGTTATTCCCCACGCTCGAGACTTACAGCTACCACGATCTGCTGGCGCTCCGGTCGCTGCGCAAGTTAGCCGAACAGGGCATTCGGGCCGACCAGTTGCAGCGCACCTTCAAGTCGATTCGCGAGCGCATGCGCGAAGTGAAGAATCCGCTCACTGAGCTGAAGCTCTTCCTCGACGGCAAGCGGGTCAGCGTCCAGGCCGAGGGGTACCGGCTCGATCCGCGCACCGGGCAGCTGCTCTTCAATTTTGAGACGCACGCGGTGACCACTTTGCCGGCGGCGCATGTGGCGGCGGCGGAAGAGAGTGAGAAGCGCCGGCTGCGTGCCGAGGCCGAAACGCTCTTTCACCGCGCTCTGGAGGCCGAACAGGCTCATGCGCCCGTGCGCGAAATCATGAGCGTCTATGAGGCGGCCCTGCGCTGCAATCCGGCGATGGCACCGGCGCTGGTTAACATCGGGACGCTTTATTTCAATGCCCGCTGCCATCGCGACGCCGAACGCTACTACGCCCGCGCCGTCGAAGCCGACCCCAACTATCCGCTCGCCCATTTTAATCTGGCGAACCTGTTCGATGATCGCGGCGACCGGGTGGGGGCATTGAAGCACTATTTGCGGGCGCTGGAATTGAATGCCAGCTACGCGGACGCTCACTACAACATTGCCTTGCTCTACCAGGGCTCCGGGGACCGGCTGCGCGCCCTGCGGCATTGGAAGACCTACCTACGGCTGGATCCAGGCTCGTCGTGGGCGCAGGTGGCCAAACGAGAGTTGCGGAAGCTGCGCGACGCCACGATCATTACGGGGTCGCGGCGGGCTTAAGCTAAGGGATTAAAGAAAAGAATTTATATGCCGATATTCTATCGTGGAGCAGGGATTGGGACGTATTGGCATCAGCACGACGCGCGCAGGACGGGCTTTAAGGCCCACTATCCCGGTGCAGGACGGAGCTCGCAGGTGAGCCGGTTGGTGCAGCACATCGCGCGGGGCACGACGATTAGTCCTTTCGTTTCGCTGACGCGATCTTACGGAATTGCTTGCGGGTACGCCTGGTCGGGCGACGAATTGCCTACTTTTTCGCAACCCGGGTACGTCTATCAGATTGAAATTGAAGAGCAGGATGGCCACGCGACCAAACTGCTCGACCCGATCACCGCGAT
>JANLPT010000343.1:0-12381 GCA_031367405.1 Bryobacteraceae bacterium
GATGGCAGGTGCTGTCAAGGAAAACGGGGGGTTTGGGGGGCGGGTGGCGGGGGAAGTGGTTTGTTTGTGGTTGGTTAGCGATATTTTGATTTGGCGTGACTGGGTTGGGGGCTGTTCGGCCGGATGGGCAGAAGGCCCTAATTAGGCGCAGTTGGGGTCAGTCCCAGAAATTTGAGTCTGGGGTGAGTTTTGAGTTGAAGCGGGGACAGACCCCGTTCTTGGCGCAAGTTCCAGCACGTCGGCGATGCCCCCATTTCCCTCGCGTCATCTCGCGTCAGTAAGTGTTTGGCGATATCGATCCCGCGCAAGCTCGACAGCGATGAGAAGCCGATCGACATCCCCCGCGTCCTTCGGAACCGCAGCCAACTTGGCGATGACCAGCAATTCAATCGGATTTTCACTCCGGAAGAGAACGACAGTGGAGAGATCGAAGTCTCGGGGGGCAGGCGAGCCGGTTTGAAATGGGACCCTCCGGAATTCAGTTCCCCGGCTCCCCACGAACGCTGGACCGAGGATATCCCATGCCGCTTCACCGAGGACCTCTCGCACGTGAAGGGGAACCACCGGGATCGCGGAGACTCCAAACATTACTTCGGCGGCGGGGTTGAGAAACGTGAAAAGGCCGTCGGAATTGAAGGCAAAGATGACTTCGCGCGACTTCTTGAGAATTTCCCGGTAAGCCGATTCCAAATCCTGATTGTTGGTCGCCGCCTGCCGCCCGCGCAATGCCGCACGCACCAGCATGCCCGCGTTCCACCAGACGATGAACGCCATAGCAAACACACTGAGCAGCACATGCAGGGTGAGGCCAATTCCGTCGTTGATCCACCCCTCACGTTTGGCAAGGAGGCGGAGCCAGCCGATGGCGACAGGCACGAGGATCGAAGCGGGTAAGAGCCGGCGAGCCATGACTCCGCCGTCGGTGTCGCTGACGATCACCGCTGTCCATCCGCGATAGGCGCTGGCGCTCAGCAGAGTGAGGGAGATTGCGAAAAGGATGGGCAAGGCAGGGCCTTCGGTGAATAGCATGCCCCACTGGGGGAAATCGGCCGGTGTTGCGTAAATGATGGCGATTCCGCTGGTTAGGCTTAGTGCTGCGGCAGCCAGGGACAGGCTATGCGCCAGCCAAGTGGCACGATGGCGGTTAATCAGAACGAAGGTCGCCCCAAACAAGACGAAACAAAGGGCCGTGATCGGCGATGGCATGAGTAAGGCTCGTCCTTCGAGACCTCCGATTCTCACCAATCCGACCGATAGCATTCCTGCGTGATGGGCGAGCCCCACCACTCCAATCGCTAGCATTCCTACGCGAAATAACCTTGCAATTCGAGCGGCGTTGACACGAATTGCCTCCCACCGCAGCAAGCGGATGTTGAACCCGATGATCATTAGCCCTAGCGCGGTAAGGGGCGAGACCTGCGCTGCGGATGGAAAATCAGTTTCGAGAGTCAGCGGCGTAAAGATCCATAGAGAGAAGATGAGGAGCCCGATGAGCAAGGAAAATAATCCGCTGAGTCTCACGAGAAAGTGGCCATCTCTCTCCGCTCCGAACAGAAAGCGAAGCATCCAAATAGCGGATAATTGAGATGATTTTTCCGGGAACATCAATAGTTTTCTCCTGAACAAGGCTAGAGTCGTGCCGCATGGCACAGCCGTACCCTCGCCGTAGCACGCGAGGTGCCATTGTCGCGCTCGTAGCGGCAGGATTTCAGCTTTCCATGCAACCCGTTGAAAAGATGAGTATCACCGCCCAACTGGCTAAATCCGGGTGTTCCTTCGGTTCGAGCAAAAGTGTCTCTTTCATTGTCCGAACGTCTCGATTCGAGACGTTCGCCGAAATCGTGTGAGATCAACTTTTATAGGAAGCTAGATCTCTTCGCGCTCAGCCGGCCGTAAGTCGTAAGTTAATATAACTAAATACTCAAATAATCCACTTCCAACCCAGGACTTAAGTCAGACGGAGCGAGCCCCTTCAATGAGTGGTTCGGCTGGAATTTGTCTCATTGTGAGACGTTGTTGTGAAACGTTGTTATGGGGGGAGCACACACAGCATTAAGAAATCGTCTCTTTGCAACGCATGGGAGTGCTACTGGAGTTTGGCCACATAACTGCTTAGTTACTACTGCGGGCGGAAGGAGGATGAACGCCATGGCGAACGAAAACATTCGAAACAGGCTGAACAATTCTCTCGAAGTGTCTTCCCGGTGTATCCAGCGGTACCGTCCCTTCGCTGTCCTCCGGATCAATCCCATTTTCAGCCAAACGTCCCGAGTTATCGATATTCATTCAGCGAGAGGCCAAGGGAAACTGACGCCCAGGAGTAGCCGCAGACTGATTTGGGGGCTCATCCTGATTCTGGTTCTTGGTGTGCCTATTCTGTTCGGGAGAACGATCATCCGAGCCTTGAGGTCGGGCTCCGCCGTGGTGATGCGACACCAAGGGGCGGCGAAGCCTGTTGCTTATTTGGCGGCGCCAAGCTATTGCGCTGGCTTGCCCGGAGGCTGGGATGAGATTTCGCAGTTAACGCTGAGCGTCGATTCAACACGGCTCTTCTGGATCGTCCGCAGGTTCGGCGGGCGAGTGATGAGTGCCGGTACGAAGGTGGAGGTACTTGAACCGGGTCCGCGTATTACTCAAGTTCGCGATCAGGAAACGGATTCGATCTGTCATCTTCCCAGCCAACTTCTGACTCGTCGCTAGGCCGGGGTGGGATTGAGATCAGGTCGCATGACTTATTTTGCCGGGTAAAGCACTGACGGTCATGTTCCGGGCAAGAATGCGATAGAGGGTCGCTCTCCCGATACAGAGCGCCTTGGCTGCCCGGGTCCGGTTGCCTCCACAAGACTTCAGGACCTGCAGAATGTGAGTCTGCTCCAATTCATGCAGAGCCACGGTTCCGGACGGCGCGGCACTACCGGCCAGAGTGTCGATCCACCAGTCGGGAAAATCAGAAATCTCGACCACAGTGTGTTCGGCCATCATGCAGGCATAGCCGATGACGTTTTGGAGCTCTCTCACGTTGCCGGGCCACGAATGCTTGAGGAGAACGCGATGAGCCATGAGTGACAGAGTTAGGTCCGGCTTGGAGTACTTCGTTCCGAATGCATTCAGGAACTGGCGCAAAAGCAGAGGAAAATCCTGCATTCTTTGACTTAAGGACGGAACACGAAACTGGACCATCGCCAATCGGTAGTAAAGGTCTTCCCGGAAATTACCTTGCTTCACCAATTGAACGAGATCGCGATTGGTTGCGGCAACCACCCGCGTGTTGACCTGAATGGCCGTGGGCGATCCCACCCGTTGAATTTCCCCATTTTGAAGAAAGCGCAGGAGCTTTGGTTGAAGGGAGAGCGGCAGTTCGCCCATCTCATCCAGAAAAAGTGTACCGCCCTCAGCAGCCCCCACAAAGCCGCTTTCATCGCGCACGGCACCGGTATAAGCGCCTTTGGTGTGCCCAAAGAGCTGGCTCTCAAACAAATTCTCTGGTATCGCCGAGCAGTTACAGACAACGAATGCCCCTGTTCGGCCACTGAGTGAATGGAGAGCCCGGGCGACCAGTTCTTTGCCGGTTCCGGAATCTCCGGTGACCAGCGCGGCCGAGAAGTGGGGAGCGGCGCGCCGGACCTTGGAAAATAGATCCACGATCACGGGGCTGCAACCGACAACCCCTTCGAATCGAACGTCTTGGACAAGATGCGATTCTAGTTCCATGGCTCTGGCCCGATCTCGTTCGCTCTCCATCCAAGCGTCCACTGTGGCCTTCAGCCGGCCGAGATTGAGGGGTTTAGTGAAACAGTCGTACGCTCCGGCCTGGATGGCCTTCACGGCTGTTTCGGTAGACTCCTGGGAGGTAACTAGAATGATGGCAATTGAATTGTCGAACCTTAGGAACTCTTCCAAAAGATCGAGACCATTGCCGTCCGGCAACTCACGCGCGAGAAAGATTAAGCGCGGGCAGACTTGGCGGACGACTTTCAGGGCCTCCGACGCGCTGCGGACGGTGGACAACGCGAAGAGATCGGGACTAAGAATGATTCGCATCATGTCGAGACTCTTGCCGTCGTCATCCACAATCAGAACCGGTAGCGGGTTCATGGCGTGGTCTCAGCTGAAACTCCACCACCGCTACTCATCTGATTGACCAGCCGCAGCACGTGATGACTTTCGAAAGTAAATTTTCGTAGACAGAAAATTTGGCCGCGTCTCTTCGGGCCGCCGCCGAGGCGACCAAAGACAGCCGCAAAGTCCTTGATTGGCGTTAACGATGCCCTTAGGTGGGTGATAACCACCTGTGGCCGTAAATTGCCGCGCAACTTTTCAGAGCACTTTCTCACAGTAACGAAATCGACGCTTCATCGGCCACACTTTAATGCCGACCCGAGAAATCAAGCTTATGCCTATGATTAATATAAATTTATCTTTTCTTGGCAGACTCCGCAATTGTAAAAAAGAGAGAGTTTTCGCCTGGAAAGCATTAGCGAAATATAAAAAATACCTTATCAAGTTTTCGTAAAATGGTGGTAGAGTCGGGTTGTTTCCATGGCTCCCGTACTGGATAATCGAACCGGGCAGCTTCACCCGAAATTGCTTAGGTCGAAACGATGGAGGCATTACCTCCAGGGCTTATCGGCGTATCGTTGCACGGTTTCGGGTTCAATAACCGATGACGTGAGCATTAGAATAGCTGCTACGCGATGAACGACTCCGCCAGGATCAAAACCATCGAGTTGTACCTTGATGCTGAGCGCCGAAGGGTGGTGGCCTTCGAGCTTCGCGACCTCTCGAAGTACGCGAAGAGCAATTTACGCAATCAACTGCTGGAAATCGGCCACCTGAAGGGTCTTCGACACAGCGGGATGACTGAAGGGGCGTGGATCGCCCAAGCTCGACAGGTGCTCGCGGTGTCGGCTGGTCTCCGCCTTATGCTGGGAGATCGAGATATCGAGATTAGGGGTGCCAAGGGATTCTGTTCATGGCTTCCGGGAGAGAGAGCTGGGTAGCAGGCTAGCGTTAACTCATCGACGCTAGCCTGCTGACCGGTCCGCTCTTTTGCCGAGTGGCCGTCCCTTCCTGTGGGCGTTTCGGAAGTTCGCAGCCGCAACCTTTGCCGGCACAGGTATCCCGAAAACTTGCAACCGCCATTACTTTTGGCTGACGGCCAGTCACGCCGCGACCTTCAGGCACGCCGGTCAGGCACGCCGGTCAGGCACGCCGGTCGTCAACGAATCCGGAATGGGCTTCTGTTGACATCCGGTGAGAATGCGGTTCCGCGTGCCCGGCCAAGCAAAATTGCCAATCAAAATTGAGTGAATAATATCCGGCGATCTCATTGTAACTAAACACTTTCTCTCATTGACTCTTTGCATCGGCGTGCTGGACTTGCACAAGGCGCGTGGATTTTGGTAACCTCAAAGCTGTTCGATCCCTCAGATTTGGGAGATCCTCCAAGCCGCGAGCGTAAGCTTAGAGCGCAACAGGATCGTTTGGACCAGTCAACATATGCCAAATAAACCAGGTAAGAAGTACACGGCTGCGGCCAAACAAGTGGAAGCCCGCCTTTATGGCCTGGGCGAAGCTGTGCCGCTGGTGCAGAAAATCAAGTACAGCAAGTTCAACGAAACCGTGGAGGTACACATCCGCCTCGGTGTGGATCCCAAGCAGGCTGACCAAATGGTGCGCGGCACGATTGTCCTGCCGAATGGCTTGGGTAAAGCGGTGCGCGTGCTGGTGATCGCTTCGGGCGAGAAGATCAAGGCGGCCGAAGACGCGGGCGCGGATCTGTTCGGCGGCGATGAGATGATCGAGAAGATCCTCAAGGAAAACTGGCTCGATTACGACGTCATTATTGCGACTCCGGACATGATGCGCGGCATGGCGCGCCTCGGTAAATTGCTGGGTCCGCGGGGTTTGATGCCGAATCCGAAGACGGGAACGGTTACCACGGACGTGGCGACCGCCGTTCGTGAGGCCAAGGCCGGCAAGGTGGAATTCCGGGTGGATAAGACCGGCGTGATTCATGCTCCGGTTGGCAAGACGGCGTTCGAGACGCCGAAGCTGCTGGAGAATGTCGAAGTGCTCATCAATGCTGTGGTGCGCGCCAAGCCCGCCGCCGCCAAAGGAAAGTATGTAAAGTCGATCACCCTGTGCTCCACGATGGGCCCCGGTGTGGCACTCGATCCGGCACCGTTCGCGATTGCGGTGAAGGCGTAAGTTTCCTGGGCGATTTAGGAGCAACCATGAAAGATAAAAAACAGAAAAAACAGGAACTGGATGCTTTGCGGGCCGAGCTGGAAGGCACGCGCAATCTGTTCGTCACCAGTTTCAACAAGCTCACCGTGGCGCAGGATTATGCGCTGCGGAAAGCCGTCAAGGCCGTCGGCGGCGATTATCAGGTGGTGAAGAATACGATCGCCGAGAAAGCCAGTGAGGGTTTGGACCATGCGCCCGCGCTGAAGGGTTTGGTCGGGATGAACTCCGTGGCCTGGACGCAGGGCGATGTGGTGGCGCTGGCCAAGACGCTGACCAAGTACGCGAAGGATAATCCGGCGTTCACGTTTAAGGCCGGGGTGGTTGAGGGTCGCGTCATTGACGTCAAAACGGTCAATGAATTGGCGAATCTGCCTTCGAAGGAAGAGATTTACTCCAAGTTGCTCTGGCTCATGAATGCGCCAGCGCAGCGGTTGGTTACGGTAACCAATGCGGTGGGGCGCAATTTGGCGGTCGTGGTGGACCAGGGCGTCAAAGAAAACAAGTTTCAAGCTTAAGGTTTAGCCCGGCTGAACTGAAGCGTTAAAGATTACGAAGGAAGGTATAGGGAAATGGCGGACATCAACGCGATTGCAGAAAACATTCAGAGCCTGACGCTCCTTGAGGCCTCTCAGCTCGTCAAGTTGCTCGAAGAGAAATTGGGCGTTTCAGCGGCAGCGGCCGTTGCGGCTGCTCCGTCGGGAGCGGCGGCGGCAGCTCCGGTAGTGGAGGAGAAGACCGAGTTTACGGTGATCCTCGCGGCAGCCGGCGCCAACAAGATCAACGTGATCAAGGTGGTACGCGAAGTGACCAGCCTGGGTCTGAAGGAAGCGAAGGATCTGGTGGATGGCGCTCCGAAGCCCATCAAGGAAGGGATCAGCAAGGAAGAGGCTGCGACCATCCAGAAGAAGTTTGTGGACGCCGGCGCGACGGTCGAAGTAAAGTAACTTCGCCGTCTCGCCATCAGCCGGTCTTCAGGATGCGGCGGCGGGCTAGTTGGTGCTCTAATTACCGGTCTTCGGTAAGTAGGGTGAGCGACTGGCCCGCCTTCCGTTGTGCTGAGGAATTTTACGTCGTTTGACGCGGCGATGTGTCTTCTGATAACCTTCAATTGATAATGGTGTGTTTTGTCCCTTTTTGGGCGCCTC
Source organism: Bryobacteraceae bacterium (assembly GCA_031367405.1). Taxonomy (GTDB): domain Bacteria; phylum Acidobacteriota; class Terriglobia; order Bryobacterales; family Bryobacteraceae; genus JALHNI01. The sequence continues at coordinate 7,395 of JANLPT010000343.1, forward strand.
TGTTGTTTGCCGTCAGTTGCGAAAAGAACCCATATTGTCGAAATCCTCCCACCTTGGCCCTTTGGGACACATGCGTCTGCATGCTACGCCCGGACCGGTGGGTTTTTGTGTGCTTCCGTGTTCTTACCGTGTTCTTCCGTGTTCTCGCTACTACGCCTCGAGTCAATCCTCGAGTCAATGCAGAGTTTGCTGCCCGCCGTAAGTGATTTGAGGGCATGCGTCCCGAATGGATTGAGCTGGCCATGGGCCGTCTCAATCGTAGACCGGCCCTTTGCGAAGAAGCAATAGACCTTGAATGAGTGAAGTGAGGAGCAAGAAAAATGCCTGAGTCGCCAACACCGGTTTTGCGGGAGCGAGTCGATTTTTCGAAGATTCATACGACGATTCCGATTCCGAATCTCATTGAGGTTCAGAAGCGGTCGTATGAGCGATTTCTGCAGATGGACCTATTGCCCGACGAACGGGACGATATTGGCCTCCAGAGCGTCTTTCGCTCTGTTTTCCCCATCACTGATTTCCGCGGCCTCAGCCAACTTGAGTTCGTTGACTACTCTATTGGCAATTGGGAGTGCAAGTGCGGTTCGCTGAAGGGGCTGAACCATTTGCGGACGGTTTGCCGCCAGTGCGGAGCCACGATTCGGACGAATCCTTTCCACTCGGGCGACGTACTTTGCGAAGAGTGCGGCACCTTCAACAAGAACATTGTCACCTTCTGCAATCGTTGCGGCGATCCGGTGGGCTTGCAACTGAAGTACGACGTGCCGGAGTGCGAAGAGCGCGGCATGACGTACGCCGCCCCGCTTAAGGTCACCATTCGACTGACGGTTTTCGACAAAGACGAAGCCGGAAACAAGACCGTTCGGGATATCAAGGAGCAGGAAGTCTTCTTTGGCGAAATTCCGCTGATGACCGAGAACGGTACGTTTATCATCAACGGCACCGAGCGCGTGATTGTCAGCCAGTTGCACCGTTCGCCGGGCGTTTTCTTCGAGCGCGTGGCGGCCCAGGGCTACTATCTCGGCAAGATCATTCCGTATCGTGGCAGTTGGGTGGAGTTCGAATACGACAACAAGAGTTTGCTGCACGTCCGCATCGATCGCAAGCGGAAGTTCTACGGCACGGTATTCTTGCGGGCGCTGGGCCTGAAGACCGACGAGCAAATCATTAAGGCCTTCTACGGCCAGACTCTCACGAAGATCACCGTCAAGGATGCGACCAAGATCTTCTGGGAGGTGGGTAAGGACCCGGAGACGGGCCGCGACATGGGCACCGGCATCAAGGGCATGAAGCTCTCCTACGCGATTGCGAAGGGCGGCACGACGATTGTGCCGCAGGGCCGCAAGGTGACCGAGTCGCTTTATCGCGAGCTTGGGAAGAGCAAGATCGAGCAGGTGGAAGTCGCCGTCAATGATCTCGAGGGCGCTTACTTCGCCTCCGATGTGATCGACATGGACACGGGCGAAGTGCTAGCCGATGCGAATCATGAAGCTTCTACCGTGGCGCTGCAGCGGGTGATGGAAGCGGGCATCAAGTCGTTCGAAATCTTCTTCCCGGAACGTGACGATGCGGGTATGGTGATTGCCATGACGCTCCGCAAAGATCCGGTGAAGGCGCAGAATGACGCTTTGCTGGAGATTTACCGCAAGCTGCGTCCGGGCGATCCGCCTACCGTGGACACGGCCACTCAGCTTTTCCACGGCATGTTTTTCGACGACCGGAAGTATGACTTCTCCCGTGTCGGCCGCATGAAGTTCAATATCAAGATCCACGAGCAGGCCGAGTACGCTCCGGAGGCATGGAAAACCGCGCACGGCGACAAGAATCCGCTGGACCGCCGGGTGCTCGACAAGCAGGATTTCACCGATACCATCAGCTACCTGCTGAAGCTGCGCAAGGGTGTGGGTGCGGTGGATGACATCGATCATCTCGGCAACCGCCGCGTCCGCGCCGTGGGCGAACTGCTCGAAAATCAATTCCGCATCGGCCTGGTGCGCATGGAACGCGCGATCAAGGAAAAGATGTCGGTTTACCAGGAGCTCGCGACGGCGATGCCGCACGACCTGGTGAACGCCAAGCCGGTGATGGCCGCGATTCGCGAGTTCTTTGGCTCGTCCCAGCTCTCGCAGTTCATGGATCAAACCAATCCGCTCTCCGAAATTACGCACAAACGGCGTCTTTCGGCGCTTGGACCGGGAGGCTTGTCCCGTGAGCGGGCGGGCTTCGAAGTGCGCGACGTGCATCCTACGCATTACGGCCGCATCTGCCCGATTGAGACGCCGGAAGGCCCGAACATCGGCCTGATTTCGTCGCTCTCGTGCTTTGCCCGCATCAACGAATACGGCTTTATTGAGTCGCCTTACCGTAAGGTGGACGCGGGCATGATTATCGACCAGATCAAGGTTTTGAATCCTGGTGACACCGCGACCAAGGTCGGCGACATTATGCTGCGCGGCGATATCGATGCGGCGAATAATAAACTCGCCAAGTCGAAACAGCAAGCTGAATTTGAGCCTTATTGCGACTACCTGTCCGCTTGGGAAGAGGACAAATACACGATCGCCCAGGCCAACGTTCCGGTTAGCCCCAATGGCCGCATCGACGCTGAGTTGATCAACGCCCGCCGCCAAGGCAACTTCGTGCTGATCAAGTCCGACGAAGTGCAGTACATGGACGTCAGCCCCAAACAGCTCGTTTCGGTGGCGGCGAGCCTCATTCCGTTCCTCGAAAACGATGACGCCAACCGCGCGCTGATGGGATCGAACATGCAGCGTCAAGCGGTGCCGCTGCTGCGCGCCGACTCGCCCTACGTGGGCACCGGCATGGAGCGGGTGACGGCGCGCGATTCGGGGGCCGTGGTGATCTGCCGCCGCACCGGTATCGTGGACTCGGTGGACTCCGAGCGCATCATTGTGCGCGTCGAAGGCGCTTCGCAAGAAGGCCAAATGTCGCGCGAAGTGGGCGCGGATATCTATCAGCTCACCAAGTTCAAGCGTTCGAATCAGAACACCTGCATCAACCAAAAGCCGATTGTGGCAGTGGGGCAACGCATCAAGAAGGGCGGGGTACTGGCTGACGGACCTTGCACCGACTTGGGCGAACTGGCGCTCGGCCGCAATGTGCTGGTGGCCTTCATGCCCTGGCGTGGCTACAACTTCGAGGACGCCATCGTGGTTTCCGAGAAGCTGGTGAAGGAAGACTACTACACTTCGATTCACATTGAAGAGTTCGAAATCGAAGCTCGCGACACGAAGTTGGGACCGGAAGAGATTACGCGCGATATTCCGAATATCGCCGAAGGCTTCCTTCGCAACCTGGATGAGTCGGGGATCATCCGCACGGGCGCATCGGTGAAGCCGGGCGACATTCTGGTGGGTAAAGTGACGCCCAAGGGCGAAACTCAGCTGACCCCGGAAGAAAAGCTGCTGCGGGCGATCTTCGGCGAGAAGGCTGGCGACGTGAAGGACGCTTCGTTGTACTGCCCGCCCGGTATCGAAGGTATCGTGGTCGACGCCAAGGTCTTTTCGCGCAAGGGTGCCGACCTTGACGAACGCTCGAAGCAGATTTTGGAAACCCAGGTAGAACGGCTCCATCGTAATCTCGAAGACGAGAAGCGCATTCTGGGTGACGAGCGCTCCAAACGCCTCGCCAATCACCTGGAAGGTAAGAAGGTGCTAGCCGATCTGCACGACGAAAAGACCAACCGCAAGTTGATCTCTAAAGACGCCGACATTACCCGCGACTTCCTCGACCATTCGAAAGCGCGGGACTTGAAGCGTATCAAGATCGCCAATCGCGATCCGCGTTTGAATGAGGTGATCGACGAAATCGAGGAAATGACCTCGCGCCAGATCACGGTGCTCGAAAAGATCACGGAAGATAAAATCGCCAAGCTTCGCAAAGGCGACGAATTGCCTCCGGGGGTGATCAAGCTGGTGAAGTGCTATATCGCCATGAAGCGCAAGCTTTCGGTGGGCGATAAGATGGCGGGCCGGCATGGCAATAAAGGCGTCATCGCGCGCATCGTTCCTGAAGAGGACATGCCCACGTTGCCCGACGGTACGCCCGTCGAGATCGTGCTGAACCCGCTCGGCGTACCTTCCCGGATGAACGTCGGCCAAATTCTCGAAACCCACTTGGGCTGGGCGGCAAAGGCGCTCGGCGTCAAGTTCGCGACGCCCGTCTTTGACGGTGCCACCGAGCATGACATCAAAGCGATGCTCGCCAAGGCCAATCTTCCCGGGTCGGGCAAGATGAACCTGCGCGACGGCATGACCGGCAACGAATTCGAACAGCCGGTGACTGTCGGCTACATTTACATGCTCAAGTTGTCCCATTTGGTGGACGACAAGATCCATGCGCGCTCGATCGGACCGTATTCGCTGATCACGCAGCAGCCGTTGGGTGGCAAAGCCCAGTTTGGCGGCCAGCGCTTCGGCGAGATGGAAGTGTGGGCGCTGGAAGCCTACGGCGCTGCTTACATTCTGCAGGAACTGCTGACGGCCAAATCGGATGACGTCTACGGACGCGCCAAGATCTATGAGGCCATCGTCAAGGGCGAAGCGGCCGCCGAACCCGGCGTCCCGGAATCGTTTAACGTGCTCATCCGCGAGTTGCAGTCGCTCTGCCTGGACGTGGAACTCATGAAGAAACCCAAGGAATCCGTCGATACGGCCTTGGCTGCTGACTAATTCGAGACCGAGGAGGAGAACCAATGTACCGATCATCACCGTACGACCGCGCAAATTTGATTGCCGACTTCGACTCAATCCGTATCTCGCTCGCCAGCCCCGAGAAGATCCGTTCCTGGAGCCATGGCGAAGTAACCAAGCCCGAAACCATCAACTACCGGACCTTTAAGCCGGAACGCGATGGGCTCTTCTGCGCCCGTATTTTCGGACCCATCGCCGATTGGGAATGCCTCTGCGGCAAGTACAAGCGCATGAAGCATCGCGGCGTGATCTGCGATAAGTGCGGCGTCGAAGTGACG
>JANLPT010000344.1:0-1622 GCA_031367405.1 Bryobacteraceae bacterium
CCCCAGCTCTACCGCGTCGAGGACTGCTTTACTGGCACTGACCTCCCCATCGGCACGTTGCCCTGTGTGGCGATCGTGCTGCCCGGCACCGGCGCACCCAGCCGCAAGGAACGTGACGAGATGAAGGCCTTCGGCAACGAACGCGGCCTCCGCGTCTTCGATGATGCCAAGCGCCTCGATCGCGACTACGCCGAGGCTATGGCCAAAGTCCGCGCCCGCTGCGGTGCCGGCGACAATGACTTACTCGTCCTGGCCGGCTGGGCCGCTGCCGAAGCCAAAGGCGCGCGCCCCGAAGAGACCGTCCTCAAAGGCTGCGGCGCACTCCGCATGTTCGCCGCCCAAATGTTTAACGACCGCCACAAACTGCTCGACCCCAAGAACCTGCAATGGCTCTGGGTAACGGACTTCCCGATGTTCGAGTGGAATGACGAGGACGAGCGTTGGGTCGCGGCCCATCACCCCTTCTGCACCGTGCCGGACTCCGACATGGACAAGCTCGAGAGTGACCCGGCTAACTGCCGCGCGCTCTCCTATGACCTCGTCATGAACGGCAACGAACTCGCCAGCGGCAGTATCCGCATCCACCGGCGCGACATCCAAGCCAAGGTCTTCAAAGCCTTGGGTCTTTCCGACGAAGAGGCTCGCAGTAAGTTCGGCTTCCTGCTCGACGCCCTCGAATACGGCGCTCCGCCTCACGGCGGCATGGCGCTGGGGCTTGACCGCATTGTGATGCTGCTCACCGGCGAAAGCTCCATCCGTGACGTGATCCCGTTCCCCAAAACGACCAAGGGCACCGACCTCATGTGCGAGGCCCCGTCCGTGGTCGCCGAAAAGCAACTCCGCGAACTCGGCATCGCTCTGCGCAAGGCGCACTAGGATTGCTTAGCCGATCATTCGCACGATCAGCGTTCGGAGGCGTTGCATCAATTCCGGACTGAGCGATCCGCCGGCGGGAGCGACGAGTCGCCGGCGATCGACGTAGCGGAGATGTTCCGGCATTAGGAAGCTGTCCACTCGCAAGCCACCTATACCGGCGGAGACTTTTACGTGGTGCGGCATCCCTTTAGCTCGGGAGGAAAGCGGGACGATCCCAACGACCGGTGCCTGCGTCTCATTCCACCAATCGCCAGACACGACGACCACCGGCCGCCGCCCGGCTTGTTCATGGCCAACCACCGGATCCAGTTGGGCCCACCAAACTTCACCATATCGCATGGCCTACCAGGCATCTCCCGCCGGAAGGCCATCGTCTGAAAGCCGGTCCCACACGGCTACTTCGTCCATGTACTCTTTCCAAGCACCTTCGTCCTGCCGCAGAAGTGCGTAAGATTCGCGAACTTCAGCCGCAAAAGTTTGAGCCTCCAGTACTTGGAGCGCTTCCTCCACCACGCCACTCTTTGACCGGCCTAAGCGTTCCGTGAGGCGCTCCAGCACCACACTTGCGCTACGAGAAATGCGTACATTTGATGACACTTCAGCCATGCCATATTCTGACATTGTTTTGTAGCGGAGGCAATTGGCTTCCACTGCACCAAATCGAATCCTCCGATGGGCACCTCATGTGCGAGGCCCCGTCCGTGGTCGCCGAAAAGCAACTCCGCGAACTCGGCATTGCATTACGC
>JANLPT010000321.1:0-22945 GCA_031367405.1 Bryobacteraceae bacterium
ATGCTGGTGGCGGCGGTGTTCATGGGCTTGTCATTGTGGGGCGGTAACCAGTGGTGGACGGCGGAAGCCAATGGCTACGATAGTTACCGTTACAAGGCCCTGAAGCTGAATGCGGCTTTTGCGGGCGGGCGGCTCGATTTGCGGTTGGAGCATACGGGATGGTTTCAGAGCGAGACGTTTGACGATCTGGTGCCGGACCACGGCAAGATCATGCATTTGTTTGTGGCGCGGTTGCCGGAACTGGATCAGGTATGGCACTTGCATCCGGCAATGATGGGTCCGGGACAGTTTCAGCATGCGCTGCCCGCGATGCCGGCCGGCCGTTATCAGCTTTATGCCGATATCGTGCATAAATCCGGCTTTCCGGAGACTTTGGTGGCGGAGATTTCGTTGCCGGGTGTGGCGGGATCAGTCCCGGCGGAGGACGACTCAATGGGCTCGGTGGGTAAGCCGCTACATGATGGGTATCGAATGGTGTTTGAGACGGCGGGCGAGAAACTGGTTGCTAAACGAGCGGCGAATCTGCGTTTTCGGCTCGAGGGCCCGACGGGCCTTGCGCCCACGGATCAACAGCTTTACCTGGGAATGCCGGGGCATGCGATTGTGCTGAGGAAGGACCGCGGCGTGTTCGCCCATCTGCACCCCACGGGCACCGTGCCGATGGCCGCCCTTGAGTTAGCGGCGCAGGGGCTGGATCCGCATGCGTTGCATCGGCTGCACGAGGGGCGAGTACCGAATGTGGTCGCGTTTCCCTACGGATTCCCCAGCGCGGGCAGTTACCGGCTATTTGTGCAGATGAAGCGGGCGGGGCAAGTGGAGACAGGTGTCTTTGACGTGGAAGTGAAGTAGCTTTCGCCTAGTCTTCGTGCGCTAACGTACGAGGACCCTTATACTATTAAGACGATGAAACTATTCGTGTTGCTTCTGGCGACGGTGACGGTTGGCTGGGGGCAATACGCGACCTTTGCCGAAGCTGAACGCCGACTGGCTGACCTTGTCCGGCTGAATCCTGGCGTGGTGACGCTCGAAATTGTGGGGACCTCGGCGGGTGGGCGCAACATCCACGCCTTGCGAATCGGGGCAGCTGGCGAGGTGGCACTGGAAGCGCGGCCGGCGGTATTTGTGGGGGCCAACCTAGTGGGCTATCACAATGCCGGAACGCAGGCGGCGCTGGGGCTGGTGGAGAGTCTATTGGCGGAGAAGACCTTACTGGCCGCACGCACGTTCTATGTGGTGCCGATGCTGAACCCCGATGCGCAGAATAGTTACTTTGCGAAAGTGAAGTGGCGGAATGCATTAAATGGCGGCCAGCTGGATCGGGATCGCGACGGAGTGTTGGGTGAGGATGGCCCGGACGATTTGAATGGCGATGGGCGCATTACGCAAATGCGAATTGCGGACACGAATGGTGCTTACTTGCCGGATCCGGCGGACGCGCGGGTGATGAAGCGGGTGGATCCTTTGAAGGGTGAGAAAGGGAGTTACGAAATACACACCGAAGGCGCTGATAATGATCGCGATGGCCGGTATAACGAAGACCCGCCGGGTGGGTTTCGGCCGGACAAGAACTTTGCGCACGCTTGGGCGGATGACGATCCCGAAGCAGGCCCTTTTCCAGGGTCAGCGCCGGAGGCGCGGGGGGTGATGAACTATTTGCTGGCCCGCCGCAACATTGCGGCAGCGATTCTATTTGGTCCGGCGAACAACTTACTGGCTACGCCGCGGGGCACCGGCGCGTCCTTGGAAATTGGGCAGATTCGAGTTACTCCGTCGGCGCAGCTGGCTCAAGCTTTAGGTTTGGAAGTGAGGGCGTATGCGGTGGACGAGTTATTCCCGCTGCTCGAGAACTCGCCGGTGGCGCGGCAATTTACGGGTGGCGTGACGCGGGAGTCAATTGCTTCGTTGATGGAGGCGGGTCCGGCGACGGCACCGGCCGCAGAGGACTTGCGTTATTACGATAGTTTAGCCGTGGACTATAAGAAAGCTTTGGATAAGGCCGGGTTGGATAGTAAGCGGGAAGGGCAGCAGTCGCAGGCGGGAGGCTTGCAGAATTGGCTTTACTATCATTACGGCGCGATGGTGGTGGAGTTAGACGTCTGGGGCGTGCCGAAGAAATCGGGGGCCGGCGGATCTGACGTGATGGCGTATATCGACAAAGAGGCACCGCAAGCGTTCGTACCTTGGACGGCGGTGACGTTACCGGATGGAACTAAAGCCGAAGTGGGTGGCGTGGACCCGTTTGTGGAGATCGCGCCACCGGCGGCGGAGCTGACGAAGGCCGTATTGGCCCACGCGGAATTCGTGCAGGAAGTAGCGAGTAAGTTAGCAGCGGTGAAGATCCTATCGACTGATGCCACGCAGTTATCAACCGGAGTATGGCGCGTCCGGGCGATGGCCGGCAATATAGGGTATCTTCCGACGCACACGCAGCACGCCGTACGGGCGCGCACTTGGTTGCCGGTGCGGCTGGAGATTGTACTGCCCGCCGGAGTGACGCTGGTTTCGGGGAAGACGCAGGTGGCGAGCGAACGGTTGACGGGCGGTACGGGCCAGCTAAAAGGTGAGTGGTTAGTGCGGGCCGCAAGAGGAACACGACTGAGTTTCGCGTTGGCCAGTCAAAACGCGGGAAACGACCGCCTGGAGATTACGCTGCAATGAAATGGGCACTGTTACTACTCACGTCGATGGCATTTGGCGCGGAGGCCATTAAGCCGGCGAAGCTGCCGCCCGATCCGGCCTTTAACCGGCTCTATCCTAATCCGGAAATCGAGAAATTCTTAAAGGCTTACGCCGAGGCTTATCCCGATTGGGTGAAGCTGGAAGCCATTGGCAAGGGCGGGGAAGGCGATACGATCTGGGCGGTGACCATCACGAACCCGAAGACCGGGGCGCACGGCACGAAGCCAGCGATCTATGTCGATGCGGCGACCCACGCCAATGAGATACAAGGCACCGAAGTCTGCTTATATCTGATTAATTACACGCTCAAGAATTATGGAAAGTCAGCCCGGCTGACGGAACTAATGGACCGGGCGACGATCTATGTCGTGCCAATGGTGAATGTTTCCAGCCGCCGCCTTTGGTTCACTCATCCCGCGACGCCCAGTTATCCGCGGACGTTGATTGCGAAGATCGACGACGACCGGGACGGCAAAGTGGATGAAGATCCTTATGACGATCTGGACGGCGATGGCGAGATCACCACCATGCGCAAGAAAGTACCGATGGGTCAGGGCCGTTACAAGTTAGATCCGAAGGACCCACGGCTGTTGGTGCCTGTGCAAGGCGATGAATTAGGTGACTATTTGTTTCTAGGCTCCGAAGGAATCGATAACGATGGGGATGGGCTGGTGAACGAGGACACGCCGGGATATATCGATCCGAATCGCACGTTTGGCTACGGCTTTCAGCCGCGTTACGTGCAATCGGGCGCTTCGGACTATCCGTTGCAGTATCCGGAAACGCGCGCCGTGGCGGAGTTCGGTTTGCAGCACCCGAACATTATCGCGGTCCAGAGCTTTCATAATTCAGGCGGCTATATCTTACGCGGACCGGGCGCGAAGACCGAACGGCCCTACCCTCCGAGCGATGCGCGCGCCTATGACCTGATCGGCAAGGAAGGTGAAAAGATGCTGCCGTTTTATAAGTACGGCGTCATTTTCTCGATGCTCTACACGGCGTACGGCGGAACGACGGATCATTTCTACGGACGTTATGGCGCGTTCGCGTTCACTAATGAACTAAATACTCCCAAGCGGCTTTTTCATAACGACGCCACGCCGAACGAGACCTTAAAGTTTAACGATGAACTGACGCAGGGCCGCCAGTATGTGGAATGGAAACCATATAAGCATCCGCAGTACGGCGATATTGAGATCGGTGGATTCCGGCATGATACTATCCGGGCACCGGAAGGTTTTCTACTCGAGGAAGAGTGCCATCGCAATGCGTCGTTTGTCTTGTTTCATGCGCATCACTTGCCACGGCTGCAAATTCAGGAGCCGGCTGTGGTCAGTGCGGGCCCGAATCTGTGGCGGGTGCAGGTGCCGGTATTGAATGATCGCGGTTTGCCTTCCATGGCGGAGATGGCGCGGGTTCTGAAGCTGCATCGGCCGGACGTCGCGACGATCGAAGGCGCGAAGGTAATCGCCAGCGGCCTGGTGCGCGACGCTTACTTAAATCAAGTGGATTACCAGGCCAACCGCCCCGAGCGCCTGATGGTGAATGGCATACCTGCTTTGGGCACTACCACGCTATTCTTTCTGTTGGAGGGCTCAGGCGAAGTGACCGTGAACTATGACAGTGTGAAGGCCGGTAAGTTTAGCCGGAAGATGACACTACGCTAGGAAATCAGATGTTTCAAGCAATCAATCTAACTAAAACCCACCGCCAAAAGGTCGTCTTGAGCGGTGTGAGCTTCGAAGTTGAGCGGGGGGAGTTATTTTGCCTGTTGGGTGGGCCCGGATCGGGCAAGTCGACGACGATTGACTTATTTCTGAATCTCTCGAAACCGGCCAGCGGGAACTGCATGGTAGGCGGGTTTAATGTGGCCTTGCATCCTATGAAGCCGAAGGCACTGTTAGCTTACGTACCGCCATTGTTGCCCCTGTACGATCAACTTACCGGGCTCGAAAACCTACACTATTTTTCGGCGATGGCAGGATTTGAAGAATTGAGCCACGAGGATGCCGTGCGCTTATATAAGGAACTCGGCATCGCCGCGAGCTTGGTGGACGAGCGGGCGGAAGTATATTCGATCGACGCCCGTCAGCGCTTGGGTTTGGCGATCGCCGTGGCGCGGGATGCCAAGGCGTTGTTACTCGACGATCCGACGGTGCACATGGACTTGCCGACGGCGCAGGAGTTTACGGCCTTAGTGCGGTCCTATGCGGATGGTGAGATTACTGGACAGCGAGCGGCAGTGCTGATGGCGACTTCGTCTGCTGAACTGGTGACCGAATTCGCGCACAAGGTGGGGCTGCTGGAGAACGGGAAGCTGTTGGAGATTCTTGAGTTAGACGATATTGGCCCGCAGGAGTTTGCTGAGCGCTGCGAGGCGCACTGTCCTCCTAGCCCTGCCCCGGTGGAAGGAATCTAATCACTATGCCCTCCACAAGCAACCAGGAACACAAGATCAAAGCGGGCCAACAAGGTCCCGTGCCGGTGGCGATCGTGACGGTAAGTGACACGCGTACGCCGGAGACCGATGTGAATGCCCGCTATCTGCGGGCCAAGATTGAATCGGCGGGGCACACGGTGGTGGGTTACCGGCTGATTCGAGACGAACCAGCCCAGGTGGAATCCGTGTTAGACGAATTGGCGGCCGGCGATGCGCGGGTGATGCTCTGGAATGGCGGCACGGGTATCGCGCCGAGGGATACAACTTACGATGTGTTAGCGCGTAAGTTAGAGAAGACTCTGCCGGGTTTTGGCGAGTTATTCCGGATGTTCAGTTACGAGCAGGTGGGTGCTTCGGCGATGCTATCGCGAGCCGTGGGCGGGGTGTACCGGGGCAAGGTCGTGTTGTCGACACCGGGTTCGCCGGCGGCGGTGGAGTTGGCTTGGGAAAAGTTAATTGGGCCAGAGCTTGAGCATCTGGCCTGGGAAGTGGTCCGGTAAAGAAATGATTCTCGTCATTGCCCTAAAAGAATGGAAAGAATTTTGGCGTCACCGCGGAATGCGTTTGATCGTATTATCTTTTCTGGCGATTTATGTAGTGTCGCTGCTCGCTAGCGTGGTGGAGCATGGCCGGTATGAACGGACGCGGGTGGCGGCTGAGAAGGGCGTGCGCGAGGCTTGGCTTGACCAAGGGAAAAAGAGTCCCCATGCCGCTACCTATTTCGGTACCGTGGCCTTTCCAAAGCGGTCGGCCTTGTCGATTCTGGAGCCGGGGACATTGCCGTATCTGGGGGTTGCCGCGTATATGCGGGCGGATCAGCGAACCGAGTTTGTCGACTTGCCAGCGAGGGATGAGAGCCCGCTAGCCGGGTTGGTGAATCTGTCACCGGCTTATTGTTGGCAAGTGTTGTTTCCATTTTTAATTGTCTTGTTGACTTACTCGGCTTTGGCGCGCGACCGCGAGACGGGCATGGAACGTTATTTGATGGCCGTGGGGTCGAATCGAGCGACGCTGGTTTTTGGCAAGACATTCGGAGTCGGCCTGGTGCTGCTAACGGTGTATCTTACTGCTTTCGGTTTGGGTGGCGCAGTGGCGTCACTGGCGGGCGGATTCGGTGAAGAAGATACAACGGCGTGGCTGTTACTCGGCCTGTTCTATTTGCTTTTTAGCGGCACGGTGTTCTTTCTGGCGCTCGCGATTTCAGGGTTGGTGTCGACCTCTCGCAAGGCATTGACGGGCGGAATGGTGATGTGGCTGCTGTTGTGTATCGTGTTACCCCGATGGGCGGCGGACTATGGAAGCGTGTCGGCGCCGTCGCCTTCGGCCGTGGAGATGAAGCGGATTACCGAATTGGATATGGAACGAGGATTCGACGAACGGCCTCCGCGCGAGGCCCGGCTCGACGCCACACTCAACATGCTTTTCACGGAATTGAAAGTGGGGCGGCGGGAAGACTTGACCGTGAATTTGGCCGGCTTCAATTTCATTTCCGAGGCCGAAGTGGAGAGTGCCTCCCAGCGCCGCCGTCTCGCCCAGGCACGGCGCGGCATGGCGGAGCAAACGGCCGCGATGGAGCGAGCAGCGGCACTCTCGCCGGCCACCGCGCTGGAGCTATTATCCAGCACCCTGGCCGGCACGGCGGCGGTGCAACGGGAACGGGCGGTAGATGCGGCCGACGTTTACGCCCACAGTTTCCGGCGCATCCTGAACCGGGAATTAGCGGCCAAGGGAAAACAGGACGGCGCGGCGATGGTGAGCGGACGAGGACTCTGGAATCAAGTGGACACTTTCGAAGCCGATTTACCCATGCAAATCGATGCGGCGTCGGCGCGAAGCCGCTCCATCATTACTCTTTTGATTTGGTTTACGGTGGCCATGCTGACCGCCGCGACGTCCGGGCTGGTCGTGCCGCAGATGGGGGCGCGCTCATGAGCCGGAATCTGCTGTTGGCCGTGGCCGCTTTTGTTTGTCTGGGATTGGCGGCGGCTTGGAATGGCCGGCGATTGCGAGACACTTTGGGCCAAGTGGAATCGCAGGTGGCTAGCGCGAATCACCAGCGCCTGGAGATTGGCAAGCTGAATGCGGGATTCCCGGCCACGGCGGGAAGGCCCCGTGCAGAAGACTCGGTGCTGGTGTTGGCGGAACGCGTGGCTCCCTGGATGGTGATTTCTCCATCGCCGTTAGCGGGTGCCGCCGCTGGCCAAGCGGCATTGCGCAGCACGATTTGGCGCGCCACGTCTTGGGGCGCTGAGCAGGGGCTGGAGGTCTTTGAGAATGCACAAACCATGGCGGTGGGCCACTTCGACTTGGCACTCGTGATGGTGTTTGCCTTGCCGTTGGTGATCCTCTTCGCGCCCCGGCAGGACTCAGTCTTGCTGGCGTTGGGCCCCGCCGTGAGCTTGGCCGGCATCCTACTGAGTGGCGCGCCGCTCGGGATCGCTGATACTTGGTTGCGCACCTTGGTCTGGCTGATGCTGACCGGATTGTACGGATACTTTTGGCTGCTGGTGCGCCGCCGTCAGCCGCTGTACTGGATGGCGGCAGTCTACTTTATGGTGCTGGTGGTGTTGGTGCCCGGCGCGGCGGTAGTGATCGGCGAGCTCGTCGTGCCTCCGCCCTCGCGGGTAGAGCTGGCGCGAGCCACCCAAGTCGCCTTGAGGCCGGTGATGGAGACTTCCAGCCGCCAATTGGCCCCGTTCTATGAGAGCCATCCGGAGTATGTGGAAGGGGAACTGACCCCGGCTGATTATGACCGGGTTCGGCTGCGTGCCGACGCCGAGCGGCGGGCCGCGATGGAATCGTTATTGCGTCAAACGGAGGCGCGAGCGGCAAGCCATCGTCAGACGGTCGAGATCCTGGCCACGCTATCACCGGCGGCGATCCTGCATCTAGGGCTCCTCGAAACAGCGGGCACGGGCGTTTCGCGGCAATCGGACTTCGAGGTGAGCGCGAAGGAATTTGGCGGCAAATGGGCGGCGGAGATCCAGGCCGGGCTCGCCAAGGGACATCCGTTGCGTCCAGCTGAATTGGAGCATTTCCCCAAGTTCACCTACCAGGAGCAAACGGCCGGAAGTTGGCTGCTTCCCGCCGGAATTAGTTTGCTGAGCCTTCTGGCTTGGCTGGGTGTATTGAAGGCGACGGAGAAAAAGGCTTAGGGCCGCCGGATGGCCTTGGCGAAGGCCGCCAGGGGCAGGGCATTGACGACGTCGGCTTTAGTGAGCCAGCCACGGCGAGCCATCTTGACGCCATAGCGCATGTTGAGCAGATGCCGCGGGTGATGGGCATCCGTGTTGATAACGAAGCGCGCGCCGAGTGACTTAGCGGCGCGGATGAGCGTCTGGTTGAGGTCAAGCCGTTCGGGGCTGGCGTTGATTTCGAGGAAGACACCGCGCCGGGCGGCGGCGCGGGCCACGGTCTCGAACTCGTAAGGGTAACTTTCGCGATGCAGCAGAATGCGACCGGTGGGATGGCCGAGGGCTTTGACGTGCGGGTTCTCGATGGCGGCCAGCAGGCGATCGGTCATCTCGGCGGCCGTCAGGTTCATGTGGCTGTGGACGCTGGCGATGACGAAGTCGAGTTCGGCGAGCGCGTCGTCTGACAGGTCCATGGCACCGTCGCGGAGAATGTCGCACTCAAGGCCCGAGAAGACTTTGATGCCCAAGGATCCGTCGAGTTCGCGCACTTGCTGGGCAAAGGCGACGGCGCGCTTTTCGTCGAGTCCGTTGGCCATGGCGAGGGCCTTCGAATGGTCGGTAATGCAGAGGTACTCGTAGCCTAACTCACGATTGGCTTCGGCCATTTCAGCTAGCGTCGCCCGGCCATCGGTTTCGCGGGTATGCATGTGGAGGTCGCCGCGAATATCGGCCAGTTCAATGAGCTCGGGCAATTGTCCAGCGGCAGCAGCATCGATTTCGCCCTGGTTTTCGCGCAACTCGGGCGGAATCCAGGCGAGGCCCAGCGTCTCGTAGATTTCAGCTTCGGTGCGGCCGGCGACCCGCTCGCCCGAGTCGACGCGGGCGAGCCCATATTCATTGAGGGTGAGGCCCTGCCGCAGCGCCCGTTGGCGGAGGACGATGCTGTGCTCTTTGCTGCCGGTGAAGTACTGCAGCGCGGCACCGAAGCTCTCCTGGGGCAGTGCGCGGACATCCACTTGCAGACCTTCAAGCCCTACACGGGCGCTGGCTTTGTTTTCGCCATGCGCCAGGATTTCGTGTACTTTAGGATGTTTTACGAAGCGGTCGAGCACGGCGGCGGCATCCTGGCCGGTCACCAGCAGATCGACGTCGCCAATGGTTTCTTTACCGCGCCGGACACTGCCGGCGGCCGTGACATCGCCACCGATATAAGCGGCGAACTCTTCGGCGATCGCGGTGGCGAAGTTGAGCAGGAAGCGGCCCGCGCTTTGACGGTAATGCGCGATGCCTTTGAGAATTTTCTCTTCGAGCTTGGCACCCATCCGGGGCAGGTCACGCAGCTTTTGGTCAGTGCAGAGACGCTCCAGTTCGTTCAACGTAGTGATGCGAAACTGTTCAATCAGCGTGGCGATGGTCTTGGGCCCCAGCCCCGGAATGCGCAGGAATTCGAGCACGGTGGGCGGGTATTTCGAGAGGAGTTTGTCGCGGCGATCGAACGTGCCGCGGGCCTCGATTTCGGCTAGGTGCGCGGCAATGCTTTTGCCAACGCCGGGGATGCTGGTGACGTCTTTTCCGTCCCGCAACAAGTCGCTAATGCGCGCCGGGTAGCTCTCGATTGCGGCCGCCGCTTGGCGATAGCTGCGGATACGGAAGCCGTCTTCGGCGGCGATTTCAAGCAGGTCAGCGGTCTCGCTGAGCAGCCGGGCGATCTCTTGGTTCTCCATCGTGCTTTCTGTTAGCTTACGATGATTATCCCGTGCGGCAATATCCGAATTATGAGTGAAGCCAAGCTGGGAGATACCGTTCGCGTACACTACACGGGGACGCTGGATGATGGAACGGCGTTCGACAGCTCAGCGGGCCGGGATCCTTGAAGCGCTTTCGGAGTTACTGTTTCAGCGAGGAAGCCACTTTTATTGAAGTTCTGCTTGAGACCGGCCGGCGGGAGGGAGTTTTGATCAAAACGTTAAAAGCAGAAAATGTTTCAAAGAAGGTACCAAAACACTGTAAGATGTGCAAAGGGATTACTCTCTATGCGCTGCCGATTTTTCTCTCCTCCACTGCTCACCGCCTTGTTTTCGCGGGGTCTGCTGATGCTCTCCCTGCTCACGAGCTTGATCGTCAATCTGTCCGGCCAAGAGGTTCTCACCAATCAGTCGGTCATCAAAATGGTGAAGGCCGGGCTGAGTGAGGAGCTGATTCTGAATGTGGTGAAGCAGCAAAACAGCGGCTTCGTCGTGGGCTCCACCGAACTGGTCGATCTGAAAATGGCGGGGGTGAGCGAGCGCATCATCACGGCCATGATTGCCAAAACCATGGGCCCTCCACCGGCGGCTCCCGCCAAGCCCGAGGCCGCCAAGCCCAAAGCCCCGCAAGAGAGTGGCATCTACTACAAAAAAGGTGACGGCTGGGTGGAGTTGCTTTCCGAAGAGATCGCCTGGAGTAACGCGGGCGTGGTGAACAGCGTTCGCAACGTGGCCAGTATTGGCTTTCTGAAGAAGGATGTGAGCGGTACGGTGGCGCAGGCCTCCAGCCGGTCGATGCTGACTTCGCCGTTTGAATTACTGATTGTGCCGGCCAATGGCGCTGACATCCACAACTACCTTTTAGTGCCGTTGAAGCGCAGCAAAGGCGCTCGCGAGGTGGAGATTGGTCCGGCCAAGAAAGGTGCCGCCACCAAGCGATCAATTCCTTATGGTGTGGAGAAGGTGGGCGACAAGCAGTTCAAGCTTTACTTTCCTTCGCCGCTCGGTCCCGGCGAATATGGCATCTTGCCGCTGAATCAGATTGCCACCGAGAATGGGGTGAATGCCGCGCCCAGCGGTCGCGTATTTACCTTTCGCGTGCTGCTCTAGCTTCTCTACACTAGAGGAAGATGCTTTCTCGTTTGTTCCTCTTGTTGGGCGCGCTATTCCTGGCCGCCCAGACGAATTCGGACCTCGCTACGCGACTTTGGCAATACCGCAATCTCGGTAAAGCCTTCTACGAAAATCCCACCACCCAAAATGAATGCGTGGCCGAGTTCAAAAAGGCGCTGGAATTGGAGCCTAATTCCTTGCGCGAGAAACTCAACTACGGGTTGGCCTTGGTGCGCGCGGCCAACAATCCTGAGGGGCTAAAGCTGCTCGAAGAAGTGCAACGGCTTGACCCGAAGCTGCCGCACACTTGGTTTAACTTGGGCATTCACTGGAAGAAGCAGGGCGATGCGGAGCGGGCGATCCCGCAATTTCAGCAGATGGTGAAGCTGGTGCCGGGCGAGTCGAAGGGCTGGTACAACCTGGGCGCTTCGTTGAAATTAGGTGGCCAGACCGAGGAGGCGTTAAAGGCTTTTGAGCGCGCGGCGCAACTCGATTCGACGCTCGCCGCAGCGCGTTTTCAACTCTACAATGCCTATCGTGCCGCAGGAAGAATGCCGGAAGCCCAAGGGCAGTTGAAGGAATTCCAGCGGCTCAAAAAGCTTTCTGAGGGCGCGGCCATTGGCGAGGATGTCGACTGGTGCGACTATGCCGAGATCTACGATCCGCAACCCACAGTGTTGGATGCGGCGGTGGTACCGGTGTATCGCGATCAAATTTTACCGGGACTGGTGAAAGAGCCCGCGATGGCGGTGTTGGACTCGCGCGGGATCGGCCGGGCCGACTTACTGGTATCCACCGGCGCTGTGCTGCGGCTCCATCGCTTCGGCTTGCCCGCGCTCGATATTGCCGCGATGAGCGACGTGCGGGCGCTCGCTCCAGCGGACTTCAACAACGACGGTTTACCCGATGTGCTGGCCTTGACGGGCAGTGGTCCGCGGCTGTTGCGGAATAGCCGTTTAGGCTTCGCGCCAGTCGCGGTCAAGTGGCCGGCGGGTAACTTCCGCGCGGCAGTATGGCTCGACTTCGACCACGACTATGACCTTGATCTGTTCCTGCTGGGTGACCAGTCAGTGTTGCTGCGCAATGAAGGCGCGGCGGGCTTTGCGCCGCACGCTTTTCCTTTTGAGAATTTGCCATTGCGGGCGGCGGAATTCGTTCGCTTGCGGCCCGATAGCCGCGCCTTTGACTTACTCACCGTGACCATGTCCGGCGAGACGATTGTCTATGAGGACCAGTTAGGCGGAGTCTACAAAGCGGTCAGGCATCCTGAACTTATGCTGTCGTCTAAGTTGGAGGCGGATTTCAACCAGGACGGGCGCATGGATACGGCGGATGTGTCGGAGGGCAAAATAAGGCTGCGACTCAATACGGTAGGCCGCAATTGGATTCGGGTGCAGCTCGAAGGCGTTCGCAACCCCAAGCTCGCGCCCGATGCCTGGGTAGAAGTTAAGGCCGGAACGCTGTACCGGCGCGTGCGTTACCAGGGCGTGCCGCTCCTGTTTAGTTTGGGCGCGGCCACCGAAGCCGACACGGTGCGGATTACTTGGCCGAATGGGCTGATTCAGAATGAGACGCGGCAGAAGGCGAATGGTAGTTATCGCTATAAGGAGGCCCAGCGGCTCTCCGGCTCATGCCCCATTATCTGGACCTGGAATGGCGCTGGCTTCGAGTATGTCACCGACGTGCTCGGGGTGGCTCCGTTAGGTGCGGCCGCCGGCGACGGCACTTACTTTGCGGCAGACCATGATGAATATGTGCAGTTACCCGCGTCAATGCGCGCGCGCGATGGCTATTATGAGGTCCGGCTGACCGAGGAGTTGAGTGAGGCGGCTTATATTGACCAGATTTCGTTGTTAGCGGTGGATCATGCGGCGAACGAGGACTTATACACCAGTGAAAAATGGAAGTCGCCACCGTTTCCTGATTTGAAGTTATACGGGGTGCGCCAGTATCTGCCGTTGCGGAAGGCGGTCGATCAGGATGGGCGGGACGTGACGGCGCGTCTGGCAGCCAAGGATCTCAGTTATCCGGATGGCTTCCGCCGGTCAATGTCCGGTATCGCCGAACGTCACTACTTAACGCTGGATTTCGCCGCCGCTCCCGATGATTCGCTGCTGATTCTGCATGGCTGGGTGGATTGGGCGGATGGCTCGACGTTCTTACAAGCCGCGCAAGAAGGGCAAGGGGGACTCGTCGCGCCGCAGTTACAGGTGAAGGATGCGCGCGGCCAATGGGTCACCGTGCTGGATGACATGGGGATGCCCGCCGGCAAGCCCAAGACGATTGCCGTCGAGATGCGTGGCCTTTGGCGATCGAACTCGCGCGAAGTGCGCATCGTCACCAATCTTTGCGTCTATTGGGACCAGATCCGTTTGGGGACGGCCTATCGAATCTTGCCCGCGACCTTGCAACCGGCGACCCTGGTGGACGCGTCGCTGCAGTTTCGTGGTTTCTCGCCTTCCACCATTCACCCGGCGCGCAAACAGCCGGAGCGGTTCAGTTACGATGGGGCGACGCCGACGTCGCTCTGGAACCCAACGCCAGGCCTCTACACGCGGTATGGCACGGTTGCTGACTTACTAAAAGAAGTGGACGATCGCCTGACCGTCATGGGCTCCGGCGACGAAATCCGCTTGCGTTTTAGTGCGCCCGCGCTGAGTGCCGGACGAAGCCGCAGCTACTTACTCAAAGTGGATGGTTGGGCCAAGGATCGCGACGCGAATACGTCGAATGGGCAGACGGTGCAGCCACTGCCGTTCCACCAGATGACTGGCTATCCGCTGGGTGCCGGCGAACGGCATCCTGACCCGGGCTATGAGCGTGACTATAATACGCGACCAGCTTTGCGTTTGTTGCGGCCGCTACTGTATGGCCCATCACAGCGCGCCCTCGCCGTCGATGCTGCGCCATAGGTACCAACTGGCGATGCTGGCGTAAGGCCGCCACTGGCGGGCCAGTTTCTCGAGATGCTCCGGTTTGGGGGCTTCGCGAAGACCGTAAGCCCGCTGTGCCGCATTGCGAATGCCGAGGTCGCCCGTGGGCAGGACGTCCGGCCGGCGCAGGGCGAAGATCAGGAACATGTGGGCCGTCCAAACGCCCACGCCTTTTACTTGGGTTAGGTGGGCGACGACGGCTTCATCGTCCAGGGCGGACAGATCCTGAAACCGCACCACGCCGGAGCGCGTCTTTTCAGCGAGGTCCAGGATGTACTTCGCCTTCTGGCCGGAGAGGCCGCAAGTGCGAAGTTCTTCGGGTGACCGGGCGGATAGACTTCCGGGCGTAATTTTGCCCACGGCTTGGGAGAGGCGGCCGAAAATAGTTCCCGCCGCCTTGCCACTTAATTGTTGATAGACGATGGAGCGGACAAGTGCCTCGAAGGTCGGCTCGCTGTATTCAATGCAGCAGGGACCGACGCGGTCGATGATGGCCGCCAGAATGGGATCGGAATGACGAAGATGTTTCAGCGCTTGACGCATGGGTTGTGCGACCCTCAAAGCAGTATGACACGGCGTCAAATCCTGGCCGCGGCCGCTGCTCCTTTGCTGGCGCAAGATCCCTCCTCGGTGATCCGCGTTGACGTGGACCTGGTGAACATTACCTTCTCCGTGCGCGATAAGCGCGGTGCCCTGGTGCCGACGCTGGTGAAAGACGACTTTGAAGTTCACGAGGATGGCAAGCCGCAAACGATTCGTTCTTTCTCAAAGGAAGGCGACTTGCCGCTCACCATCGGCATGTTGATCGACGTCAGCCCCAGCCAGGAGCGTCTGATTGAGACTGAGCGGCGCGCGGCAGCGGCCTTCTTCCGCACGGTGCTCAAGAACAAGGACATGGCCTTTGTGATCAGCTTTGGCGGCGAAGCGGAGTTACTACAGGACTTGACGAGTTCGCCCAAACTCCTCACCCAGTCAATGGACGGCTTGCGGGTGAATGCCTCCATTTCGCCATCGATCAATCGGGGGCCCATTCCTTCGACGCTGCGGGGCACCATCATGTTCGACGCCGTCTATCTGGCGGCCGACGAAAAGTTGAAGGGCGAAGTAGGGCGTAAAGTGGTGCTGCTGATCACCGACGGCGTGGACATGGGTAGCCGCAAGACCCTCAATCAGGCCATCGAATCGGCGCATCGTTCCGACTCCATCATTTATGGCATTTACTACTTTGACCGCGCGGCCTATGGTTATCACATGTACGGCGTCTCCGACGGCGACTTAAAAAAGATGTCCGAAGATACCGGTGGCCGCGTCTTCCGTGTGGAACGCAAGACGACCCTGGAAGACGTGTTTAAGCAGTTAGAAGACGAGATGCGCAATCAGTACACGCTGAGTTACTCGTCCACCAATCCCAATCGCGATGGCACCTTCCGCAAATTAGAGATTCGCCCGAAAAATAGAGAGCTCAAAGTGCAAGCCCGCCGCGGTTACTACGCGTCGCGCACCTAGAATCACGAAAAACCTAACCGCGCCCCCACCCATAAGGGGCGCGGTAGCAGGAGCGGGGTGCACGCCAAAACACGTGTACCCCTCGAGGAGTTCCAGCCGCCAAACCAGAACCTCTCGATTCGTTAATCCCATCATTCCACACGCCCACCAAATATCCAGGGCCCATGACTTGCCTATCTATTTGATTTGAATAGATTTATATTTTTTAAATTGTCAGTGATCGAAGTTTCTGCGACCGCCGGATTGCCCTTATGGCAGGATCGCGACTTCAATGGTGACCGTGGCGCGAACCTCCACCAAGCCGGTGTCGAAGGTAGTGGCGGTGGAGGCGGCACCGGCACGGGCGTCAGCGGGGTTGAAGATGGCGACACTGGAGCCTTCGGCGGCGGCCAGGACGCTTCCCAGGCGCATGTTGAGACCGTCGGCAATCGCGGCGGCGTTGGCGCGGGCGATCTGGGTGGCGCGCTTCAACGCTTCGCGGCGTTGGGGTTCAGAATCCTTCAAGCCGAAGCGGAGCCCGCCCACGGAGGTAGCGCCGGCCTGGATGGCACCGTCCACGATCTTGCCGGCCAAGTTGAGATCATAGGCGGCCACCTCAAGGGTGTTGCTGGCGGTGAAGCCGACCAGGTTCGTCACGCCGGTGGGAAGGGTACGGTAATTAGGATAGACGGAGTAGCTGGTGGTTTTCACTTCGCCGTTGGTTCCGAGGAGGGCCTTCACGCGGTTGGTGACGGCCAGCGACGTGGCGGCATTCTGGTCAGTGGCTTCCTGAGCGGTGTTGGCTTGGGTGGCGATGGTGAGGCTGATCTTGACGAGATCCGGGACGGCGGCGACGATGCCTTCGCCACTGACGCGTACGGAGGGGGTGCGTTGGGCCAGGAGGCT
Source organism: Bryobacteraceae bacterium (assembly GCA_031367405.1). Lineage (GTDB taxonomy): Bacteria > Acidobacteriota > Terriglobia > Bryobacterales > Bryobacteraceae > JALHNI01. The sequence goes on from JANLPT010000321.1 coordinate 16,436, forward strand.
AAGCGTGAGGAGGAGGAATGAGGCAAGCCGCGACATGCTTGTAGTATGTCAGGTCTCCGGGAATAGGATGCTAAGCTCCGCCCATAGCGGCGCGGGCACGTTTGCGGCGGCGTTCGAGCACCAGAAACTGGCGGCGGCGATTCGCTTTGACGTGGGCGTCCACCTTGCCCCAGAATTTGGCGAAGTAGCTAAAGGCAGAGGCGATGGAGAAGAAGACGACCACCCACATACTCCAGCGCGCGATTTCCACCAGAGCGGGGAAGCGCATGCTGAGAATCACCAGCGAGATGGCGAGGACTTGGAAGACCATTTTGGTTTTGCCGAGGTCGCTGGCCTTAATGGTGTAGCCGGCGCTGGAAGCGATGCTGCGCAGGCCGGAGATGGCAAACTCGCGGCCAATGATGAGGATGGTGATCCCGGCGGGGACGTCGCCGGTCTGCACGAGCGAAATCAGCGCGGCGGAGATCAGCATTTTGTCGGCGATGGGATCGAGCAGGGTGCCGACGGTGGTGATTTGGCCCCAGCGGCGGGCGAGGTAGCCATCCAGCAAGTCAGTCAAGGCGGCGGCGAGAAAGATCCAAAGGGCAAAGATCTCGCTGCTGAGCCGGAAGCCAAGCAGGTCCCAGTCTACTTTGCGCTGCACCAGTGCCGCCACCAGCAGGGGCACAAAAAAGATCCGCAGCAACGTGAGTGCATTCGGCAGGTTCATGCGAACATTTCACTATAGCAATCACCCGGCGGGTGCGGGCGAGCCCGGCCTACTTCACTTCGAGGATATCTTTTTCCTTGGTCTTGGAAATGGCATCGATCTTGGCCATGTGCGCGTCGGTGAGCTTTTGGATCTCTTCGAGGGCGCGGCGTTCGTCGTCCTCACTGATGGCTTTATCCTTCAGCATCTTCTTGAGCTTTTCGTTGCCGTCGCGGCGCTCACTGCGCAGAGCCACGCGATGTTGCTCAGCCAGTAGATGCAGCCGCTTGACGATTTCTTTGCGGCGCTCTTCGTTCAAAGACGGAATGGGGATGCGGATCAGCTTCCCATCGTTGGCCGGGTTCAAGCCCAACTCAGCGCTGCGAATCGCTTTCTCAATGGCACCGATCATGGTGGCGTCCCAGGGCTGAATGGCGATTAGTGCTGGCTCAGGCACGCTCATGTTGGCCACTTGGTTCAGCGCGGTGGCGGTACCGTAGTAATCCACCTTGACACTATCGAGCATGCCGACATTGGCTCGTCCCGTGCGGAGCGACGAGACATCGACCTGAAGGTCGGCCACCGTCTTCTCCATTTTGGTCCGGATCTGTGATTCCACTTCCTTAACTGTCATATGCGTTTCCTATTTTAGCTTGCGCGGGTAAGAAGCCCCACGCCACTGGTGTAGATTAGCAGCCAATGATTGTGCCGATTTCGTCGCCTTGAACAAAGCGCTGGATGTTGCCATGGACGTTTAAGTTGAACACCGCGATGGGCATTTTGTTGTCGCGGCACATGGCCACGGCCGGGGCGTCCATCACCGCCAGGCTCTTGGTGAGCACTTCGGTGTAAGAGACATGGCGGAACAGCACGGCGTCGGCGTGCTTCAGCGGGTCCTTATCGTATACGCCGTCGACACGGGTGGCTTTAGCGATGACGTCGGCCTTGATTTCGAGGGCGCGCAATGTGGCGGCCGTATCGGTCGAGAAGAAGGGGTTGGAGGTGCCGGCGGCGAAGATGACGATGCGGCCCTTTTCCAAATGGCGCATCGCGCGGCGGCGGATGTAAGGCTCACAGATTTGGGGCATCTGGATCGCGGTCATCACACGGGTTTGAATGCCTTGTTTTTCAAGGGCGTCCTGCAAGGCGAGCGCATTGATGACGGTGGCGAGCATGCCCATGTGGTCAGCCGACACGCGGTCCATATTGCGAGCCGCAGCGGCGACGCCGCGAAAGAAATTGCCGCCGCCGACGACGAGGCCGATTTGGATGCCGGTGCGGGCGACGTCAGCCACTTCGGCGGCGAGGGCGGCGACTTTTTCGGGGTCAATGCCGAAGGAGCCTTGTCCGGCCATCACTTCGCCCGAGAGTTTTAGCAGAATCCGCGAGTAGGCCATGCTGGGTTTGTTTGGTCCGTTCGGTTGAAGTAAAAAGGGCGGGCTGGCGGCCCGCCCCACAATTTATTCGGCTGATTCGGAGGCCGGTTCGCCCGGTTGGGTTTCGCCGACTTTCATCCGCATGAAGCGAGCGACGGTGATATTCTCCCCGAGCTTGGCGATTTTCTGATTGATCAGATCCTTCACCGTGATGGAGCTCTCTTTGACGAACGGCTGTTCCAGCAATACGACTTCCTCGTAATACTTTTCGATCCGTCCTTCAATGATGCGGTCAATGATCTTGTCCGGCTTGCCCTCGTTCTTGGCGCGGTCGCGAGCGATGTCGCGCTCTTTTTCGAGCACGGCGGCCGTCACTTCCTCCCGGCGAACGAAGAGCGGATCGGCGGCCGCGATATGCATGGCGAGATCACGGACAAGTTCCTGGAAATCGTCGGTGCGGGCCACGAAATCGCTCTCGCAGTTAATCTCGATCATCACCCCGAGTTGCGCACCGGGGTGAATGTAGGTGCCGATGCTCCCTTGTTTGGTGGAGCGTGACGACTTCTTGGCCGCCGAAGCCATCCCGCGTTTCCGCAGGACGACTTCCGCTTCCTCAAGATTACCCTTGGCCTCTTCGAGAGCCTTTTTGCATTCCATCATGCCCGCGCTGGTCTTCTCGCGGAGTTGTTTAACGAGCTGGGCGGTAATCTCAGCCATAACTATTCGGGCACCTTCATTCCAGGCGGCATTCCGTGCGGCATTTCGGCCGGCTTCACTTCTTCCACCACCACGGGTGCCTTCTTTAAGGACACGCTCGGTAGGTCTTCGTCAGAAACCAGGCTCTCCGACATCAGCTGTTCGGAGTATGACGGGTCAACATACTGGGTGTAAGCTGACATGTCGAGCGATGAAGCGGACTCATCGATGACGATCTTCTCAGGCACAAAGTCCTGCTCCGTGGCGAGCGAACGGCCTTCGCTGATGGCCTCGGAAATCTTGCTGGTAAATAGCTTGATGGCGCGCAGGGCGTCGTCGTTGCCGGGGATGACGTAGTCAACCATGTTGGGGTCGCAATTGGTATCGACGACGGCCACCACGGGGATGTTCAGGCGCCGGGCTTCCATTACGGCGATGGCTTCCTTGTGCGAGTCGACCACGAAAAGGACGTCGGGCAGGCCTTGCATGTCGCGGATGCCGGCGAGATTCTGTTGCAGACTCTTGCGCTCACGCTCCATGCGCGACGCTTCTTTCTTCGAGCGGCCAGCAAAGCTGCCTTCTTCGGCAATGGCGTCCAATTCTTTGAGGCGCTTGATCGACTTCTGCACCGTAATGTTGTTGGTGAGCAATCCGCCCAACCAACGATTGTTCACGTAATACTGTTGGCACTTCGTGGCTTCTTCCGCGATGGCCTCCTGGGCCTGGCGCTTGGTGCCGACGAAGAGAAAGGTCTTGTTTTGGGCAGCCATTTCGCCGATGAACCGCATCGCGTCCTTGAATAATTTCAAGGTCTTTTGCAGATCGACAATGTAGATCCCGTTACGTTCGCCGAAGATGTATTCCTTCATCTTGGGGTTCCAGCGCTTGGTCTGGTGCCCGAAGTGTACGCCAGCTTCGAGCAATTCTTTCATACTAATGGAAGGCAAAATGCGCTCCTAACTTTCTTTTGGTTGGGTTACGGTTGGCGAACTTACGACTCCAGCGCGACGGTCCAAGGCGAGATTTGCCGGGCCGGGAAGTAAAATCCGAGGTTGGTGGAGACACACGAAAGGGCAAAGTTTGGCTGGGAAGCCACGCTTTGCCCCCTCGAAAAAACGTTTCGAACAAGCTTGAGTTTAGCGCTTCGAGAATTGGAACTTCTTGCGCGCGCCCTTTTGTCCAGGCTTCTTGCGCTCATGCGCGCGCGGATCGCGCGTCAGGCAGCCCAACTGCTTCAATCTCGGTCGCAGTTCAGCGTTGTAATCAATCAAGGCGCGAGCGACGCCCAAGCGGATCGCGCCCGCTTGGCCCATCGTGCCGCCGCCCATGACGGTACACAGGACATCGAACTTGTCCGCCAGTTCCGAACCGACCAACGATTGCTTGGCCAGCGTCCGGGACGATTCGGTCTTAAAATATTCCTCGAACACACGGCTGTTCACCGTAATCGTCCCCTTGCCAGGACGGAGGAACACACGGGCGATGGCCAACTTGCGGCGGCCCGTTCCTAAATTCTGTACCAATGTGGGAATCGTAACTTTCATTACTCTCTCCCCTCCTTCGCGGCCTGAGCGACCGGCTTCTGGGCTTGATGCGGATGCAGATCGCCCGGATATACCTTCAGTTTGCGGTACATCTGCTTACCCAATTTGGTTTTTGGCAACATACCGGAAATAGCGAGTTCCACGATCCGGATCGGCCGATTGGCACGCATCTTGCGAGCCGTCGTTTCTTTCAACCCGCCCGGGTAGCCCGAGTGAGTGTAGTATTTCTTCTGTTCTTCTTTGTTCCCCGTCAGAACGACCTGCGCGGCATTGACGACGATCACATGATCACCGGTGTCGAGAAAGGGGGTGTAACTGGGCTTGGTTTTGCCCATCAAAATCATCGCGGCTTGGCTGGCGAGACGGCCTAGGGCTTGTTCTTTTGCATCCAGAACATGCCACTTCCGCTCGATCGCCTTCCCCGAGGGAAAAGCGGTACTCATAGGCGTACAAACTCCAATCTCATAATCTCTCCTCATAGAGTAGCAAATGCTGACCCTCGCCTGTCAAACCGAGCGAACTCAGCGTGCGCCCCAAAAAACGGAAAGCCGTCGGGACCCGGCCTCCGATAACCGGGTTCCAACGGCTTCTCCGTCGAGCGAGAGAGAACCAGCATGTTCACCTAAGAAATAGCCCGAGCATTCAGGACAGGCCCAGTGCCCGCTTAGGATTAACTTGCCTCATCTGATAAAGCGGATTTTCCCGGCCGGAAAGCTCAGTTTTCAAAAATAAATCTCAAAACGTCAGAAAGCCGGTGAGCATTTGACTCACCGGCTTCGCAAACTCAGATTGTTGAATATTCCCCCTACGTGAGTAAGACGTTCTCCGCCTGCAAACCCTTGGGGCCGGTTTTCACCTCAAACTCCACTTCCGCGCCCTCTTCGAGCGACCGGTAGCCATTCATGTTGATCGCGCTGAAATGCACGAAGACGTCTTCGCCAGTCTGGCGTTGAATGAATCCAAAGCCCTTCGCATTGTTAAACCACTTCACCAAACCACGTTCTTTCACGTTTCAGGTACTCCTCAAGACTTCTACCCGAGCGATAGAGTCTGTTCGAGTTTGACAAAGTTTGCCGGCCCCCGCAAGGGACAATGATGATCGGCCTACGCTGTGTTTTCATCACGATAACGACAATTTACCTAATTTTAATCAGGCTAAAGCGATTAAAGCAAATCTTCGCGCTTCAGTTTCTCCAGTAATTTCACCATCTCCCCCACCTTTTGGGATTGGTGACGGCTGGCAATCAGCAGAGCGTCGGGCGTATCGACGATCACCAGATCTTCGACGCCCACCAAAGCGACCAATTTCTTGCCGGCGTCGACGTAGTTCCCCCGGCTGTCGATGACGAGGGACTGGCCGCGCGTGACGTTGTCCGCTTTATTCCCGGCCAGCAGTTCATACACCGCGTTCCAACTGCCGACGTCGTTCCAGCCGATATCGTCGGTGGCGAGGCCGGTGATATTTTCCGCTTTCTCCATAATGCCGTAGTCCACTGACACGTTTTCGCAAAGCGGGAACACGCGCGCGAGTTCGGTGGAGAAATTGCGACCCGTGGCCTTGGGCAAGGCCGCCAGCAGCGTAGCGGTCTTGGGCAGAAACTGGCGTAGAGCGTCTAGGTAGAGCGACGTCTTCCAGAAGAACATGCCGGCATTCCAGCAGAAGAGTCCAGAGGCGAGATACTGCTCGGCGTCTTCGAGCTTAGGCTTTTCGCGGAAGCTCCGCACTGCGAGCGGCGTAGTGCCGCCCGCAACGAAGCCCGGCGCGAACTCCACGTAGCCATAGCCGGTCTCCGCCCAACGCGCCTGAATGCCGAGGACGACCATTTGGTCCTTTTTTGCGCTGGCGTAGGCGGCGCGCACGAACTTGAGGAAGCGCTTGGGCTTGGTGATCACGTGGTCAGCGGGAAAGACGCCCATCACGGCGTCGGGGTCGAGTTGGCCGATCAGGTGGGCGGCGAGGCCGATAGCCGGCGCCGTGTTGCGCTGGGCCGGTTCGGCCAGAATCTGGCTCTTGGGCACCCCCGGCAACTGCTTGATGATCTCGGAGCGCAGCGCGGGATTGGTGAGCACGAAGATGCGCTCCGGCGGCAGCACTTCCTGCAGCCGGTCGACGGTCTGCTGGATCAGGGTCCGGTCGCCGGTGAAGCTGAGCACCTGCTTCGAATGCGCCTTCCGGCTACGGGGCCAGAACCGCGTGCCGCGTCCA
>JANLPT010000032.1:0-1677 GCA_031367405.1 Bryobacteraceae bacterium
ACCCGGGTGAGCATATCGGCAATGGGATCCGATGTAGCCATCTGTGTCTCCTCGAAATTCCTTCTTACTTACCAGCTCGACTTCACGACACCCGGGATCTCGCCGAGCAACGCTAATTGCCGGAAACAGATCCGGCAGAGCTTAAACTTTCCAATAAATCCACGCGGGCGGCCGCAGCGCTGGCAGCGATTGCGGAGCCGGCAGGCGAACTTCGCTTTCTTGCCCGCGACATGCGCCCGGGCAATCGCGGCGGCGAATTTGCGGTCTTTGGCTTCTTTTGCGGTAGTGGCCATTGTTGCTTCCCTTCGCTTACTTACTAAACGGCATGCCGAGTTGCTTCAAGAGCGCCAGGCTCTCGGCATCGGTCTTCGCCGTCGTCGTAATCGAAATATTCATACCCTTGGTCTTTTCGACCTTGTTATAGTCGATCTCCGGAAAGATCAACTGGTCTTTGACGGCCAGTGTATAGTTGCCCCGGCCGTCGAAGCTCTTGCTCGGAATGCCGCGGAAATCGCGTACCCGGGGGAGCGCAATGCTCACCAGCCGGTCTAAAAATTCATACATCCGGTCGCCCCGCAGGGTGACGCGGCAGCCGATCGGCATGCCCTCGCGCAACTTAAAAGCCGCAATGGACTTGGTTGCTTTCGTAACCACCGGACGCTGGCCCGAGATGGCAGCCAGTTCGTTCACCGCGCCATCCATCAGTTTCGCGTTCTGCGTCGCTTCGCCCAAACCAATGTTGATCGAAATCTTGTCGATCCTCGGCACCGCCATGCGATTGCCATAACCGAATTCCTTCGTCAGCGCGGGAACCACGCTGTCGAGATAAGCCTGCTTCAGGCGGGGCGTCTCGCTGGCCGCGCCCTTTGCGGGACCAGTCGCCGGAGCGGGTGCCGCCTCTTTAGAGGCCCCTTTGGATGTGGACTTCGTCGCCATCTTCGCTTAACCTTTCTTGTCCAGCACTTCGCCGGTTTTGCGCGCGATCCGCGTCCGCTTCACCTTGTTGCCGATCTTTTCTTCTTTGATGCCCACGCGCGTGGGCGTTCCGTCGGCCGTGACGATCATCACGTTCGAGACGTGAATCGTGCCTTCGCTCTCGGCGATGCCGCCTTTGATTTGCCGTTGCGGATTGGGCTTGGTGTGACGCTTCATGATCATCACGCCCTCCACCGTCAGACGGCCGCGGGTATGGTCGACTTCCAGCACCCGGCCCAACTTGCCGCGATCCTTACCGGTGATCACTTTCACCGTATCGTTCTTCTTAATCCGGATCTTGTTCGGCGCGCCCGCCGCCTTCTGTCCGTATAATTTCTGGACGCCCATCTAAATTACCTCCGGAGCCAGCGACACGATCTTCATGTAGCGCTTGTCGCGAAGTTCGCGAGCCACGGGGCCGAAAACACGCGTACCCACTGGTTCACCCAGCTCGTTGATTAAAACTGCCGCGTTCGTATCGAAACGAATATAAGAGCCGTCCTTGCGGCGGGTTTCTTTCCGCAAACGCACAATCACGCAACGCACCACTTTGCCTTTTTTGACATTCGAATCCGGAGCCGCTTCCTTTACGGCCGCCGTCACAATGTCGCCGAGCCCGGCTCGCAAGCCGAGTCCGCCGCCGCGCGGCAGAATACACTGGAGTTTTTTGGCGCCCGAATTATCGGCCACCTCCAGCATTGT
>JANLPT010000071.1:0-2379 GCA_031367405.1 Bryobacteraceae bacterium
GCGGTTCAAGGAGAAGCCATTGCTCAATCCAACCTCGGAGTCATGTATGCCAAAGGCAAAGGCGTTATCAAAGACGACGCTAAAGCCATCGAGTGGTATCAAAAGGCCGCCGCACAGGGCGATGCTCTCGCGCAGTATAACCTCGGGACCACATACTCCGAAGGTGAAGGCGTTCCAAAGGACGACGCTAAAGCCATCGAATGGTATCAAAAGGCTGCAGCTCAAAAATATTCGTCGGCGCAGTTCAACCTGGGAGTCATGTACGAACACGGCGAAGGCGTTCCCAAGGACGACACCAAGGCGGTCGAATGGTATCAAAAGGCCGCCGTTCAAGGGAACCCTATCGCTCAGGCTGGCCTCGCGGCCATGTATAACCAAGGCAAAGGCGTTCCAAAAGACGATGCTAAGGCCTTCGAGTGGTTTCAAAAGGCTGCGTCTCAAGGCCTCGCTCGCGCTCAGTACAACCTCGGAGTCATGTATGGCGAAGGCACCGGTGTTCCCAAAGACGAAGCTGCAGCCGCCGAGTGGTATCAGAAGGCCGCTGCTCAAAATAACGCCGACGCTCAGTACAACCTAGGATTCAGGTATAGCCACGGCAGAGGCGTTCCAAAAGATGACGTTCGGGCTTATGCTTGGATCAATCTAGCCGCGGCGAACAATGTTCCCCATGCTACTCAGGACCGGGACGCAATGGAACGGAGGCTGACTCCAGAACAAAAGGTCGAAGCTCAGAAACTCTCAGCGGAATTCTTCGAGAAAATCAAGAATGGGCAGCAGTAGAGCAAAACGGCGCGGCGCGGTTGATCTCCGCTACCGCCCGCCGCACAATGCAATTGCCCAAGCAGGGGTACGTTCCGAAGTTTGTCAACTTGGGAACGAGAGAAAACCGCGACCTGCTTAACTTGCATCGCCAAACAATTCTTCTCTTCGAAGCTGTCTGTTGCCGACGGCATGGTCGAGCGTTTCACGAATCAGATTTGAAGGAATTACCGCTGCCATTCCTGTATTCACATTAGCCAGAGAGCTGTGTTTGACCGGTTCCTGCAAGTCCTCGTCAACATCGAAATGTCCGTGGATGATGCCGATCATCATGAAATACGGATCGTCAAGCTTCTCCGGGTTTTCGATGAGCTTTTCGCCCTCGGGCTTGCTGTATTGAATTCTGGCGAATACCGGCGACCCGCTCAATCCTCCTATCGAATGAAGCTCGATAAGGTAGGCATCGATTGGACCGAATAGGTTTGTCGGAATCTTGGTCGTTCGCAATGCCGCTAGATTGCCGACCCTAGCCACTGCTATTGCGCGATTTGCGAGATGGCTGAAAAGTCCGATCACTAGGATTTCCTCACCAAGTCCGAATCGGTGGAGCACCATTTCTTGCTCATTGAGGAGATAACCCGTATCGCGGATTTGCGTGTGATCCCACTGGATTGGGCAAACGGCGACATCAACTTGTCCCGAATTTGGGTGGTATCTCCAACTTTCTTTTGGGAGCCGAATCAGAGTTGAACTGTCACAACCGGCATTCACTTGGCAGACGACCCACTCACAACCGTGATCGAAAATCTTATCGACAACATGCTTCGCCGTGATGACGAAGGCTGTCAATTTAGCCGATTCGAGGTTCTCGTGCTTTAAGAGTATGCCAGAACCTCTAAACGAAATCTTTCCATCAGCGGTTTCAGTGCCGAGAAAGCATGACAAGCGTAGAAGGTGTTCCGGCACAAACATTGTCGAATATTAGGTCAAGTGCAGCCCGCCGGGAACTGCAAACTGCAAACCCATTTCCAGGCTAGCGCGCACCAAAGGGAACGCGGTGAATCGCGCCGTTGGCGCTCAGGGAAAATATGCTGGCCGCTGTTCCTAGGGCGTTACCCCAGGCTGAGATGGCGACGGGCCTTTGGCCCTTACGGCTCCGGTGCAAAGCGGACGATCTGCACCTCGGGCTGCTGCGGAATTTGCAGACGGAGAAACGGTTTCCCGGCGGCGACGTGGCAGGCAGAGCAGGAGTTGAGGGTCTGCTCCTACTTCGCGCGGAAGGCCTCGAGGTCCTTGGCGGCGATGGTCGCCTGCAACTCCTTGAGCACCGACTTGTCCATCGGGTCGAGGAGGTCGGCCAGCCTGAGTTCCTGACCCTGGGGCGTCTTGCGCACCGGGATGATGCGCACCGCCCAGCGCAAGTGCGAGCGGGTCTCCGCGAGATAGAAATCCGCCAGCGGCCAGTTCTGATGCTTCGCAGCGAACCAGAGATTGGTGAAATGGCAGGCCACATCCTTCATCGCGTGGGACCGGTCGGGCACCATCCCCTTGCCCTTAACGGAATGGATTTTCCGCAACCGCGTTACGCGTGCTTCTTGTTAAAGCGCGCCACCTCGCGAT
>JANLPT010000093.1:0-19680 GCA_031367405.1 Bryobacteraceae bacterium
TCCCAGCCGAATAGCTCGCGGTCCGGGCATTGATAACGTATCCAGTTGAAGTCGCATTGAGGCTACCGAAGTCAAAGCCAACACTTCGTGTGCCAGTAGGCAGTGTGATGGTGATCGATGTCGGAAGGGAGGTATGAGTTGCCTGATCGGTGGCCAGACTACTTGTCCACTGTGCAAATCCTGTGTTGAATGCATATGAAGCATTCTTCGTGGCATCAATTGGGCGTACATACAGGCCATTGGTTCCCCCTGCCGAGCCGACAAATGTCACTCCGCTGAACTGGACTCCGCTCCCAGTGGGCGCGATATTGTTGATTGTGGGATTAGTTGGGTTCTTCTGATAGGACGGTGCACATCCACCCGTGCATGCGGTGCCGAAATCGAGAACGGGAATGTTGTAGGTTAGCGAAGGCAGCTGCGCATTCCACGTGGCCCTCGTGCCTGTAGCCGGAGTGGGAATATAAGCATTCCCTAAATATGCAACGAGCGCACCATGAGAAGTGCATACCGCCAGGGCCGCCATCAGGCTGAGTCTTGACACACAATGTAAAAGTTTCATAGATCTCCCGCGCTCCTCTAATTCGAGCGTTCACCTATAAGTGTGTTGAGCGCGGGAAACTTCTCAGTTATTTTTGATTTATTTTTTAAGTGAGGCAAGAATCGACACTTGGTAAGCCGCAACCTTGGCGGCGATGGCGGCAGTATCGAGGGTCAGCATCTGCCGATCACGCATTAAGAGCCGGCCCCGCACCATCACATCGCGCACATCCGAGGCCTTCAAAGCGTAAACGAGTTGGGAGTAGACATTGAAGAGGGGCTGGGCGTGCGGGCCGTCGAGATCGATGGCGATCCAGTCGGCCTCCTTCCCTGCCTCAAGCGAACCCGTCTTGCCGGAAAGCCCTAAGGCGCGCGCGCCCTCAATGGTGGCCATGGCGAAAGTCTGCCCGGCGCTCAGCGAACGCGGATCGTTGCTGGTGAACTTCTGCAACTTCGCGGCGAGGTCCATCTCTTCGAACATGTTGAGGTCGTTGTTCGAACCAGCGGGACCATCGGTGCCCAGGCCCACGGCGATCTTCAGGTTGAGCATCTTTAGCACCGGAGCCACGCCCGACGACAGCTTCATATTGCTGGAAGGATTGTGGGCGATGCCGGCCTTCTTCGCCGCGATGATGCGCAAATCGTCATCGGTGAGCCAGACGCCGTGCGCGGCCAGCGTCGGGCCATCGAAAACGCCCAGCTTCGCGAGCCGGGCTGTGGGCGTCATCTTGAACTCCTGCAGACTGTCGTCATTCTCCTTCTTCGTTTCCGAAAGATGAATCAGCAGCGGCGCCTGATATTGATTCGCCAGACGGCGGCAGGCTTGCAAGGTGGCATCGTCATTCGTATAAGGGGCATGCGGCGCGATGGCGGCGGTGATCAGCGGGTCATGGAGAAATTGCTTGAAGAACCGCTCGGTCCGCGCCAGGCCCTCGGCGGGTGTCTTGGCGTCGGGCACCGGGAAGCGGATGATGGATTGGCCGAGCACGCCGCGCATTCCCGCCCGCTTCGTCTCTTCGGCAATCACTTCTTCGAAGTAATACATATCGGCGTAAGTGGTGGTGCCGGAGCGGATCATTTCCCAAAGCGCGAGCCGCGTGCCCCAGCGGACAAACTCCGCATTCACGTTGCGCGCCTCGGCGGGGAAGATAAACTTTTCGAGCCAATCCTGAAGCTTGAGGTCATCGGCGATGCCGCGGAAAAGGACCATGGGGGCGTGGCCGTGGGTGTTGATGAGTCCGGGGGCGAGGATGGCGCGGGGGCGGTCAATGCGCTGGCGCGCCGTATGTTTCTTAGCAATGTCAGCCGCCGGCCCCACTTCAACAATCTGAGAACCTTGAATGGCGACCGCACCATTCTCAATCACTCGCCGCGAGCCATCCATGGTGACCACGTAGCGTCCGGTAACGATGAGGTCGACGTTAGCTCCCCAGGCACTCACCGTGAGGAGGAAAAGGAATGGCTTCATGAGGCACTCTCGCAAGTCATTTTGTTTCTCACAGACCAAGTCCCATCGAGCCGCGACCGGAGGAAGCGGGCCACCCAGTTTTTAACGAACTGGATTTCGGCCCGCTCCCTCCGGTCGCGGCTCGATGCCACCGCTCGTCGGCAACTTGCTGCATCGGCTCCTGCTGCCCCCATCTAAAGAAGAGTCGCATCGAATGCCCTCGGGAGTAAGTCAGCTAATTGAATCGTCTCAGTCGCGCCATCCAAACCTAATAGCGTCACTGGGATATCGCCGCAAAGGTCCCACAAAACCTGCCGGCACGCGCCACAAGGAGGAGTCAATTGACCGCTGGAAGCCCCGCGCGGCGCGCCGCAGACCACAATCCGTTTGAAACTGCGCGCCGGCACGCCCGCCGCAATCGCGCTAAAGACGGCCACGCGCTCAGCGCAAACGGTTAACCCATAAGAAGAGTTTTCTACATTGCAACCCGTAAACACCCGCCCATCCAAGCTCTCGATCGACGCCCCCACCAGAAAATTCGAGAATGGCGCATGGGCGCGCAGACGAGCCGCCAACGCCGCGCCCGTCACAACGAACCCCGGCCATCAGGGAGGGGCTCTAACCGAGGCACCACGCCCTTGAGTAAGTCAACGAAGCGCCCATGCACCTGCCGCCCCGTCTCCAGCACCTCTTCGTGATTGATCTTCTCGTTAGTCACCCCGGCCGCCATGTTAGTCACACAGGAGATAGCCAGCACCGGCAGACTCATATGATTCGCGGCAATTACCTCAGCCACCGTTGACATGCCCACTAAGTCGGCCCCGATCGTCCGCAAGAATCGTATCTCCGCCGGCGTTTCATAATTCGGCCCCCGCAGCGCTGCATAAACGCCCTCTGGCATGGTAAACCCTAACTCGCCCGCCACCTGCTGCGCCACTCGCCGGAAGCGCAAGCTATAAGCCTCCGACATATCGGGAAACCTGGGACCCAGAGAATCGTCATTCGCCCCAATGAGAGGGTTAGTTCCCTGTAAGTTGATATGGTCAGAAATCAGCACTAATGCGCCGCGGCCGTAAGCTAAATTGATACCGCCCGCCGCATTCGTCACCACCAGCGCTTTGATGCCCAACGCCGCCATCACCCGGACGCCCAACACGACCTGTTTCGCCGTATAACCTTCGTACAAATGATTCCGGCCGGACATCACCACCGTCGGTACACCGGCCAGATCGCCGAAGACCAGCTTGCCGGCGTGGCCAATCGCCGTCGACACCGGCCACTGGGGAATATCGGCATAGGGAATCTCCAGCCGATTGTCCAGCGTATCAGCGAACGCGCCCAAACCGCTGCCCAAAATCACCCCGACGCGCGGACGATTCACCACGCGCCGCTCCAGGTAGGAAACTGTTTCGTGTTCTCTCACTCCTCTTGAGGGTAAACTACTTTGGTGCGTAACCTCATTCTTGAACAGCCCGGCCAGTTCGCCTGGCACGACACTCCGGAACCCAGCGCGCCCGCCGCCGGCGAGGCCCTGGTGCGCGTCCTCAGCATTGGCATCTGCGGCACCGATTTGCACGCCTACCGGGGCCGCCAGCCCTTTTTCAGCTATCCCCGCATCTTGGGGCATGAGCTCGCCGTCGAGGTGATCGCGCCCGGTGAGGGCGTAACGGCCGTAAACGTGGGCGACCGTTGCGCGGTGAACCCGTACCTCAACTGCGGCCTCTGCCAAGCCTGCCGCCGGGGCAAGACGAATTGCTGCGAAAGCTTGCAGGTGCTAGGCGTCCACATCGACGGCGGCATGCGCGAACGCTTCGTCCTCCCGGCCTCGCATCTCTACCCCAACGCGCGGCTCTCCACCGCGCAACTGGCTCTCGTCGAAACGCTCGGCATTGGCTCGCATGCGGTGTTACGCGGACAGCCGATGGCCGGCGAGCGCGTCCTGGTGATCGGCGCCGGACCCATCGGTCTCTCGGCCATCGAGTTTCTCAAGGTGGCAGGTGCCGAAATCGAGTTAGTCGACCTCAGTGCCAAGCGTCGCGAATTCTGCCGGCAACACTATCCCTTGAAAGCCTGTTACGAGAATTCCGAAGGCATCCCGCCGGCCACGCTGGTCTTCGATTGCACCGGCAATCCGCAGTCGATGCAAGCCGCGTTCCGGCTGGTCGCCCATGGCGGCAAGCTCGTCTTTGTGGGGCTTTTTGTGGGCGACGTCACCTTCCATGACCCTGACTTCCACCGCAAGGAAATCACTCTATTGGCGACCCGCAACAGCACCCCGGCCGAGCACCGGCGCATCATCGAACTGATCGAAGCCGGCCAGATCGACACCGCGCCCTGGGTGTCGGACCGCGTGCCGGTTGACCAGATGGCCGCCCGGTTTCCCCATTGGCTCGACCCTGAATCGGGCGTCGTCAAAGCCGTCGTGGATTGGGCTTAGATAAACTGAGGTCTCATATGGTTCACAATTACATGGATTTAAGCGGCCGCGTCGCCGTTGTTTTGGGTGGCACGTCGGGCCTGGGCCGGACGCTGGCGCTCGGCTTGGCGAAAGCGGGGGCCGATGTCGTCGTCACCGGACGGCGCGAGAACCTGATCGACGAGGTCGCCACCGGGATCGAAGCGCTCGGCCGCCGCTCCATCCGCCAAACCTGCGATGTGATGGATCGCGCCCAAATTGTCGCCTTCCGCGATCAAGTCGTCAGCCAACTCGGCGGCGTCGACATCCTGCTGAATGCCGCCGGAAAGACGATGCGTAAACCCACCATCGCGATGACCGTGGAGGAGTGGCACAGCGTGATGGACACCAACCTTACCAGCATGGTGGTGGCTTGCCAGGTCTTCCATGAGCCATTGGTGAAGAGCGGTAAGGGTCGCGTCATCAACATCGCTTCGCTCAGTTCTTTTGTCAGTTTGAACGAGGTGGCGGCCTATGCGGCTTCGAAGGCCGGCGTCCTGTCGCTCACCAAGAGCCTCGCCATTGAGTGGGCGCGCCAAGGAATTAACGTCAATGCCATCGCCCCGGGCGTCTTCCTCACTGACCTCAACTCCGCCCTGCTGAACGGCACTGACCGCGGCCGGGAATTTCTGCTGCGTACGCCGATGAAGCGCTTCGGTAAAGCGGAGGAGTTAGTGGGTGCCGCCGTGCTGCTCGCTTCCGACGCCGCCAGCTTCATCACCGGCCAAGCCATTGCAGTCGATGGAGGCTTCCTTTGCTCAGGCGTAAATTCGTAGGGCGGTTCGCATCGATGAAGTCTTTTCTAATTACTGCGCTTTGCGCCACTTACGCTTTCGCCCAACATCCTGAGGCCGTCCGCGCCGGCCAAAAGCTATTCGTGAGTAACTGCTCCGCCTGCCATGGCGACACCGCCAAGGGCGGCCGCGGGCCAGACCTCACCAGCGGCGATTGGAAGCACGGCGGCACGGAAGCTGACTTAGTGCAGAACATCATCAAAGGCATTCCCGGCACCCAGATGCCCGCTATCCCGATGCCCGACGCGGATGCGCGCGCCGTCGCGGCGTACTTACTATCGCTGAGCGGTGTCGCCGAGCGCCCCACCGGTAATGAAAACAATGGGCGCACTCTTTACGAAGCCAATTGCCGCTCCTGCCATATGTTCGGCGGCCAAGGCGGCATCCTGGGCCCTGACCTATCGAACGCCCGCGCTAAGTTCCAGCCATCCGCCCTCGCCCAGCGCATCGCCGGCCCCGTGGAGATGATCGCCATCGGAGCACTCAAAGGAGTAGTAAAGGGCGAAGATACTTTCACCCTGCAGGTGATGGACTCTCAACAACGCTGGCACTTACTCAATAAGCGCGACCTGGCGACGGCCCCGCGTAAGTCCGCGGAAACGCATTCGAAGCTATCGGCCGGCCAACGGCAAGACGTTGCCGCGTTCTTGTTCAAGACCACGCCTACTTACGATGTCTCAATTCCCTGGAAGCCGGCCGTCGACTTTAACGTCACCGGAAAGCGCTTGCGCAACGCGGCGGCCGAACCGCAGAATTGGCTCACTTACTGGGGCGACTTACGGGGTACGCATTACTCTGGTTTGAAACAGGTGACTCCCGCGAACGCCGGGACGCTCAAGAGTGCCTTCACCCATCAACTCGGCGGCAACACCGTCGAGACTACGCCCCTCGTCGTCGACGGCCTGATGTTCGTCACCGGCCCACTGAACAATGCGGCCGCCCTCGATGCCCGCACCGGCCGCGCGCTTTGGCAATACACGCGCCGCCTGCCAGCCGTGGCCAGCCACTGCACGGTAATGACCAACCGCGGCCTGGCCGTACTCGGTGACCGCCTTTACTTGGCGACGCTCGACACGCACTTAGTCTCGCTCGACGCTAAATCCGGCCATGTCATTTGGGATATCGAAGTGGATGACTACCGCAAAGGTTTCTCTATTACTCACGCCCCGCTCGCGATTGACGGCAAGATCATCGTCGGAGTTACTTCGGGCGAATGCGCCCTGACCGGCTTTGTCGATGCCTACGATGCCGCCACGGGCAAGCGGCTATGGCGCTTGTACTCCACGCCCCAGCCTGGAGATCCGCGGCGCAAGACTTGGTCACCGGAAACCTCGGCTGACTTCGGTGGCTCGCCCACCTGGACCACCGGCACTTACGACGCCGACACGGCTACCCTCTTCTGGATGACCGGCAACCCGGGGCCAGACTACGACGGCACTGTCCGCTTGGGCGACAATCTTTATTCCTGCTCGGTGTTAGCCATTGATGCCAAAACGGGCAAATTGAAATGGTGGTTTCAGTTCACGCCCCACGACGTCCACGATTGGGACGCCAACCAGACCCCGGTGCTAATTGACGGCGTCGTCAAGGGGCAGAAGCGCAAGTTACTGGTTACCGCGCAGCGCAATGCATTTTATTACGTGCTCGACCGGACCACCGGCGAGTATCTCGATGGCCGGGCCTTTGCCAAACAGACATGGGCCACGGGCCTCGATGCCAAGGGCCGGCCCATCCTGCTCCCTAACACCACGCCCACCCCGGCCGGTAACTATGTCTGTCCGGATGCCGCCGGTCCGGCTAACTGGGGTTCGCCGTCTTACGATCCCACCACCAGCTTTTTCCTCGTCTCCGTGCGTGAAGCCTGCGCCACTTACACGAGTGTGACCAAGAGTCCGGTGCCGGGGCAAGGCTTCACGGGAGGTGGCCAGGAGGTGGACCCGAAAGTCGGCACACCCGGCGCGGTGCGGGCTCTCGAAGCCACGACGGGCGCGCTGAAATGGAATTTTCCCCTGCACACCGGCTCGCCCACCACCGGCGTGTTAGCGACAGCGGGTGGAGTGGTTTTCGCTTCCAGTAACGACGGTAACCTAATCGCGCTCGATTCGCACACGGGTAAGTACCTTTGGCATTACTACACCGGAGCGAATATCATCGCCTCGCCGATGGCCTACGCGGTAGGGGGCCAACAGTACGTGGCGATTGCGGGGCAGTCAGCAATTTTCGTTTTTGCTCTTCCTTAGCGGAATAACTGCGGAGCCAGAGCCGTCAAGTTACGACGCCAGACGAACCAGGTGTGCGCGCCTTCGGTCTCCGTCCAGACGTACTTCACTTTCTTTTCCTTCAGTAAGTCGATAAACGCCAGATTGCGCTTCATTAAGCCGTCGTCCTTGCCACAAGCAATCCAAAGAAGCTTCACCTTCTTATTAATTCCTTCATCCAAGCCATTCAGCATGGCAGGCTCGGAAACCGCACCTGAGAAACTGGCGACGTACGCAAATGTATAGGGCGCAGTGAGGCCGGAATAGAGGCTTTCGCCCCCGCCCATCGATAGCCCGGCAATAGCGCGATCCGCCACGCCGGGTTTCACCCGGTAGGATTTCTCCACTTGCGGAATCACTTCTTGCAGCAGCGTCTCTTTGTGTTTCGTCACATTGCGGCGATTCATGTCCGGGTCCCGCGGACCCTTCAACACCGCCGGTTCTCCATAGCCCAGCGGCATCACTACCAGCATCGGGGTAATCTTCTTATCGGCCATCAGATTGTCGAAAATCACGTGGGCCCGGCCGACCGTGCTCCAGCCATCTGAGCCATCGCTGAAGCCATGCAGCAAATAGAGAACTGGGTATTTGCGTCCCGCGCGCGCATCATAACCGGGGGGCGTGTAGACGAAGAAACTGCGGCGGTCACCGGCCACCTTCGACTCGTAAAAATGCTCCACCAGATTGCCGTGCGGCACGGCCCGTTCGTCCCAGCTGGATTCGCCGGGCACTCGCACGGCACTGGTTGGATTCAGGAGATTGGTTTTCATCATCGGGTTGACGGGATCCAAGATGGCCAATCCATCGACGATCATCCGGTAGCCATAAATATCAGCCGCGAGCGGATCGGTGGTCAGGGTCCAGACGCCATCCTCCGACTTAGTCATCGGCGTGCGGCCGCCGGTTTCCCGGTCAACCATCACCACTTTCGCCATGGGCGCGCGCAGGCGGAACGTCACCCGGCGATCGGGTTGCACCTCCGGCGAACGCACCGGAACCGCCGGAACCGGTGGTGCGGTAGGAGCCTGAGCCAGGGCCAAGGCCGTAAATGTAAGGGCAAGTATAAATCGCATGGGCGTCCGTTAGTGTATCGAATATAATGGGCCGCATCTATGCGCCCCAAAATCTTTATCTTTCTCGTCCTCGCCACGTTGAGCGCGTCCGCTCAAAACTCCACCCAAGCCGGAAAGTTCACCGTCGAGCATCCCACGCTGCTGAACCTGGGTTTCGAATGGGCTATCAGCGGCGACACGAATCGCAATGCGACGGTCTCCGTGCAATACCGGCCCGCCGGCAATGCCGCTTGGAAGTCTGCCATGCCGCTGGTGCGGATCGGCGGCGAAAACATTTTCCGGCGTCGTGAGAATCTCGACTACACGGTCCCCGAGGCTTTCGCCGGCAGCATCCTGAATCTGCAACCCGGCACCGAGTATGAATGCCAATTCAAAATGACTGACCCGGACGGCACGACCGGCCAAACCGAACACCTGGTTAAAGTAACCACGCGGACCGAGCCCCAGCCGTATCAAGGTGGACGCACCCTACACGTTTACGCGCCCGACTATCAGGGGCCCAAGGTCGAACCCAACTACACAAGCCTCCTGCAGGCCTACTATGGCTCCGGTCTGGGTGACTGGAGTGTCGTTTGGGAGCGCCGCGTGCAGCCAGGCGACACCATCCTGATGCACACCGGGCTTTACCGTCCGGAGCGTTTTAACTATGTCGATCCGATGATGACGCCCTTCGATGGCACGGCGTCGCTCACCTTAAAGGGCACCCAGGAAAAGCCGATCACGATTAAGTCGGCGGGCGACGGCGAGGTAATTTTCGATGGTGCCGGTAATCATGCACTATTCGACGTGATGGCTTCGCACCATCACATCTTCGATGGGCTTACCTTCCGCAATACCGACGTCGGCATCATGGCGGGCCAGAAAGAAGTGATCGGCGCGGTCGCCCTCACCGTCAAGAATTGCCGCTTCGAGAATGTCGGCTTTGGCGTTTGGACAGAGTTCGCCGGCTCCAGTGACTTCTACATTGCCGATAATTTATTCCTCGGCCGGGACGACCGTTTCCGGCTAGTCGGCTGGACCGGCTTCATGTGGGCCAGCGCCGGACCCTTTGGCTCCCACTTACTCACCAGTTACTACGCCATCAAAGTCTATGGGCCGGGCCATGTCATCGCCCACAACGCCATCGCCTATTTCCATGACGCCATCGGAATTTCCACCTACGGCACTCCTGAGAAGGACCCCGAGCGGCGTGCCTCGGCCATTGACATCTACAACAACGACTTCCATATGTTAGGGGACGATTTTGTCGAAACCGATGGCGGCGTGCATAACATCCGCGTCTTCAATAATCGCGGCGTCAATGCCGCGCACGGCGGCTATAGCTCGCAGCCGGTCTTCGGCGGACCCGTCTATTTCATCCGGAATATTCTGTATCACGTTCCCAGCGGTACGGCGTTTAAGTTTTCGTCCAAACCAGCGGGTCTATTTGTCTATCACAACACCATCATTGGCGAGCATGTCATCACTGACCCCTCGTCGAATATGCACTATCGCAACAACTTGTTCCTCGGCCGGGATACGCCGGACCGCGGCATCATGGCTTGGGCGAATGCCACCGATGCTTATAGCTCCGATTACAATGGATTCCGTCCGAACAAAGGAGTCGCGGCGCAATACCAGTGGCTCGGTCCGCGTCCCGGGCAACGTCTCTATGAGCCCACCCCGGCTGACTGGAAGAAATTCGCCACCCTCGCGGAATTGAAGGCGGCAACCGGACAGGAAACGCACGGCATCGAAGTCGATTTCGATATCTTTGAAAAGATGACTCCGCCTGACCCCACGAAGCGGCATGCGGTTTATCATGCCATGGACCTCAACTTCCGTTTGAAGGCTGGCAGCAAGGCCGTCGATGCCGGGGTGGTGATTCCCACCGTGAATGAGGATTTCGCCGGGCGCGGGCCAGATCTGGGCGCGCTCGAAGTTGGGGGGCCCGAGCTGAAATACGGGCCGCGATGGCTCACTTGGCAGCCTTTTTATCGATAAAACTCTCTATAGATGCACGTAGGGGGCCATTTATTTTATTATTTCTTGATTGAATGTTTCAACCGTTATCCTTCGCCATCTCGTATCCAAAGGTGAGAACGGCGGCCTATTCGCGCAGATCCGCAAATCGTTGCGTCCCACCGGTGCGTTCGCTATCTCAGATATGGTGGGCCGCAATGGGCACCTACGGTGGCCGGAAGCATGGCGCATCGTCCAGGAATTTTGGCGCCACTTACCACCGTCCTACCGCTTCAACCAAAAGCTGGGCGGCTTCGAAGAAACCTTCGCCGACTGGGATTGTTCAGTGGAAGGCTTTGAAGGAGTTCGATCGCAGGATGTACTGCCGTTACTGCTGGAATATTTTCACTTTCAGCTGTTCATTCCCTTCGGCAATGTCATCGATCCATTTATTGACCGTGCTTTCGGCCCGCACTTCGATGTCACCGCCGAATGGGACCGCAACTTTCTAGATCGGGTACATCAGCGCGACGAGCTGGAAATGGCAGCGGGCCGGCTAACGCCAACGCACTTACTCGCCGTGATGGGAACTGGAACGGCGGAAATCAAGATCGCGCCTTCCATCGTGCGCCGCTCGCTGCGCTCACCAGCGCGTTTGACAGAAGAGTAAGTGCCCCCTGCCAGTCACTACGATTGGGCGGCATGGGACCACTCGCGTCAGGACCAGTTAGAAATCATCTGCGGGCGCTTGGCGGAACTGGAATCCGGGCATTTGTTGCGGGAACGTACCGCGTGGGCGCAGCGGCTGCAAGGCGAAGTGGAACACCTCACCGCGCTCGCGCTGCATTGGAAACAAGAATTGCAGGCCTGCAACGACCGATCAAAGATTCTGGAACAAGATCTTACCCAGCGCACGGCCTGGGCCCTGGACCTTGAGAATCAGCTAGCGGTGCGTACGCATTGGGCCATGAGTCTCGCGGAGGATGTGCGGCTACACGCCGTTGCCCTCGTCAGCCTGCGGACTGAACTAGAAACGCGGACGGCATGGGCCCAAGGCCTCGATGCCGAACTCGTGCTCCACAGCCAATCCATTGCGCGTCTCGAAGCGGAACTCAAACAACAACGGGCGCTCACTCAGCACCTGGAAACTACGCTCCGCAATCCATTTCGCTATGCCGCGCGTCTCGTCAAAGCCGTGGGCCGTCGATTTTCCCACTAAGAAATATACAAAATACCCCTTGCATCCGCTGTCATTTAGGCGCATATAGATGGAGTAGGAGGCATTAAGGCTTATGCTCTACGGTTTTTTGGTTTGGATCGCCCTCACGTTAACCGTGCTGGGTCTCATCGCTTATCGGCACTTCGTCGCACTCAAGGAAGATGACCTGCTGCACTTGGCGGATGCGGAAGCACCCCTCATTCCCCAACAAAACGCTATGGTTATCCGGCTCGGCCGGCTGGACCGATGGAGTCGGCACCTAACGGCAATTGACGTCGTATTTGGGCTCGGCTTAGGCGCTCTCTTCGTTTACGACGGCCTGCGGAAATCGGGCCTCGTTTAGCGGCCCTCGCGGCAAGGCCAGTTAAGACTCGTGGAATACTGGGGTTGTGATCGCATTCATAACCCCGCTCCTTCTCACCACCGCGCTATTCGCCCAAAACCCTCCCGCCTGGACCGAGCCCTTTCCGCCCCATAAAGTAGTCGGCAACGTCTACTTCGTGGGTAGCCAGGGGCTGGCCTCTTACCTGATCACGTCACCCGAGGGCCACATCCTGATCAACAGCAGCCTCGAAGCGTCGGTGCCGCAGATCAAGGAAAGCATCGAGAAACTCGGCTTCCGCTATAACGACGTGAAGGTTCTCTTGATCAGCCACGCCCATTGGGACCATTGCGCGGGCAGTTGGCTCATCAAGGAACAGACCGGTGCCAAGTACATGGTGATGGATGCCGATGTGGCCGGGATTGAGGATGGCGGCCGATCGGACTTCGAGTACGGCAAGGACGCCAATTCGCATTTCAAGCCCGTCAAAGTCGACCGCGTGCTGCACGATGGCGATGAGGTAAAGCTGGGCGGCAACGTGCTGGTGGCACATCTCACTCCCGGCCATACGAAGGGCTGTACCACGTGGACCTGGAAGGCTCGCGAAGGCACCAAGGATTACCAAGTGGTCGTCGTCGGCAGCCCCAACGCCAATAACGGCTACCGCTTAGTTGACAACGAACTCTACCCGAAAATTGCCGCTGACTTTGAACTTACTTTCCGGACGCTGAATTCGTTGAAATGCGATATTTTTCTCGGTGCCCACGGTGACTACTATGGGATGCCCGCCAAGGTGGCCCGCATGAAGAAGAATGGCCCAAACCAATTTCTTGATCCGGATGGCTATAAGGCCTACGTGGCTGACCGTGAGCGGGCATTTCGTACAGAGCTGAAAAAACAGAGCGCCGCGCACTGATCGCATATTTAGCTTAACCAGCCCACGGCTGACGCCGTGGGCTGGTTAAACGGGCCACGGAAAAGTAGAAATCATCCGGTCGCGGTACTGGGTCATGACGATTCCAGCGTGTCGAGCAGCGTAAATAGCTTCGAGCCCTGCACTTGGTCAGAGCCATAGCGGACTTCATAGTAAAGTGCGGTAAGCTCCGAAACGGGCGGGCCATAGGGAGTATTCTGTAACATGCCCGCGAACTCATCGGGAGTCACCCAACCTGGCTTCTCGTAACCGCGTCGCCGCAGAAAGTCGAGCATGCGCACGTACACCACGGTGGCGTCGCGCGACTTGGCTTTGCCTAACCCAAAGCGCCGCCTTTGCTGCCGAGTGTGCCACCACCAAGCGAGCCGGGGCACCCAAGAGCGTCCGGTAATGGCCACCAGCAAGAGAAAAACGAGGACCGCCGCAAAGCGCGCGTCGGTACTCGTTACCGAGCGGGCCTGAGCTTTCACTTTTTCATTCCAATCGCGCAGCCAATCCAGGTGGATGCCACGCCGTGTTTGATCCACTTTCATGGCCAAGCCCACTTGTAGCTCCATATCGTAAGAGAGCACCCAGTCCTGCCAGAAGGTTTCGAGCGCATCGTAATACTGGCTGGCTTTGTTCATCACCGTCGCGATGTCGGCGTCCTGTGAGGCGGCGGGCGTGGGATCGAGCGTGATCCAACCCTGCCCTTCAATGAACGCTTCCACCCAACTATGCGCGTCAGACGCGCGCACGACATAAAGCCCGCTAATCGGATTCAACTCGCCGGTTTGAAAGCCGGTAATGACGCGCGACGGAATATTCTCCACGCGTAACATCACCGCCAAAGCCGAAGCGAAATATTCACAGTGCCCCTTGCCACGGTCAAACAAGAAGTAAGCCAACGGATCCGGCACTTCGCGTTCGAGTAACTCGGTTGAATACTTATAAGAACTCCGCAAACGCCGGTCGAGTTCCCGGGCGCGAACCTCGTCCGTGGCCCCCTCATCGGCGGATCCCACCGTACTCGCCCACTCATGGGCCAACGACTTAATGCGTGGGTCAAGCAAGGGCAGTTGCAGATACAGCTTGTCGCCGGCCACCGGAGCGTCGCCCGGTGCCTCGTCACCTTGCAGAAAACTGCGCGCGCTGTAGCGCACCACGCTCGACGAGAGATAGAGGCTAAACAAGCTCGCGGTGCTGGTGCGGTAGACGGGCGCATTGAACTCCAAAAATTCCGGTACGCCCGTCACAAAGACCGTATCGGCACCCGTAGGCCGTAGTTGCACCTCATAAGCGATGCGGCGGCCTAAACGGCGCAATTGGTTCGAATCGGCCAACTGCGCCACACCGTTCGAGAGTGGCAGACGGCGACGGTCAATCACCTTCGTCTGCCAGGCGCGCCCGTTGAACTCGATCAGCGCCGCGCCGCGCCATTTAAGGCCCTGAATGGAGTCATTGCCTTCCACCCGGACGTGCATCACGGGCTCGCGCCGCAACCGGATTTCGCCGATCTGGCCCAGCACCACTTGATTGGAAAAACCGCTCAGGTGATAGCGCGGATCAATCCACGCTTGTAAGGCCGCGCGTGTGGTGCGGGGCAACACAAAGAAAAGCGCCACGGCGAGCACCAAGACGCTGAAGGCGATAAAGAGGGTGGCCCCCGTCAGCCGCCAGCCGAAGCCGGTGAGCGCGCTGCGCACCAATTGAAGCTCGCTCGTCCGGGCTGACCGCTTCACCTCCGACGTGGCAAAAGTGGCGATGCCAAACAGGAGAAAGACGGCGAGCCAAAAGAAGAAATTCAAGTTGACGCTCACGATGGCGGCCGCCAGCAGTTCCAGAAAGGCGAGCACTTTCAGATAAAGATAATCGCGCTCAGAGGAAGCGGTAAGGATCTTGACCACGGCCAGAAAGAAGACCAAATGGACGGTGGCGCGGACGAAATCATGTTGCGAGAAGTAGAGGTAGTCGACGGGATAAAACAGAATGTAGCCGAAGGTGGTCCAAGTAATCCAGCCGGTGGGAATGGTCCAGCGCAGGCCACCCATCACCTGCAGCAACCGCCACAGCAAGCCGGCACCGGTAAGCGCGGCAGTGAGAGGATCCAGCGTCCCGGACCCAGCCACGGCGAAATAGCCGCTCGCCATCATGCCCAGCAGGCTGATCTCGAAAACTCGTTCCAGCGTAGGGATGGCCGTCATCGCAACTGTTTCTCAAACTCCGTCAAGAACGCATCGAGCGTGGCGGGGTCAGGCTTTTCCATCTGCCCTTCAACCAACAAACGGCCCATTTGCACCGCCCGCCGGCCATCCTGTGGCCGCCAATTCTGCAGGGCTTCGAAAGCGACGGATGAACTTTTGGTTTCAAACACCTTCAGTTGCAGCCCATTGCCGGCCTCGTAAACCAGGTTCACCGCTCGAATCAAACCGGCGGGAGGAACGTAGGCCGGTAGTTGATTCCCGGTAAGAACCGTTTCGCGAAAAAGCTTAAATTCAGGGATGGCCGCGTTGCCCGCCACGCGCGCCGGATAGACCGGAGACTGCACCTCGCCGCCGCAAGTGGCCAGCAAACTGACCGCCATGATAACCAACCAGCAACGCTCCATCGCCTTTAGTTTGACACTCCCAAGGATCGAATGCTGTACTAGAGGAAGCGCCGACGTAGCTCAGTTGGTAGAGCTCCCGATTTGTAATCGGAAGGTCCTCGGTTCGAACCCGAGCGTCGGCTCCAGCGCACGTGATCTAGCGCCCACCATCCAGCACTGACCTCAACCGGTCAGCCAGTTCCACGGGAGTGAATGGTTTAGGCAGAAACGCACCCGTAATGCGCTGCTGCTCCAGCACGCTCTCCGGATAACCCGACATATACACGACCCGCAACCCCGGCTGCCGCCGCTCAAATTCGCGGGCCATTTCCCCGACGTTGCCTTGTGGCACGATCACATCGGTTAACAGCAGCGACGTCTCGCGGCCATGGCGATCGAAGAGCGCACGCGCTTCGGCGAAGGTGGCCGCCGTCAGCACCCGATAGCCCCGGCGTTCCAGCGAGTCGCGCAGTAGTTCCCTCACGCCCGCCTCATCTTCCAGCACAAGAATCATCTCGGAGCCGCGCCGGCCCACACCAGCGGCCACCCGCGGACGCTCCGGGACGCTGGGACGCAGCGCCGGAAAATACACGTCGACCCGGGTCCCTTCGCCCACGCGGCTTTGCACCGCGATCTCGCCCCCGCACTTCTTCACGATGCCGTAAACCACGGCCAGCCCCAATCCGGTTCCCTGCCCCGGCGCTTTCGTCGTAAAGAACGGCTCGAAGATGCGCGCCTTCACTTCCTCGTTCATGCCCTGCCCTTCGTCGAGGACCGATAGGCGGACAAAGTCACCGGCGCTGTTGGGTAGACGCTCGGGTCCGGCCGTGCGGAACGTCAGCGCGCCGCCGCCGGGCATGGCGTCCTTCGCGTTCAAAGCCAGATTCAGAATCACTTGCTCAACCTGCCCGGGGTCGGCGAAGATTTGCGGCACCGCGGCGTCGAGTTCCGAGCGCCAGTGAATCTGTTCGCCGATCACGTGCTCCAACATCCGCTCGACGTTTTGGATGCTCTCGTTCAGTTGCACCGCGCGGGGCTCCACCACTTGCCGCCTCCCCAAGGCGAGCAATTGGCGCGTTAAGCCTGCACCGCGCTCGGCCGCCCGCACCACTTCGCTGGCGCTCGCATGATGCGAGCCGCCGTCCTCCAACTCCGAAGTGAGCACGTGGCCAAACCCCAGAATCACGGTGAGCAAGTTGCTGAACTCGTGCGCCACGCCGCCCGCCAATTGCCCCACCGCCTCCATCTTTTGCGACTGGTGCAGCTGCCGTTCCAGGCGTTTGGTCTCCGTCAGATCCTCGCAAATGCGCACGTAGCCGCCGTGCAAGGCGCGCGTCCAGCAGCGGATTTCCACCTGTCCACCGGACTTCGTCTGCACCGTCATTTCGCTACGTTCGAGCTCCGCGCCTTTCGGCAGCGGCCAGCCCCAAGGCACCCGCTGGCCCAATACATCCCCCGGCGGCCAACCGAACAGGACAGCGGACGAAGCGTTCCAACTGGTCACCAATCCGTCCTTCGTCAGGGCGAAGATCGGCAAAGGCGATCCTTCGATAATGGCGTGCAGCGTCTCATTGGCCTTTTCGAGCAGAGCTGCCGTGAAGTGCTGATCGGTGGTTTCGACATGCATCACCACCGCGCCATCGGGCAACGGAGCCACCAGCAAGCGGTACCAGCGAATGCCCGCCCGCCGCGTGACGGCATATTCGCGATCGAACTGCGGCACCAGCCCCGCCAGAACGCTCGCCACGCCTTCGCCCACCGCGTCATGGTCATCGGCCGCGCGCACTTCGCTGTACGCGCGACCGGCACCCGCGTTCTCCAGCGGCATCAGCGCCCCGCGCCAAGCGTGATTCACCTGCCGGATCATGCCCTGTTGGTCGACCACCGCGATTTCGGCGGGCACCGCGTCGATGATCGCTTGGAGCGTCTCGGCCTTGTTGCGCAGGGTTTGCTCATACTGCCGCGCTTCGGTGATTTCGCGCAAGGCTAACTGGCACCCGCCGCCGGGCGCGCGGGTGGCACAGATTTCGAGGGTTCGCGGTGCGCCGCTCGATGACGGAAAGGTGACCGAGCTGCGGACCAGGCCATCGCGCCCTAAGGCCGACAAGTCCACCTGCGAGCCATAGTCGCCGAGCAGTCCCCGGAGTTTGGCCAGATCCCATCCGAGCACTTCGGCCCGGCTGGCCCCCACCAGGGCCACGGCCCGCGGATTCGCGTCCATCACATGATTGTGCCGGTCGAGCACAAAGACCGCGTCAAAGGAATTTTCGAAGAGTCCGCGATAGTGGCTTTCGGCGCGGCGGCGCAGCCAATCCACTCGGACCAGGTAGGCAACGCCACCCAGCAAACCTAGCCCAAGCGAGGCGCTTACCGCAATCAACCAAGCTGACGTCAATCCTCAAGTGTATCCTGAACGATTGCGGCCTCTGCTCTTTTATTGCGATCACCACGAGCCCACGCTACCCGCCGGCCATCGCTTCCCGATGAGTAAGTACCGGATGTTGCGCGAACGCCTCGCCGCCGCAGCTCTCTTCGATCTGCAGGCCGCGCCATTGGCCTCGCCGCAGACCATTGAGATCGCGCATGACCCAATGTACGTCCGCGACTTCCTCTCGGGAACTCTATCGCCCACCGCCATGCGCCGCATCGGCTTCCCCTGGAGCGAACCTCTGGTGCGCCGCACATGTGCCTCGGCCGGTGGAACTCTCGCCGCCGCCAGCCGCGCTCTGAAGCATGGCTGGAGCGGGACCCTCGCCGGTGGCACCCATCACGCCTTCTTTGCGGAAGGCTCGGGCTATTGCATCTTCAACGACCTGGTGATCGCCATCAAGACTCTCCGCGCCGAGGGTCTCATTCGCCGCGCCGCGATCATCGATTTAGACGTCCACCAAGGCGACGGCACCGCGCTCATGCTCCAAGGCGATCCGCTCTCTTATACCCTGTCCGCCCACGGGCGGCATAACTTCCCGTTTCACAAGCAGCAGAGTACGGTCGACATTGAGTTTGACGATGGAACGGGCGACGCCGAGTATCTCAGCCGAGTCGCCGCCGCGTTGCCTGCCGTCTTCGCCTTTGCGCCGGAGATCGTCTTCTATCAAGCCGGAGTCGATGCCCTCGCCACCGATGCCCTGGGCCGTCTGTCACTGACACCGGAGGGTATGGCCGCGCGCGACACCCTGGTGTTCGAATGGATTCTGCGCACGGGTGTGCCGTTCGTCATCACCCTGGGCGGCGGCTATTCAAACCCGATCGAACACACTGTCGACGCCCATGAGAGTACGTTCCGGCTCGCCAGCGCCATCATGGCTTCTGGGCTTCCATGTAAGTTCGTAGCACCGCGTTGATTCGCGTTTGATAGCCTTTCTGTTGCCGCAGCCAGCCGAGCAAGTCAGCGTCCAGCCGGATGGTGACTGTTTGCTTCGCTCTCGGTATGACGATTTTGGCTTTCTTCCAAAAGTCCACGCCGGTTGGACGCACCTGAGGATCGGCCTTGACAGCGCCATTGATGCCCTTATCGCTCAGGGTGCGCAGGCGCTTCCAATCCGTGGCTAGACCCTTAATTGATGCCATGCCGAAATAATTGCCCCCGGTTCTTTCGTTAGCCCCAAACGTACTTCATCGGTTCATATTTACATTATGTATTTACGTGAAGCCGGATGCACTGAAAGCATTCGTCCGTGCGCCATACTAAATCTCATGCGCTGGCTCACCTTCCTCCTCTGCCTCCCACTCCTCACGGCCCAACTCACCACCAACACTTACTGGCAATGGCGTACGCCGTCCACGCCAGCCATCACTCCCGGCGGCGGGGCCGTTGTTTACTCGCTCTCCTGGAACGACCCCAAAACCGACACCGCCTACGCCAACCTCTGGATGGTCACCATCCACGGCGAAAACCGTCCCCTCACCACCGGCGACTTCCGCGACACCGCGCCCCGCATCTCCCCCGGCGGCGATCGCGTTGCGTACTTCTCGAACCGCGGCGGCACCCGACAAATCCACGTCCGCTGGCTCGATGGCCGCAACGAAGCCCAGATCACCCATGCCGACCCTTCGCCCACCGACTTCGCCTGGTCCCCCGACGGCCGTTCGATCGCCTACACCGCTCGAGTGCCGGCCGAATCCGCTTTCAAA
>JANLPT010000097.1:0-52962 GCA_031367405.1 Bryobacteraceae bacterium
GGAAAGAGTTTGATCGTCGAAGCGAGAGACGCGGCCTGAGCGGTTTTCGGAAACTGTGCCGGGTGCTGGTCGAGAACTGGGCGGCCAGCATCGAGTCGTGTGTTCCATAATAGTGGGCATGGACCAGGCGGCGGCAGCGGCAGGCGACTATCTGAGCCTCTACCGGCGCGCCTTCGAACAGTACGGAGTCCGGGCACTGTGGAATAAACGCTTGCTGGAAGAGCCCACGCCGGCGGATGCGTTGGTGGTGGCGCGGGCGCTGCGGATTGAGGGTGACCGCGAAGCCCGGTATTTGGCCGAACGGATTGAGCAAGCCTGCCGTGCCGCTGTCTAAAATTCAAATCGACATCCTCGGCCTACTTGCGTCCCAACGCGACCCCGAGAGTTACGTGGCCGGCGCGACTCCACTGAACCGGAACGCGCCACGTTACTACGCGGACATCGACATCTTCCATGACCGGGAAGAACGGGTCGCCAGCGCCGCCAAGAAAGATGCCGCCACGCTCGAAGACGCCGGTTATCAAGTGAACTGGCTGCGGCAATTGCCCGCTGTTTACGCCGCGGAGGTGACTCGTCACGATGGTGCGACGCGACTGGAATGGTTAGCCGACAGCGATTTTCGATTCTTCCCGACCATGCCGGATGCCACGTTCGGCTATCTGCTGCACGTCGTGGATCTGGCCACGAATAAGGCGATGGCCGCGGCCGGCCGCCGTGAAGTACGCGACCTGGTTGACTTGGTGACGATACACGAAACGATTCTGCCGCTAGGCGCGGTGGTTTGGGCCGCCGCCGAAAAGTCCCCGGGCTTCACGCCGGAGGGTCTGATTGCGGAGATTCGACGCAATTCCAACTACCCGGCCGCTGAGTGGAATGCTTTGCAAATGACCATGCCCTTCGACCCCAAGATCATCCACACCCGGCTGCGCGCCGCTTTGGACGACGCCGAAGCATTTGCCGCCCGGATGCCAACCAGCCAAGTGGGACTGCTGTATTTGCAGGGGAGCCAAGTGGTACAGCCCGACCCCGACCGGTTGGCGGACTATCGAACGCATGCGGGGCAGCGACAAGGCCAGTGGCCGAGTAACTCCGAGATCACCGCCGCCATGTTCGAGCGCGCGGCACAAGAAAGAGCCAATCGGATGGACGGGTGAGCCGGCGGTCGTGTTAAAACGGTAACGAAGATGAAAGCGCTACTGCTCGAACAATACATGCAACTCGGTTATCAGGAGGTTCCTGAACCGGCGATCTCACCCGACGACGTGCTGATCCGCGTGAAGGCCTGTGGAATCTGCGGTTCCGACGTGCATGGACTCGACGGGTCAACCGGGCGGCGCATTCCGCCCATCGTCATGGGCCACGAAGCGGCCGGAGTCATTCAAGAGGTGGGTGCGAATGTGAAGGGCTGGTCGACCGGCGACCGCGTCACCTTCGATTCCACCGTTTCCTGCGGCCATTGCTACTTCTGCGCACGCGGCGAAATCAATCTTTGCGATAACCGCCAAGTGCTGGGAGTCTCCTGCGGCGAGTTCCGACGCCATGGGGCTTTTGCGGAACTGGTTTCGGTACCGGCCCGCATCCTCTACCGTCTGCCGGACTCGCTTGGCTTCGCCCAAGCCGCGATGATTGAGGCCGTTTCCATTGCCGTTCATGCGGTCAATATCACGCCCAAGAGCCTGGGCGATACGGCGGTGGTGGTGGGCAGCGGCATGATCGGCTTGTTGACGATTCAAGCGGCCAAGGCGGCTGGTTTCGCGCGCGTCTTCGCCGTCGACCTCGACGACAACAAGCTCGCCGCCGCCTTGCGCCTCGGTGCCGATGCGGCCTTTAATCCCAAGACGGTGGATGTGCCCAAAGCCATTCAAGAGCTCACCAACGGACGCGGCGCCGACGTAGCCCTCGAAGCGGTGGGCGCGGCCGCGCCAATCAAGACCGCCATCATGAGCGTGAAGAAAGGCGGTACGGTCACTCTCATCGGGAACATCGCCCCTCACATCGAACTGCCCTTGCAAGCCGTGGTCACCCGCCAGATTCGTTTGCAGGGCTCATGCGCTTCCAGCGGTGAATACCCGGCGTGTATCGAGTTACTCGCCAGCGGCAGGATCAAGGTGGACGAGATGATCAGCGCCCGCGTTCCCCTGGCCGAAGGCGCGGACTGGTTTAAGCGCCTCTACGCCCACGAACCTAACCTGATGAAAGTGATCCTCGAACCTTAGCCCCTTTCACACGAAGGGCATCACCAAAGTTCCCAATGCTGGAAGCAGAGCACCCAGACAGCCAGTAGACCATTGGTGACGGCGTGGGCCATGATCGCATCGCCCAGACGCCCCCGCCAGCGCATCGCGAGCGCATAGAGGATTCCCGCAGCGGTTCCGGCTAGCCAACGCTCACCGTGCATCGCTCCAAAGAGCACGGACGAGATCAGCAGGGCCGGCCAGGTGAAGGCTCGCCAGGGGACGGTGTCAAAATCGGCCGAAATGAGGCGTCGCAGCCCGAACGCGCGAAAGGCTAATTCCTCGGCGATGGGGACGGTGACCACGCCGCCGGTCACCCGCAGGATGATCCAGGCGAATGAGATCGCGGGGGCCGCCGCCGCTAATGCGGGCGGCCTGGCTTTTGGCGGACCCGTGGCTCCCCACATCCACAAAACAAACACCGCCCCACCCAACACTGGACCCAGCCATCCGCAGCGCCAATCGACATCCTGATATTGACGCCGGAAGAACCACAACGCCGCCGCGCCGGCGATCACCCGCAAGGCATAAAACCAATCGAAGCCACCCGACATCGCCCCGGCCACCATGCCGGCGGCGAGAATCGCCAGAAACGGCACCAGAAAAGGCGCGGCGGGATGATCCTCTTTATCTTCTGTGCCTGCCGGGGCGGCAACGGGCCGGTTGGAAAACCAGGCCAACCGCCGCGCGCCGAGAGAGAGCCCAAAGGCTACCAGGTTGAACGCGATCCAACCCGCTTGCGAATGGAAGCCGCGCACGGCAATATCGCGCGCGCCGGCGCTGCCAATCAGCACCAGCGCCGCGATCCGCAACGCGTTGGCGAGATACAGCACGATCATGCCGGCTGGGGGCAACAGCAGCGCGCGCGGGAATCGCAGTTCATCGCGAAAGAGCACCAGCCAGAGAACGCCGAAGATCAGCAGGAGCCCGATGCCTTCGAGGCCAGAGCATTCGGGCGCGATGATCACCGAGAATCGCTGGGTGCCGAGGCGCATGGTGGCGGGCTGCACGACCAGGTCCGGGACGACGGTCGACAGGATGGTCTTCACCAGCCAAAAGGTGCTGCGGGTGGTGGGTGCCCATAGGCCGCGGACCAAGGGGGCCGCCGCACAGGCTAGCCCAGCGGCGGCGGCGCTGTAGATCCAGAGGTTGCCGGTGATGCGGCGAGCGCCGCTCCAGACGGCCCAAGGGATGAGGGCCAGTCCGGCTGATAGGGCGACTCCGAGGGCCAGCAATGCCCAGCCGATCACGGCGATGTCGCCATCGATGCCGGAACTATAGAGAAGCCTCGACATGGCCAGGAAAGCCGCGAAGACGGCAAGGTGCAGAGTGACCGTTAGCCAACGTACCGGCTGGGACAGCGTTAATTTCGCGAGGGCCGGCTGATGGCGCAGGTAAGCGAAAGTGCAGAAGACACCCGCAAACCCGACGGCCCCCCGCAACACCCACGCCCCCCACTGCCCTAAGAGACTGGTGAGGCCGCCGCGGGCGGGAAGTGTCGCGCCATCAAACCAGAGCGAGGTGAGAAGGATTTCCGTGCCTAACAGGCACGCGAGAGTCAAAAGCCGCCACTGCAATCTTTAAGTGTAGCAACTGGCTCGAATTCACGTTACAAAGTCTTCAACCGGAAGTTACGATACTCCACTTTCATCGGCGGCCCGACATGCACCTGCACGCCAATCTGACCTTCCATGGCTCGATGCGCCGCGTCGTCGTCGAGTAACATGCACATCAAATGGCCGTTTATCATGTGGATGAGCGTGTTGCCGCGGATAATTAAATGCACCGCATTCCAGCCGGCAGTAATAAACTCTTTAGGATCTGGAAAGGTAGACAGTAACACCGGCTTGCGGCCTTCCACCCGCTGAGTTACTTGCCCGCGCAGGGCATGAAACAACCGGCCTTTCTCTTCGTAATTTTGCCCCGTGTACCGGTTCTGCCCGTCAATATCGCACTGGTAACCGCGCATGGAGAACTTGTTACCAGGAGTGACGGGATCTGGAATCACGACGCTGCGATAGTTAATGCCGCTGTTGCCGGCGCTGGTGATGCGGTAATCCACCTTCAGCTCAAAGTCCTTGGGCTGACCGCCGTTCCAAACGATAAACGTATTACTCTTCACTACCGTCTCGGGCGTAATCTCCCCCACGATGGCACCGTCTTCCACGCGCCAATACTTCGGGTCGCCGTCCCAGCCTTTGAGTGACTGGCCATCGAACATGGAGACAAAGCCGGCGTCGCCTTCGAGAGCCTCCGGACGATCGCTCTGCTTCGGCACGTAGCTGGTTTGCGCGACCAGAGGCGCGGCTAAGAGTCCGGCCAGAAAAGCGCGGCGAGGAGAATTTTGCATGCTCTATTCATATCAGACTCCGCGAATGGGAGGGGGCGGAAAATGACCGCCACCCCCCGTCGTGAGCGCGACGTTATTTGGTCACGTAGCGGATCAACTCGGTCATGCCGAATACTCCCGGCGTGTCGGTGTAAGGCGTGCCGGGCTTGAAGTCGCGGTCCTGGTGAAGATAGGATTGGTGATCGTACCAGAGCAGACCGACGAAGACTTCGGCGACGATCTGCGCGCCCACCGGGCCCAGATGGTGGCCACCGCCATCGGGATCTGTTACGCCGTCCCGCTTCGTGAGCTCGGCTTCTTTGAGGATGTAGAACCAGAGCGGGGCGTTGTGCTTAAAGTTGGGGCAGGCGTCGAGGACTTTCTTAAGCCGGTCGCCTTCGCTCGCCCAGAGTACGTCGTCCGGAATTGGAATTTGTCCAAGTTTCTTCGCCACCGCTTGCCCGCTGGGCAATTGTAAGGCGAACCCCCGGCGAAGGTTGCGCAGAGCCAGGTTGGGTATGTTATTCGGATTGGTGGGGTCGGCTTTGAACTTGGCACTGAATTCCGGCAGATCGATCAGCGGCTCCACCAATTGGGTGTCGATCCGGTAACTATGCTGCGGAATCCGGAACCCAGTGGGTGCTGTTCTGGGCAGACCATCGAAGAAGAAAGACCAATCGAGCTTCCATTCAGCGGGCAGAAAGTCGAAGCCGTTCAGATTCGCGCGCGGGTCAGGGTTGGTGGAGAAGATCGGGACGCGCGAGAACTTCTGGTCAGTGGTCTCATGCACCGTCTCATTGAGTGAGTAACTGGGCCGCACCATGGAATGGCCGAAGCGATAGGCGGCTACGGAAAACTCCACCGGCATGTAAGCCAGGCCCGATTTCGGATGGTAATGGGGCAGCAGTGGATCGTTCTTGGGGAATTGGTTCAGAACCTTGTCGAGCGACTTCTGTCCGCAGATCTTCGGTAGAAAATCGTGAAGAATCATCCATTGATAAAGATACCGGACCTGGCGCTGGGCCGCCTTGAAATGCTCCTTATCGCCGGGAGCGCTCGGGACATCGTGAATCACCTTGTTGTGCAGCTGCAGGAACAGGCGATGGATCTGGGTGACGATCTTGTTTTCGTCGTTTCGTTTGTCCCCGGTGAGCGCGACGCGTTCGGAATTTCGCGGCAGATCGGGTTCAGTGGCGGACGGCGTAAGGTTGGGCTGCAGCGTGCGGCCGATCAGGAATTCGGTGAATCCGCTCGCGCGCGTATACAGGTAGGGTTGGTCATCGGGGCCCGCGCCGTAGAGGCTATCGAGGTCGAGCCGCGGCGTGCGGAAGTCCTCAAGCGCGTCGGGATCGTTGGTCTTCTGCAGGCTGGAGGCCGGGTCAAAACTAATGTCGTGGTCGATAAACTGGCCCAGGTACGTGTAACCCGAGGGGATGGTGGGGTTTTCATCGGCCGGTTCCAGGTCAGTGATGGGCGAATCTTTGGTGGTGCGCCCATTAACCTGATGGAATTTTTCGGCTTCGACGATAATCATCGCCGCGCCCAATTGGGCGAGATCTTTTTCCTGATGCGGCGCAGGGGGCAGGCTTCGAAACATGCGTCCGAAGAATCCGGCATCCACGCTGGATCGTCCAATGTGATCCAAACCTCGCAACGGCCGGCCGTGATGCCGGAATAAATTGGAAAGAGTTAGGGCGCGTGCTTTGTCTAAAGCGGGCTGAACAGCCATTTTAACATCCTCCTGGGAAAGTGAATTGCGCTCATGAGTAGAGAAGCAACTGCGATAGATAATACTGTGAGTCATAGCGGGAAAAACGTAAAAATGATGACACCGCAACAAATAAGTAACATATGGCGGAAATTGCCATAAGTTCCTGGTATGAGTTGAGGCAAAGCACCGCAGGGTTGGGCCGCCGGATAAGGTCTCAGGGTTCCTCAAGGGGATAATGCCTCTATGGAGAGCCGGAAGATTTACCGGGGCCGCTTTGCGCCTTCGCCCACCGGCGATCTGCATTTCGGCAGTTTGGTGACGGCGGTGGCGAGTTATCTGGACGCCCGGCGGGTGGGCGGCGAGTGGCTGGTCCGCATCGAAGATGTTGACCAGCCACGCACCGTGCCCGGTGCCGCGAGCCGCATCCTGCGCTGTCTGGAAGCCTATGGCATGCACTGGGACGGAACGGTGCTTTACCAGAGCCAACGCGGGGAAGCCTACGCCGCGGCACTCCGCCAGTTAGGCGGTCTGGTGTACGGCTGTGCCTGCACCCGGCGCGAACTTGGGAATCGCGAGTACTACCCTGGCACTTGCCGCGACGGTCTGCAGGGTCGCGAGCCTCGTAGCCGGCGGATGATCGTGCCGGATCGCCGGATCGAGTGGAGCGATCGCCGCCGGGGGCCCCAGTTGGAGAATTTGGCGGAATCCACCGGTGACTTTGTCGTGCGGCGCGCCGACGGCATGTGGGCTTATCAATTGGCCGTGGTCGTCGATGACGGCGAGCAAGGCATCACCGACATTGTGCGTGGGGAAGACCTCTTATCGTCGACGGCGCGCCAAATTTACCTGCAGGAAGCGCTGCGCCTGCCCCGTCCACGCTATTGGCACGTACCAGTAGTGCGCGACCGGCAAGGCGACAAACTCAGCAAGCAGACCAAGGCCCAACCCGTGCCGCAAGATGGCTCGGGAGCGGTACTCGCCGAGGCTCTCCGCTTTCTGGGCGAGGCGATACCGGCGGAAGTGGATGAGATCAAGGCGATTTGGCAATGGGCGATCGCGTCCGGTCCGAAGCGCGGTGCTTGACGTGACTGTTATTCTATAGGGGCATGGCAGATCCAGCTGACGCGTTTGACGAAGGCATTTTAATCACCCGGGCCAAAGCCGGCGATGATACCGCTTTCACGGAACTGCTCACCCGCTATGAGCGCAAGATCTACCGGCTCGCCAAAAATATTACCCAGAACGACGAAGACGCGGAAGACGTGATGCAAGAGGCTTTTTTGAAGGCCTACAGCCATCTGGACAGCTTCCAGGGCAATAGCAAGTTTTACACCTGGATTGTGCGCATCGCCGTGAACGAGTCGTTGATGAAG
Organism: Bryobacteraceae bacterium; assembly: GCA_031367405.1. GTDB lineage: Bacteria > Acidobacteriota > Terriglobia > Bryobacterales > Bryobacteraceae > JALHNI01. Next base: position 7,648 of record JANLPT010000097.1, read on the forward strand.
CTGCGCAAGCGAAAGAGCGACAAGCTGGTTTCGCTGGACGAACAGGTGGATACGGGCGAAGATATGGTCCTGCGGGAGATCGCGGTTTGGGAGGACAATCCCGAAGCGCAGTATTCGCAAGAGGAAATGCGCGGCATTTTGGAGAAGTCGGTGGAGAGCCTGGCCCCGATTTTCCGCACTGTCTTCGTGTTGCGCGACATTGAGGATCTATCGACCGAAGAGACGGCCGAGGCGCTCGGCATTTCCATTCCGGCTGTAAAGAGCCGGCTGTTGCGGGCGCGCCTGCAGTTGCGCGAAAAATTGACGCGCTTGTTCCGGCGCAAGGGGGGTAATGTTCTTGCTTTCCTGTAAGGATTTTCTCCGCGAATTGAGTGAGTATCTGGACGAGTCAACGTCGCCAAGTGCCAAGGCTGAGCTGGACCAGCACCTAAAGGAATGTCCGAATTGCTGGGTGGTCGCCGATACAACCAAGAAGACCATCCAGATCTATCGCGGCACCGAGCCTCGGGCCGTGCCGGACACTTTGAAGGTCAGGCTGCTGGCGGCGCTCGAGTCCCGCATGAAGGCTGGTCACAAAACTAGCTAGGTCTCATGGAATTATGACTTTCCGTTAAGCGGCGGTCAGCGTTTTGAGCTTGGCGTTCATGGTGGTCCGTTTGAGGCGCAGAATATCGGCGGCCTGCTTCTTGTTCCCTCCCGTGCGGCGCAAAGCCTGCTCCAGCAAACCGAGCTCGAAGCTCCCCACCAAACGCTCGAAGTCGAGCCCTTCTTCCGGGATGGCCAGCAGCGGCAAGCGCATCGATCCATGCTCAGCGGTGGCCGTGGGACGAAGTCTTGAAGGCAGAGGCAAGGGAAAATCCGAGGGCATGAGCAGGCTGCGCTCGCCACTGAACGCGATCGCCATCTCGACGGCGTTCTCCAGTTGCCGCACATTGCCCGGCCAGGAGTATTCGGCCAAGTGCGACAGTGTTTCGCGCGAAACCGACTTTTCCGGCAGCGCTTCCATCTGGCAGATCTTGGTGACGAAGTGCCGAACCAGCAGCGTCAAATCCTCTGGCCGGCCGCGCAACGGAGGCATCTCGAGAGGAACCACATTGAGGCGATAGTAGAGGTCTTCGCGAAACCGCCCGTCCCGCACCCGGGCCGGCAGATCGGCATTGGTGGCGGCAATCATGCGGACATCGCTTTTCATCGTTCGCGAACTCCCGACGCGTTCAAATTCGCGTTCCTGCAAGACGCGCAGCAGTTTGGTTTGCAAATCGAGCGGCAAATCGCCGATTTCGTCGAGGAACAAAGTGCCCGATTGCGCTTGTTCGAAGCGGCCGACGCGATCCTGGCTGGCCCCCGTGAACGCGCCCTTGACGTGGCCGAACAGTTCGGCTTCCAGCAGTTCGCGCGGAATCGCGTTGCAGTTGATGGCCACAAACGGCATAGCCGCGCGGGTGCTGGCCAAGTGTAGAGCCCGGGCCGCCATCTCCTTGCCTGTGCCGGATTCGCCGGTGATCAGTACCGTGGCCCGCCGGGGGCCCACCAGGCGGATCAGATCCGCGATCTTCGACATCGCCGGGCCGCCTCCGACGAGCGTCTTCCGCCACGCTTCGGCCGGTGCCACCACGCGCTTGCGGGCGGCCAGGGTGATCTCCCGCTCAAGCTCGGACGCTCCGATCGCCTGCGGCAGCACACGGGCCGCGCCCAATCGCAACAATCGGCTGGCCTGATCGAGTAACTTTCCGGGCGAGTCAGCGTGAATCAGGAAGATCACGGGCAGGTGGCGATCCTGAGCGAGCAGATCGGACAATAGAGCGTCAGTGGATTCAAGCCCCCCCACCAATGCGACGTCAAAATCCTGGAGCGAGAGTTGCTCGACAGCGCGGCAAGGATCGTCGTGATGAACCGTCGCCAGATGACCGGTGGCTAGGATGGAGAGACCGGAACCGATAGAAAGAACTCGCATGAGATAGTGTGTTAACCGAACTCTCGTTCAATCGGCTTCTCGCGGCAAAGTCTTAGAAGAAAAAGAACTTAGGCCACTTCAACCCGAGCGTAATATTCCCAGATTGTTCATGGAGGCGGTGCTGATTCTATGGGGCGATTGGGGTCTAGGCGTCGGTGGAGTCTTCTTCGGCGGCTTTTCCGAAGAGGTAAGTGTCGCCGATGTATTTAAGGATGACGCGGCCGATGGTGGGGTCGGAGCGTTCGATGGTGGGCTTCACCACGACACCTTCCCGGCCGTGGTCGCCGCCGGTGAGCGAGGGGCCGTCCGATAGTTTCTTGATGGCGGCGAGCGAGAAGGGCCCGCGGTAGACCTCGGGTGCGACAGCGACATTGTATTCCTGGCAGAGGCGCAGGAAGTCGTCGTGGTTGAGGTAATGGTCGCCGGCGAGGAGGTCGAAGGCGCGGAAGGCCAGTCCGGCTTGGCCGTATTGGTAGGACTGGATGCCGGGGCCGAATACCTCGCCGAAGAGTACTGCGGCCTGGATGCCTTGCGCGGCCAGGCTTTGCAGCAGGGCTTCGACGCCGGGCAAGGTGTGCGGGAACCAGTAGCGATTGGCCGCTTTCGATTCGGGTTCGCGGCGGCGCACGGACTTCGAACCGGCCATCCACTGCAAGTCGCGGCCGTAGTTGAGGACGTAGCCCACCCGGCAGTTGGTGCCGTGGATCTTCTCCGTGGCGACTACTTCTTCGCCCTCTTTGAAGATAGTGGCGTAGCTCCGCAGGTTCTCGATTTCGGTGTAAGGCGGGAAGCGCGAATCGTCGTCTTCGGCGTCCCCGGCGGAGGTCTTGATGGGCGGGTAGAATTTGGTGGCACCGTAGAGCGCGGCGACGTCCTGCCCGGTTTGCATGCCGGGGCTGGGGTCGATGACGAGCCCGAAGGAGGGCTCGCCGCGCAGCCGGACGCGATGGATGAGCTTGACGCGGTGGCCATGGATATCGGTCTTTTCGGCCATGTAGCGGGTGACGCCCAAGCGTTCGGAGACGTCGAGCGGCAGCACGGTGCCGGGCTCGAAGTAGACCACCTCACTACCGGCCTGATAGACGCCCTTTTTGACACACATCTGCCAACCGCCGATGATGGCGAGTTCGAGCGAGTCGGCGTTGGGATGGGGCCGGATCTCGTCAATTCGCGTCACTTGTACTTTGATGGTGCTCATTGGTTGCAGCTACCAGCGTAGCCCCCTTGCCGCCCGCCGTATCCTGGGGCAGTGAGTTATCGCCGACGGAAGCGCGTAGCGCTTTGCCGAGGGGCTGGCGCTGATAGGCTCGCATGTCCCGGCATATGCCCAAAACATTCTTGAGCCAATATGTTTAGAAGATATTTTCTAGGCGGTCATGCACTAGTTCTGACCGCTTGGTTTGTAACTTCATCCGGCAGAGCCCAAAAACTATTTTGTCAACCGGTCGTGGCAATAGATCGATTCGCCAGCTCACTCTTGTCCGGGCATGGTTTAATGAAGATTGGTACATCTTTCCCGCCGCCTCATGCTAGCCGCCGCTGCCAGCGGGTTGGCTAGCGCCCAATTCAACAGTCTTGAAGGCTTCGAAGCCGAGGTCCTCCGCCGTACGGACTCAGCCGTCGAAGCTTGGCTCGCGCACCAAAACCAGGACCCCCAGTCGCGCCACTACGGTGGCTTCGCCGACGCCAATGGCTTCTATAACGGCGGCTCCGTTTCCAACACCTTTGAAACCCTGGTGCCCTGTTACCTGCACCCCCGCTCGCAGCACCACCGCAGCCCGCGCTTGATCGAGAGCATGAAGTTGTGCGAGGTTTTCCTCAAAAAGCACACCAGCCCCGAAGGCAACATCGATCTTTGGATCACCAATTTCAACTCGCCCCCGGACACGTCCTTCGCCGTCCACTCCGCCGCTCGCGCCATGCTGCTGGCCCGCCGCCGCAATGCTCCCGAACTCGCCGCGCTCATCGAGCCTTTCCTCAAGCGCGCCACTCCCGCCATGCTCACCGGCGGTATCCATACGCCCAATCACCGTTGGGAAATGTGCGCCGCCCTCGCTTCATTGAACGAGCTTTACCCAAACCCCGCCTTCGTCAAACGCATCGGCCAATGGCTCGCCGAAGGCATCGACATCGACTCTGACGGCCAATACACTGAGCGCAGCAGCGTCGTCTATAACTCCGTTGTCAACCAAGCGCTCACCATCGTCGCGCTCAAACTCAACCGCCCTCAGTTACTGGAACCCGTGCGCCGCAATATCGATAGCGTCCTGTATCTGCTGCACGGCTCGCCCACCAGTGGCTATGAGGTCGAGACCGGCATCTCCCGCCGGCAGGACCTCAACACGCGCGGCGGCCTCGCCCGCTATTGGCACCCTCTAGCGGTGCTGGCTCTGCGCGACAACAACCCCGTCTACCGGACCCTCGCCCGCCATTACGCCTCCGACGCCGTCGGCCTTGCTCAACTCATGCTCGAGCCCGAGTTACTCAAGTTCGAGGGCCCCGTAGCTCCCGTTCCTGACAACTACGAAAAATTCTTCCCGCGCATGGGCGTCGCCCGTATCCGGCGCGGACTGACGTCGGCCACCATCTTCACCAGCGACAAATCAAGCTTCTTTTCCCTGCGCCGGGGCGATGCCGTCATCGATGCCGTCCGCTTCGCCACCGGCTTCTTCGGCAAAGGCCAATTCAAGCCCACCCAGTTCGCCCGGCGTGACGGAGCCTACGTGCTGACGCAATCGCTCGAAGGCCCCTATTACCAGCCCTTCACGCCCAGCCGCCGCATCGATATGACCTTCGACGACACGCGTGAGCAACGGCCCAAGTCGCAGATTTCGAAGCTCACCCAATCGGCTGAAATTCGCGAAACGGCCAACGGCTTCACTCTGCGCTTACAAGCCCACGGCACCAACGACGTCCCGCTCACGATAGAGATCAACTGCCGCGAAGACGCAACGCTCGACGGCGTCGACCAAGTCTCCCCTGGCGTCTACCGGCCCCACCCCGGTGCTGCCGCCATTTCCATCAGCCGCGGAAGCCAAGCCATTCGCATCTCGCCCCCCGTCGTCGCGCACAAGTGGTACGACGTCCGGGGAGCCGAAGCCAAACTCCCCGGCCCCAGCATCTACCTCACCGGCCTGACGCCTTTCGACGTCACACTCAACTTCGAAGTCTCGGGATAGTTCACTCTCCCTGGAGGGCATTTCGCCGCCCATACAGGCACACCGCCGCTTCCCGGTCAGCCAAATTCACTAGCCCCTCCGCCGCGAATCCAATCGACTCGAGCAAACGAATGGAACGGGCATTGCCAGGCGACGTAATCGCGACGATGCGCTCCAGCCCCAATTCGCCAAACCCATAAGCCACCGCCGCCATCGCCGCCTCCCGCGCATAGCCCTGGCCCGCGAAGCGCGTGAGCAAAGCAAAGCCCAGGTCAGCATCGTCGAGCTCATCGCGCTTCAGCAAGCCGCAAATGCCGAGCGGGGCTAAGTCGATTTTACGGATCACCCCCGCGAGGCCGAACCCACAACGCTCAACCATCGCCACCGGGCCATGCGCGATATAAGCTCGCGCATCGTCCAGATTCCGAACTCCCCGGTCCCCAATAGATTCGAGCCACGCCGGCTCATTCACCAACTCGAGAATAAGTGGCGCATCTTCGTCGCACATACGGCGCAGCCAGAGGCGATCGGTTTCGGCAATGGTCATCGGCTTTTAAGATCGCAGCTGCTCGATTCGGCGCACGCTTCTCAACTAACTTAGGGGAGTAACATCAGCTCTAACTTCGACCCTTCGGGGCCCCCGATAAAAACGCGCTGCGTCGCTTTCACAAAGTCAGTTGGCTTGGCGTTGGGGATGTCGCCGAAAGTTTGCGGGTTACGGTCGGTTAAGGGGAACCAACTGCTTTGAATTTGCACCATGATGCGATGGCCGGCGCGGAAAGTATGAGCAATGTCGGGAAGCTGGAACTTGATCCGGTCGGGTTGGTTGGGGACGAAAGGTGCGGGCTTCTCGAAGCTCGACCGGAACTTACCCCGGAAAGGTTCGCCGCGGACTAACTGCTGATAGCCGGCCATCTGGATCTTGTTGGCGGGAGCGAGAACGGGAGCGGGTCCGGGCGGTGCGTTGAAATCGGGGTAATCGGGGGGGTAAACGTCGATCAGTTTAACCACGAAATCGGCATCGGTGCCCGTGGTGGAGACCTTTAAGTCCACGCCAATGGGGCCCATCACCGTCACATCCCGTTCCAGCACGGAAGTCTTATAAACCAGGACATCGGGGCGGGTGGCGGCGAAGCGCTGGTCCTCGGTCATATAGTCGGGCCGGACGCCGATGCCGATGTGGCCGAGGTAAGGCACCGGCCGGTTGGGGTCAGCCAGATACTCGTCGGCTGACGCGGCGGCGGGGCGTTCCCAGGTAAGGGAGCCGTTTTGCGCGAGGAAGAGGCTCGATGGCAACACCGTTTTCGGCGGCCAAGCGTCGAACTTACGCCATTGGTTGGCACCGGTTTCAAACACCCAGGCGCGCGGGAATACTGCGGCGCGGCCCTTCAGATGATGCAGGAAAAAGGGGAACTCGATTTGCTGACGATAGTAGAAGCCGGTTTTGGATCCGAAGTTGACGTTGCCCACGCGATCGCCATCGCCGCGCGCAAATCCACCGTGCGTCCACGGTCCCATGACGAGTAAGTTGTTCGCGGGCGGCGAGTTCTTCTCCATAAAGGCGAACTGGCGCAACAGACCTTGGGGATCCTCGGTGTCAAACCAGCCACCCACCAGCATCGTGGCGGGCTTGATGTTACTCATGTACTTCCAAATGGCGCGCGACTTCCAAACGTCGTCGTAAGTGGTGTGCTCCACGTTCATTTTCCAATAAGGCTGCGTGCCTTTGAAGTATTTTTCGTCGGCATTGGCTAGCGAACCCAGATTGAGGAAAAATTCATAGCCATCGACGGTGCCGTAATCGAATGGAAGGGTGGGCTTCGGCGGATTCGGCTCTTCGCTGCGCGCCTTAAAGCCCTGATAAAAGCGGAAGCGATGGGCCAGCATGAACGCGCCGTTGTGATAGACGTCATCACCCTGGTAATAGTCGATGACGGGCGCTTGGGGCGAGGCGGCCACTAAAGCGGGATGCGCGTCGATCATCGCCGCGGCGGCAAAAAAGCCGGGCTGCGATATGCCCCAAATGCCGGCCTTGCCGGTGTTACTGGGGACATTTTTCACTAACCAGTCGATGGTGTCGTAGGCATCGGTGCTTTCATCGAAGTCGCGCGGACCTTTATTCATCTTCTGCGGGCGGATCGGCACGTAAGTGCCCTCCGACATGAAGCGCCCACGCACGTCCTGATAAGCGAAGATGAATTTTTCCTTTTCAAACGCCTCCGAAGGGCCCAGGGTGAGCTTAAATTGATCGGGACCGTAAGGCGCGACGTTATAAGGCGTGCGCGACAGCATGATGGGGTAGGTTTTGCCTTCGGTGATGGCGTCCTTCGGGATGTAGACGGAGGTGAAAAGCTTAGTGCCGTCGCGCATCGCGATGCGATACTCGTACTTCGAGTAAAATTCCCTAACCGTGCTGACGGGAACCGGGGGAGTTGCGGGGGACGCTTGGCCAAAAACACCGAGGGGGAAAACGAGGGGGAAAAAGAGCGCGCCGAAAGCGAGTCGTCTCATCTACAGAGTTTAGCCTGAAGCGGCGGCGGGACGATGGCATCCGTCGTCAGACCGGCGCGCTACAATTCAAGAGTTCAATGAAAATCCAAGCCTCCTCGCCCTGCCGGGTGGATCTGGCGGGCGGCACGCTCGACCTCTGGCCGCTCTATCTCTTCCACGATGCCGCCGTTACCGTCAACTTTGCCGTGGACCGCTACACCCGTTGCTGGATCTCCACGCGCAACGACGGTGCCATCCATCTGAAGTCGCGCGACCTGGGCATCGCTGAGAGTTTCGCCTCGCTCGAAGCCTTGCTGGCGGCGAAGAAGTACCGCCTGCCACTCACCGCCTGGCAATTGCGCTTTTGGCAACCCGGCGTCGGCATCGATCTCGAAACGGTGAGCGAAGCCCCGGCCGGTGCCGGCATCTCAGGCTCATCGTCGTTGATGATCACCGTGGCCAGCGCGCTCAACCGGCTGACAAAATCCGGCTACTCGCTCGAAAAACTTCGCGAAATCGCCCAGAATATTGAGGCGCAGATCATCAAGGTGCCCACCGGCTGCCAGGACTATTATCCGGCCATGTACGGCGGCGTCAGCGCCATCGAGATGGATCCGGCGGGCATTAAACGCGTCGGCATCGAGATTGATTTGCCCGAATTCGAAGAACGCATTGTGCTGGCCTACACCGGCGAGCCGCGCAACTCGGGCATCAATAATTGGGAAGTGATGAAGAAGCACGTGGATGGCGATAAAGGCGTCCATCGCGCTTTCGACGAGATTTCCGCGATTGCGAACGGCGTTTGGGCGGCACTGGCCGAGTCCGATTGGGAAGAGCTGGCGGCGCTGATCCGGGCCGAGTGGATGCACCGCAAAAAGAACGCTCCGGGCATTACCACGCCGTTGATTGACCGGTTGGTGAAGGCCACGTCCCGCGTGGGCGCGACAGCGGCGAAGGTGTGCGGCGCAGGTGGTGGCGGCTGCGTATTTTTCCTGGTGGAGCGCGGGTCAAAGGCCAAGGTGCGGGCCGTGATTGAACGCGAAGGCGCGCAAGTGCTGGATGTCCGCGTTGCCCCGCACGGCGTTCAGGTGAGCGCGAAAAGTTAATAGGATGTCGCGCACGGACAGATTTGCACTCGCCGTGCGCGTCGGGCTCTTCGCCTTTCTCGAACTGCTCAGCTTGATCCTGTTCGGCTGGTTGCTGGCCCCCTGGGCGGGCACCGTGGCCTCCGCCGCGTTGAGCACTTTTCTGGCGGCGGCCGTCACCAACGCCTTTACGGTGCGCATTTTCGAAAGGCTATCGCTGGCCGACCTGGGTCTGGCGTGGAACCCGAGCTCCATTCGAAATCTGTGCTGGGGTTTGGCGGGCGGAGTAATGGCCGCTATAGTCGTTCTGGTACCTCCAATCCTAAGCGGCTTCGCCAAGCTGGTGAAGGCAGCTGACCAACCCGCCAACCTGCGCAGCTTGTTGTTCGTCAGCGCGATGCTGGCCTTGGGCGTGGTGGGGGAAGAGCTGCTCTTTCGCGGCTACGGCTTTCAACTGCTGCTGCGCCACGCCGGACCTTTCGCCACCATCCTGCCTGTCAGCGTCCTCTTTGCCGCAGCGCACGCGGCGAACCTCAACGCCACGCCGCTGGGCTTGCTGAATACTTTCTTGTGGGGCGTCGTGTTGGGTTTTGCGGTGATCCGCAGCGGCGACTTGTGGCTGGCAATTGGCTTGCACTTCGGCTGGAACTGGACCCTGCCCCTCTTTGGCGTGAACCTGAGCGGCTTCCGCATGTCGGTATCCGGCTACACGCTCGAATGGAGCGCGGGTCCATTATGGAGCGGCGGCGACTACGGGCCGGAGGCGAGCCTGCTCACGTTGGCCATGATGCCCGTGCTGGTGACGGCCTTGTGGCTGGTGCCCGTCGCGACGCAACGTTTGAAGCTGGTGAGTGATGTTGTCCAGGATCAAGTTCCGCCGCTGGAAAATTGATCTCGTCCAGCAAATAGAGCTCCTCGAAAACAGGCACCAGAACTCGCGAAGCTTTCTTTCTCAGGAACCTGGATCGACTATCGGACCTATCCGGCCGACGAGAGCGCGGTGCGTTTCCATCACCGCCTCGTCCAAATTCATCGGCACGACATTGCTCCCCTACTGGGTTTTCGCTCGATCTTAGACCCGGCTCACCAGTCCACACTCAAAGCTTCAAGTTCCGCAGCCGCAACGCGTTGCCGATCACAGAGACCGAGCTTAAGCTCATCGCCGCACCGGCAATCATGGGGCTCAGCAACAAACCGAAAAACGGGTAAAGCACACCGGCCGCCACCGGAATGCCCAGCACGTTGTAGAGGAAGGCGAAGAACAAATTCTGCCGGATGTTCCCCATCGTGGCGCGACTGAGGCGAATGGCCTTGGCGATGCCGCGCAGATCGCCCTTCACCAGCGTGATGCCCGCGCTTTGCATGGCTACGTCAGTGCCGGTGCCCATGGCAATGCCGATCTCGGCTTCGCTGAGGGCCGGCGCGTCGTTGATGCCGTCGCCAGCCATCGCGACATGCTTCCCTTCGGCGCGCAACTTCTTGACGTAAGCCACTTTTCCGGCGGGTTCGATGCCGGCTTCCAACGCATCGATGCCCAGGGCCTTCGCCACGACGGCCGCGGTCAGGCGATTGTCTCCGGTGAGCATCACCAGTTGCAACCCGAGCGCGTGAAGTTGTTGGATGGCTTCCGGGGTACTGGCTTTGATGGGGTCGGCCACGGCGAGGATTCCGGCGGGCTGGCCGTCGATGGCCACAAATATGACCGTTTTGCCCTCTTCCTGCAGTTTCACCGCCGAAGCTTCCAGCGCCTCCAAAGCGGTGATTTTTTCATTCCGCAGAAAATCCGGCTTACCGATCATCACCGTCCGGCCGCCGATCTGGCCGGCCACGCCACCCGCAGTTACTGAGCGAAAATCCTGCACTGCCTCCAAACCTGCCTCCAGGATAGCGCCACGATCTTTCGCGCCTTGGACGATGGCGGCGGCGAGCGGGTGTTCGCTACTCTGTTCGAGTGAAGCGGCGAGGCGCAGCAGGTCCTTGGCGTCGAAGTTGCCGGCGGGCAGTACGTCAATCAGTTTGGGTTTGCCCTCCGTAAGCGTACCCGTCTTGTCCACCACCAGCGTGTCCACTTTCTCGAGCCTTTCCAGCGACTCGGCGTTCTTGACCAGCACGCCCTCCTGCGCGCCTCGTCCTACGCCGACCATGATCGACATGGGTGTCGCCAGACCAAGGGCGCACGGGCAGGCGATGATCAACACCGCCACGGCATTGACGATCGCGTGGGCCAGTTTGGGCTCTGGACCCAGCCACATCCACATCACAAAGGTGAGCACCGAAATGGCCAACACCGCCGGTACAAAAATGCTGGCGACCCGGTCGGCCAGACCTTGAATAGGGGCGCGGCTGCGTTGCGCTTCGGCCACCATGTTCACGATTTGCCCCAGCAGCGTGTCGCTGCCCACCCGCTCGGCCCGCATGACGAAACTGCCGGAACCGTTCACCGTACCGCCCGTCACTTTTGAACCGGCACTCTTTTCCACCGGCAGCGGTTCGCCCGTGATCATGGACTCTTCAACGCTCGAATGACCTTCCAGCACCTCCCCATCGACGGGTACTTTAGCGCCGGGCACCACCCGCAACCAGTCACCGGCCTTCACCTGATCGAGCGGCACTTCATGATCGCCCCCCGGCGCAACTTGGCGAGCGGTGGGCGGGGCCAAGTTCAGCAGCGCCTTGATCGCACTGCCCGTCCGGCTGCGGGCCCGGAGCTCAAGCACTTGGCCGAGCAGCACGAGTACCACGATCACCGCTGCGGCCTCAAAGTAAATCGCCACTTGGCCCTCGTGTTGCATGGTGGCCGGAAACAGGCCGGGAAACAGCATCGCCACCGCGCTCGAGACGAATGCCGCGCCAACCCCAATGGCGATCAGCGTAAACATGTTCAAGTTGCCCGTCACCACCGAGCGCCAACCCCGGCGAAAAAGCGGCCATCCCGCCCATCCCACCACGGGGATGGTGAGCGCGAATTGCAGCCACCGGGAGGCGTCGCTATCCACCCAGGCCTGTCGGCCCAGTGCCGGGATGACATGCGCCATCGCCAACACGAATACCGGTAGCGCGAGCGCCGCCCCGATCCGGAAGCGTTGCGTCATATCGCTTAGCTCGGAGTCGTCCTCTGTACTGGCACTCGCGCTGACAGTCTTCAGTTCCAGCCGCATGCCGCATTTGGGACAATCGCCGGGACGATCCTGCTGCACCTCGGGATGCATGGGGCAGGTGTAAATCGCTTGGCCGGCGGGCGGGCCAGGCGCTGACGCGTTCAACGAGGTTGACAAAAACTTCTGGCGGCAACGGTCGCTGCAGAAATAGTGGGTTTGTCCGTCGCGTTTGACACGCAAGGCGGAAGTTTCGTCCACCGTCATGCCGCAGATGGGGTCGATCGCCATGGCTTTGGTCATCTTAATGCTTATGAGCGTCGGCTGGCTTGTCGTTCATACCCTTCATCCCGCTCATCATCGGACATTGGGCCATCGACTGAGCCATCGTTTCCTTGCTCATCTGCATGTGCTGCATCATGTGCTTCATCATCTCCTCATCCAGGTCTACCTTGCGCGTATCCATGGCGATCCGCTGCTCCACGATTTGGGTGAGAATGTTGGCCATCACGCCCATTTTCTGGTCAGCCGGTGCGCGATTCATCCGATTCAATTCGCCCGTGAGTTGGGCGTTTTGCGCCTTCATGTCGTCTGCGATTTTCTGCTTCTGGTGTTTCATCGCCACGCACTGTTCGGTCATTTTCGTCATGTTCATGCCCGTAGCCGCAGACGACTGCGCTGGGGCGGGTGAGCTGATCGCCAAGCCGAGGCTCAGGGCCAAAACGAGGCGCGAAGTGAGGATCGGTTTGCGTTGCGGGAAATTTGATATCGACATGAACCTTGCCATAAGCAGGTGGAGGGCCAAATCATAAATGCCATGCAGAGCGCGAATTGTCGTGACTAGAGCGCATTTTCTGCCGATGCGTTAGGGCCGCAGCAAAGGCGTTTTCTTGTATTGGGACGGCATCGACAAAATCACGTCCGGGAGTTCCGCTTCCGGACGGCGGCGGCCCACCAAGCGAACGTAGCCCAGGTATTGGCTCCGGTCGGCTTCCAGAGCCTGGATTTCGACGGCGTTGTCGGGTGCGGCCATCCGGTGCCAATCCAGCCATCGTTGCCAGCCATCGGGCATGTCACCGGCCAGTTCGATCTCCATGATGCCGGTCCGCTCCCAATGCCGCTGCCACCATGGCGCTGAATGCAGGCACCACAGATCGCTGGTCCACCAGGCGCGAAGATGCTCCGGAACCGGGCCCTCGATTTCCTGCATCAGCCCTGCCCCGGCAATTCCTATCTGACCGCCGGGCTTTACAAAACGAGCCACGTAGTTGAGGTATGAATCGCCGGTGCCGTAATAACAAAAGGAATCAATACTTACAATGGCGTCGAAGAAACCCGTGGCGAATGGCAGGGCTTGGGCATCGGCATGCACGGGAAACACACCATCCGCGACCCCGGCATCCTGGATGCGCTGGGCGTTTTCCGAGGCGCTACACCATAGGTCGGTGGCCCAAACCTGCACCCCCAATTCGCGCCGCAGGAAGATGGACGATGCCGCCCGTCCGCAGCCAAGGTCGAGGACGCGCATGCCTGGGCGTAAGTCCATACCGGCCGTCAGCCACTCTGTCAACCACAGCGAATTCGCCCCGCCGCTGACGCTCGCCAGTACCCAATCAGGATGGTATTGCGAAGCACGAGGAAAGTGTTCGGACAGGAAGCGGTTGTCGGCGATCATTTGGCTATCTTCGCATTTGTCGCGTGACGATGAACCGGCGCTTTCAGCTGGCTACTCGGATAACACCTGTACTATGATCGTCGCTAACGAGGATGCCATGAAGATTATTGCCTTGCTGACTGCCATCGCCATCGCCGCCCTTCCGGGGGCCGCCCAACGCCACAAACTAATTGAACCCAACGCGGCCACTGAGGATGGAAAAGCCCTACAATCCATCGTCAACGAACAGGACGCCGCCCGTAAGCAAAAACTGATGGAGCAATTCAATGCTGGCCATCCTAAACACGAAGCCGGCGGATGGGTTTGGTCGCAGTTACAGCAATCGTATTTAAAGGCCGGTAATTTCGATCAAGCCATTGACGCCGGCGAGAAACTCCTCGCGCTGAGCCCGGCCGATTTCGACGCCGCTTACGTCAATCTCCAGGCTTCCGAAGGCAAGAAAGACTCGGCCGGCATCCTGAAGTGGGCGGTATCGACTTGGGAGGCGGCGAGCAAAGAAGCTCAGCAGCCAAAGAAAGCCGGCCAGTCAGATGACGATTACAAGCAGGCCATCACGCCAGCCAAAGAGGCTGCCACTTATGCCGAGTATGCGCTCTCCGCCGCCGCTTTGTCCGAGCCGGATGCGGCGAAGGCCGTCCGTCTTATTGAAGCGCTGGAGCAGCGCAACCCGCAAAGCCCGTACTTCGCTCCCACGCTTCCAAAGTATGCCTGGGCGGCCCGCCAAGCCAAACTGTTGCCCAACGCCGTCGCCCTGGGCGAGCGGGCCTGGGGCCGGGGACTCTTCAATGAAGACCTGCTTCTCACCATGGCCGACTATCAGATGCAGCAAGCGAAGAACCCGGATAAGGTAGTGAGTTATTCCGAAAAAGTGGTGGAAGTGCTGCAGGCGAAACCCAAGCCGGAAGGCGTGTCCGATGCCGATTGGGCGAAGAAGAAAAACACCACGCTCGGGCTCGCCTATTGGATGGCGGGCACCACGCTGGCCGGCCAAAATAAGCAGCCCCAAGCGGACAAGGCCCTGCGCGCCGCCCTGCCCTATATCAAGGACAACGAGCAACTCGCCGGCCCCGCGCTGTTCTATCTGGGGCTAGCCAACTACCAGATGGGCAAAGGGAAAAGTGCGCCGCAACTGGCGGATGCCGTCAGCTTCATGCAGCAGTCGGCGGCGATCAAAGGTCCGTATCAGGCGAAGGCGCAGAGCAACTTGGCCGTGATGCGCAAGGAGGCCGGCACCAAAAAGTAGTGGCCCTTGACGCCAGCCGCAGTGAGGCGCAGGGTGGTAAGCACCATGAACTGGTTTGCTGGACGCCGGATACCGCGATGGCTAGGGGCGATCGGGCACTTGGTGGGGTTTCCTGCCGCGCATGCGTTGGTGCCGTATGCCCTCTCCTTACTGGGCACGCGCCATGGCTGGGTTGCTGGTTGGCCTGGGGGGTGGAACTTCGTGGGGCTTCTTCCGGTGGCCGCCGGTTTTTACGTGGCATACCGGTGCCTCCGTGAGCATTTCGCCCTGGCCCCGGACGGCTGGGTGCTGGAAAAGCCGAAGCACTACCCGACGCCGGCCTACCTGGCGACCGGTGGCCCTTACCGGTATAGCCGCCATCCGATTTACTTGGCGGAGGCGGTGATCTGGGCCGGCTGGATCGTTTTTTATGCGAGCTTTTCCGTCTTGGGTGTCTTTGTCCTAGCAGGCATGTTCTTGGGCCCGGTGATCCTTCCGCGTGAGGAGCGAGGCCTGGAAGCCAAGTTTGGCGAAGAGTATCGAAGATACACCTTGACGACACCGCGCTGGCTGGGGCGGGCACAGCGATGATGAGCTTATTAGGTGTACCTCATCTTGGCTGGCCCCTGGGTGCCACCGACAAACTCCAAGCCGACCTCGAAGTTTAAGCCGCGCTGTTCGCAACGGCGCACATTCGCGGCTCCTCGCACCTGATTCGACATGCATTCTACCTGCATGATCGTACGCAAAGGTACGCGGTTGCGAAGGAGCACGCTGATTCCGGAGTTCGAAACGTCCTGCGCCTCGGCTTGGCAAAAGTGCTGTTTACCATTTTCGTCTTCCCAAAAGAGCCGGACAGTGCCGGAAATCTTCACGCGTTCGTGGGCTCGCTGGAGTCGCATATCTCTCTGGGGAGATCGGCATATATTGTCCGGAACATTACCGGGTGAGCGCCGGCTTCACCCGCAGACCATTGCTCAACACCAAATCCGAGGGCAAAACGACTCGCGAGGACTCGCTAACGCCCTCCAATACCTCAACCCGGGTGACGCTCGAGACGCCCACCCGCACTGGCCGCCAGCGCACCATCTCGCCTTCTAGCACGTAGACGCCCGTCTGATTGCCTTCGCGCCGCACGGCCTCCTTCGGAATGGTCAGCGCGCCTTCCACCACGCGGGCCTGGATGAAGGCGTTGACATTGGTACCGGGCAGCAGCACTAAGTCAGGATTCTCGATGATACAGACCACTTCGCCTACCTGACGCGTGTTCAAGGCCACCACGCGAGTGGGCAACTGATTCACTGTGCCCTTCCAATCCTGGTCAGGATGCGCGTCCCAGGTGATGCGCACCGGCATGCCGATTTTCACGCGGCCTAACTCCGGCTCGTCCACATAGACCACCACTTTCAGCTTCGCGATCTGGCCGATCGCCGCCACTTCGCTCCCCACGCTCAACCACGCGCCGCGCCGCGCGTCCACCTGATAGGCAACGCCGGCGATAGGCGACAACACCTCGCCCAGCCCCCACTTGCGCCGGGCTTCGTCCACCACCGCCGCTGCCTCCCTCAGACGCGACCGCGTGGCCTCAATCGAGCTGGAATCTACCAACCGCCCCCGCCGCTCCTCAAGGGAACGAATCTGCAATTCCGCCGCCGTCAGCTTCTGTTGCTGCGGAACCAACTCCTGCTTAGGCACGGCATTTGCTTTCACCAAGCGTTCAATGGTCGCGATCTCGCGCCGGGCTTCGGCCGCATCTTCGCGAGCCCGCCGCAATCCGCTTTCGATCTCCGCAACTTCGACGCCCCGGCCCCCTTTTTCCAAGCCGTCCAGCTCGGCCCGCACCTGCTCCATCCTGGCAGAAGCCGCCGTAAATTCCGCCTGCGCGGCGCGAGAATCGAGCGTCGCCAGCACCGCGCCTTTCTGCACGCTCTGCCCCACTTTGACGGTGAGATCCGCCACCAACCCCTCGCGCGCCGCCCGCGCCATGGCCCACTCCACCGGTTCCGCCTTGCCATTGGTCGACAGGACGCTCTCGATCCGCCGCCGCTCGACGCGCGCCGTGGCGACTTCGGGCAACGCCGTGGCTTGCCGGTACCACCACCACGCGCCCGCCGCGATTGCCGCCAGCCCCCACAGCCAAAGAATTCGCTTCAAACGGCCTCCTGACAAAAGTCATATAACCAGCGCCATTCCGCTAACTGCATTTCAAGCGCCTCACCCTCCCCGGCACTCCCGGAAGTGGCACGCTCACAAAGTTTCACCAACGACGCCGGATCCCAGTGGCCAAACCGCCGCACTAAGTCCGCATGCACCGGATGCTCACCCACTTGGCTAAACCAATAATTCGCATTCGCGAAATCCGGCTCCTGCCGATGGACGATTCCATGCCAGTAACTGCCTTCCGCACTCGAGTCATCCTGCGATACTTCGTGGGCCTGCTGCCAGCAGCCAAAATAAAGATAAAGCCCCGCCAATGCCCCCTTCGGCGCGCGCGCTCCCGGAAATAACTCCGCCGCTGAATGCCCGGCGAGTAACTTCAATACCTGCGCATCGCCATGCCCAGGTCTCACGAGCGGCATTACCCGATCCGGTGCCGCTTCGAGTAAGGCCGCTGCGATACTCATTGCGTTCCTCCCGCACGATTCGCCGACAAGATTTGTTCAATCACTTCGCGCGCCTCCTCCTCAATCCATACCGCCCCGCAACGCGGACACACCAAAGCCGGCACGCCCTCAATTTCGAACATTTCGCCCTCCACCAGTTGCTCGTGCAGAATCGTCCGCCGCTCCAAGCCGGCCCGGCACTCCTCGCAATGCGTCAAAATTCCTTCGTTCGCGTCCACTCCCCTATTATCGAAGAAGACATGAGCGTTGCGTTAGTTCTCTCGGCCGGTGGATTGTTCGGCGCGTATCAGTTGGGCGCGTGGGAGGTTTTAGAGGACTTCCTCAAGCCCGATATCGTCATTGGGACGTCCATTGGCAGCCTGCATGCCTGGGCGATCGCGGGCGGGGCGAACTCGGCCCAGCTCATGCCCCTCTGGTATGACGCGTCACTCGCCCAAGCTTTCCGCTGGCATTTTCCCCGCCAATTTCGTCATGGCGTTTTTCACACCCCGGCCCTGGAGGGGCGCATCCAGTCTCTTTATCGAAGCTTCACGCCCGATCGCCCGGTGGCGGTGGTCGCCAACGCCTAT
Source organism: Bryobacteraceae bacterium (assembly GCA_031367405.1). Lineage (GTDB taxonomy): Bacteria > Acidobacteriota > Terriglobia > Bryobacterales > Bryobacteraceae > JALHNI01. The sequence continues at coordinate 25,520 of JANLPT010000097.1, forward strand.
CCCTTCCTGCGTCCCCATCTCTTTCGGAACCGGGAAATCACCTGGGAACATCTGGCCGCTTCCTGCGCGTTGCCCTTTTTTCTGCGCCAGCCCCAAATCGATGGATTCACTTACGCCGACGGTGGAATCTTCGATTCCCTCAATATCTGGGCCGCTTTCGAAATGGGTGCCACCCACGTCGTAGCCGTGAATTGCTGGAAACCGCAACAGCCCTGGATCATCGACAAGTCAGTCGGATGGCTGGCGGACCGTCGCCGCCGCCAGGCGTCCCCCGCCAAAAACTCCGCCCACCGGATCGTCACCATTGAGCCCGCTCTGCCCTTGGGCCGCCTACGCGACAGCATGTATTGGCAACGCCCGTCGATTGACGATTGGCGCGCCCGTGGGCAATCCGACGCCCGGGTTAACAAACAAATCATCTGTGATATGTTTTGAAGATGCCTTGCTACCGGATCTTCCGGATGCGCGATGAGAAGCGCCAACAATTCCGATGGGCTCCGCACACCAGCGGCGTCACGCCCGTCAAACCAAAAGACTACGAGATGGCCGAGGTCGCCCACGAAGCTCCCACGCCGTACAGCCTTTGGGCTTTGCTACGCGAATCCGAACAGCCGCTCGATGTCGGCGACATCCTCGAACTGCCCAACCAGGAACTGCGGATTTACAAATACGTGGGATTCGAAGACGCCAAGTGGATCATCCCCGAGGTAAAAACTGGCTTGGAATTCGGCGGCGCTGGGTTAGGCAACCCTGAATTCGGCGACCCGGCGGCGGGCGGCCCCGTCGCACTACCCGTCGCACTGGCCCCCGTAACAGCGTAAACTGAGAAATATGGGTTGTCAGTCCGCGAGCGGTGCGCCGATCAACTGCTTCGCGTTAGTTAACTATATTCCTGGCGAATTGGGCCGGTTTCTGAACGCGCTGCGCGTGGAATTGATCACGGGGTGCCATGCTCAGTCGCACGTCACGCTGCTGCCGCCCCGGTCGATCGCCGCCTCCACGGCCGAGGCTTGGGCCACCATTCAGGACGTGAGTGAAGCGTTGCCTCCCTTCACCGTCACGCTGGACGAGGTGCAAGTCTTTCCCGGCACGAATGTGATTTACCTCGCCATCGGCGAAGGCCGTTCGATGCTGCTGGAGTCGCACGCGAATTTATGCCGTGGCGTGCTCAACAACCGCGAAGCCTTCCCTTACCATCCGCACGTCACCCTGGCCCAAGGGCTGGCCGCAGAGTACGTCGCCAGTTCGGCTGACCTCGCCCGTCATCGCTGGCGTCACTACACCGGCCCTCGCAGTTTCTCCGTCCACGACCTGGTCTTTGTGCAAAACACCTCCACCGACGACTGGCTCGATCTCGAGCACCTCCAACTCTCCACCACCGCCGCCGCCCCCTCCGTCGTTGCCGGCCGTTAGTGGCAAGCCTTCCTTTCCCCGGTAAGCCGGAAAGTAACAAACCAAGCGGTCGCGGCACTAGTGCTTCGACCGCTGGATTTATATCTTTCTCTGTTGGCCAGTAAGACGAAAGTTATCAGTCACGCGGTCGCGGTATTAGTGCCGCGACCGCCTATAAAATATCTTCTAAACATATAGGCACAAGAATGTTTTGGGCGTATGCTGAGGCATGCGAGCCCATCAGCGTCACGAGCTAAAATTGTCGACCGAGCATGAGCAGGAGTTGCGGGCTTTGCTGCGAAGCGGTGTGCAACCGGTGCGGGTGGTCTTGCGGGCGTTAGCCTTGCTGGAGATGTCGGCGGGCGGTTCGCCGCCGGTCGTGGCGCGAGGATTAAGGCTCACGGCGAAGACCGTGCGGGACATCGGCGGGCGCTACCGGGAAGGTGGCCTGGAACGGGCGTTGTATGAACGGCCTCGTCCAGGCGCCAAACAAATTCTGAATTTGACCGAGCAACAGCGCATCATCGCCATGGTCTGCGCGGATCCGCCGGCGGGGCAGGCGCGCTGGACGGTGCGCCTGATTGCCGAGCAAGCGATCAAGCGAAAACTGGTGCCCCAAGTGGGTCGCGAAACCATCCGTATCCTGCTCGAAAGCCACGACCTGAAACCGTGGCGGGAAAAAAATGTGGTGCATCACTGAACTGACTGAGGAGTATCTTGTCGGGTTGGAAGATGTCCCCGAACCTCGCGCCAAAAAATAAACTCTGCGGCTACACCGCAGCAGCCAGTTTAGACGTCAAGGTTGCGGACGTCGAGGGCAAACTCTTCGATGAACTTACGCCGGCTCTCGACATCTTCGCCCATCAGGGTAGAGAAGATTTGATCGCTCTCGACTAAGTCACTTAATTCGACACGCAACAGGCTGCGGGTCTCGGCATTCATGGTCGTATCCCAAAGTTGCGTCGAATTCATTTCGCCGAGCCCCTTGTAGCGCTGCACGTTGGCATCTTTCATGCCTTCTTCCTTTACCTTCGTGAGCAGCTCGCGCCACGTCGGAATCGTCTCGCTGCGCCGGCTTTCCCGCACCGTTACAAAAGGACCAGCCGAAAACTTGGCCACTTGCTTCGAGAGCGAGCGTAACTTGCGGAACTCCGGTTGCGCGGCAAAATCGATGCTAATGGCGCGCTCGGCATTCATCGGGTCGAAATAGACCAGCATCCAAGCCGAATGCGCCTCATCTTCGCGCCACTCGCAGCGAATCTTGGCTTTCACCATGCCATCGAATACTTCCTGCAGCTTAGCTTTGTCTTTGAAATCTTCTTTGCCATCGAGAGTAAGCGTGGGGGATGTCAGCATTTCCACGACGCGCGAATCGCGTAACCGGCGCTCTGCCGCCTTCGCCGCCAGCCCGAGTTCGTCGAGCGACGTGAGAAACTGCCGCAGTTCGGCACCTTCTACCGTCTGCGCTGCGGGGCCCGCGCCGACCACCACTTCCAGCGAGTCAGTAGCGCGGCGTAAGATCTCCTTGGTGAACTCCTTATCGTCCTTCAAATACTTCTCGCTCTTGCCTTTTTTAATGCGATAGAGCGGCGGTTGCGCAATAAATAAATGGCCCGTGGAGATGAGAATCTGCATGTGCCGGAAGAAGAAAGTCAGAATCAAGGTGCGGATGTGCGAGCCGTCGACATCGGCGTCCGTCATGATGATGATCTTGCCGTAACGCAACTTAGTCACGTCGAGTTCCGGGCCGATGCCACAGCCGAGCGCGGTGATCATAGCCCGAATTTCCTCGTGGCCCAGCATCTTGTCGTAGCGCGCTTTCTCGACGTTGAGGATCTTACCTTTCAGCGGCAGGATCGCCTGATACTTACGATCGCGGCCGCTTTTGGCGGTGCCGCCGGCGGACTCGCCCTCCACCAGGAATAACTCACAGCGATCCGGATCGCGCTCCTGGCAATCGGCCAACTTACCCGGCAATCCGCCAGAGTCGAGTGCGCCCTTGCGTCGCGTCAAGTCACGGGCCTTGCGCGCCGCCTCCCTCGCGCGGAGAGCATCGATCGACTTCGAGACGATCTTCTTCATCACGCCAGGATTCTTATCGAAAAACTCACCTAGTTTCTCGTTGACTAATTGCGTGACAAAACCAGCAATGTCACTATTTAGCTTGCCCTTGGTCTGCCCTTCGAATTGCGGCTGGGGAATCTTTACGCTGACGACCGCCGTCAAGCCTTCGCGGACATCGTCGCCAGTGAGCGCCTCCTTCTCCTTCATAATGCCGGAGGAGTTGCCATAAGCATTAATGGTGCGCGTGAGCCCGGAGCGGAAGCCCGATAAGTGCGTACCGCCGTCCACTGTGTTGATGTTATTCGCAAAGCTGAATACTTGGTCAGCGTAACTGTCGTTGTACTGCAGCGCGATTTCCATGCTCAGCGTGCCGTTGGGAATCTCCCGCTCGCCTTCAATGTAAATAGGTTTTTCGTGCAGAACTTGCTTGGTACGATTCAGATGCTTGATGAACTCAGCAATGCCACCTTCATACAGAAACTCGTCCGTGCGAATGGGATCCTGCCGTTCATCGGTCAGGACGATTTTGAGCCCTTTATTCAAGAAAGCAAGCTGACGCAGCCGTTGGGCCAGGGTGTCGTAGTTAAACTCGGTAACTTCCATGATGGTGGTGTCCGGCTTAAAGGTAAGCTTCGTGCCGGTCTTCCGCGTCCGGCCCACTTCGCGCAATGGATATTTGGGAACGCCCCGTTCGTAATCCTGTTCCCAGGTAGCCTTGTCGCGCCAAATTTCGAGGTGCAACGTTTCGGAGAGCGCATTCACGCAGCTAACTCCCACACCGTGCAGACCGCCCGACACTTTGTAGCTGTTGCTATCGAACTTGCCGCCGGCGTGGAGCTTCGTGAGCACCACCTCCGCAGCGGAGACGCCCTCTTCCTTATGGATATCGACCGGGATGCCCCGTCCGTCGTCCGTCACCGTCACCGAGTTGTCCATGTGGATAATGCATTCGATCGCCGTGGCGTGCCCCGCCAAGGCCTCGTCCACCGAGTTGTCGACCACTTCGTACACCAAGTGATGCAGCCCGGCTTCGCGCGTCGAGCCGATGTACATCGCCGGCCTCAGCCGCACCGCTTCCAGGCCTTCCAGGACCTTGATGCTTGTTGAATCGTACGTATTGTCGTTTGCTGCCATGCCGAATTTCTCCGAAACTTTCGTGCCAAATTGTTTGTTGGCCAGATCAGTGAGCGCGCACCGGGCCGCACGCGCCAATGACGGGGATAACTACCTCTAAATTATACAAAATTCGAGGGGTTGCTGTCTTCCATCGCAGGCGAACAAAGGAAGAAACTAAGTGCTTTTTTAATGCCCGGATGTCACATATCCGGCAGGCCGCGATACACCAGATCGTTCACCCGGAAAGTGACGCTTCGGTAGGGTGCTGGGATGGACGGCAAATAGACCTCGACCGTAATTTCTTTGGTGCCGTCCGGAACGTCTCTGGGGAATATAAGGCGAAGAATGGGGTCGGCGGGCGTGGGCGGAAAATGCCCCGTCGATTTCACCTTACGCTTCCCCACCCGCAGAATACTCTCGTTTTCCATGCGCTTCGTTTCCCCAGGATCGGCCAGGGCATCGGCAGTGAGCGGAATGGCGACGACGATCACCTTACCGGACTGCCCGGCCAAGTATGCTTTGTACTCTTCGCGCGCCTCGACTATGGCGGCATGGAGGTCAGGCGATTGTTTGTATCGCCGCCGGATCAGCTCTTCTTCCGCTTGGCGCAAAGGAGTGGAGCTCGCGAGATAGATCAATACCGGTGGCACCGGCAGACGGTTGGCTCGCCCAATGTCCGAGGCGCTCTGGGCCCAAGGCGAGTCGTTTAGCAGGCCAATCAGTTGCTCTTCGCTCCACTGGGCGGCCGGCACTGACTCCCAGAAGGGCACGATCAGCAGCCAGGAGATCCAGATCAACAGATGCATTCCTTGATTGTAACGGGGCTATGGTAGAAAGACACGATGAGCGAAATTCGCTACCGCGGGCGTCGCGCGCACCAAATCGAGAATGCCTACTTGAGCGCCGTGGTGCTCGCCGAGGGTGGCCACCTGGCCTGCCTGACGCATCGCGCCACCAATGTCAATCCACTGTGGACTCCTCCGTGGCTCTCCATTGAGCCTTCTGAGCCTTCCACTTATGACGAGGCCCAGCACCCCGAATATGGCGGCGGGAGCGAAAGCCGCCTGCTGGCCGGCATTCACGGGCACAACCTGTGCCTTGACCTCTTTGGCGCGCCGTCCGATGCCGAAGCCGCCGCTGGTGCCAATGTGCATGGCGAAGCAGGCGTGCTGCCTTGGGAGATATCGAGCGCGGGCGAGTCGCTGACGGCCCAAGTCCACTTACCCCAAGCGCGCCTGGACTTTTCGCGCACCTTGCGCCTAGAAGGGGACAAGCTCCATTTCCACGAAGTGCTCACGAATCTAGCTAAGGAAGACCGCCCCATCGCTTGGACGCAGCACGTCACGCTCGGCCCGCCATTTCTAGAAGCCGGGCAAACCCAGTTTTTCGCGCCGACTGTGCGCGAGCAAGACCTTCACGGCGACCCGCGGCAGCATGTCAATCTGGAGCGCTTCACGGCCGCCTCAAAGGCCAGTGGCTACACCGCTCATCTGATGAACCCGGCGCAGGAGAATGCCTATTTCTTAGCCTGGTCACCGCGGCACCAGTTACTGCTGGGCTACGTCTGGCGGGTGACGGACTTCCCCTGGTTGGGCACGTGGGAGGAGCGCCGCGCGCGCACCCTTCCCCCTTGGAACGGAGTTACGGAAACGCGCGGCATGGAGTTCGGCGTGTCGCCGTTTCCTGAATCGCGGCGCGCCATGATCCACCGCGCCCGGCTCTTCGGCGCTCCCACTTATCGCTGGATCGGGGCTCGCGAGCGTATCGAAGTGAGTTACTACGCCTTCTTACGATCAGCGGATCGTCTGCCGGAGCGTTAGAGCCCGTAAGCCTCAATGGCCGTGCCGCCCAGAATGCGTGTCCGTTCCTCAGCAGATAGCTTACTAATCGCCGCGCTCAACGTATCGAACCAGCGTTGGTAGGGCGAGGCAAGCAGGCACACCGGCCAATCCGAGCCATACATCAGACGCTTCGGCCCGAAGGCGGCCAGCACGGTATCGATGTACGGCTGCAGATCGGCCGCTGTCCATTTTTCGTGGTCCGCTTCGGTCACCATGCCGGAGAGCTTGCAATAAACATTGGGCCGCTTGGCAAGTTCGATCAGGTTCTGCTTCCAGGGCTCCATGAGATGCGCTTTGATTTTGGGCTTCGCAATGTGATCGAGGATAAAGCTCTGGTCAGGATGGCGATCGACAAACTTGATTGTCTGCGGCAAATGTTTTTCGAAGATCAGGATGTCGTAACGCAGCTTGAAGGCCTTCAGTTGCGCGACGCCCCGATTGAAGTCCTCGCGCAGAATGTAGTTGGGGTCCGGCTCGTCATGCACGACGTGCCGCATGCCTTTCAGCTTGGCTTGCGCGGCAAACTCCTCCATTGACTTCGCGACGCCCGCTTCGGCCAACGGTACCCAGCCGACGACGCCGCGCAGGAACTCGTTCTCATTGGCATGCTTGAGCAGAAAACGGGTCTCGTCCAGCGTCTGGCGCGCCTGCACCGATACTGCGCCGTTGACGCCGGCCTCTTTGAGGGTGGCGGCCAAATGGACGGGTAGAAAGTCGCGCTGGATGGCCGTCATCTTGTCGCTGATCCAGCCATAGTCTTTCTTGGTGTACATCCAGAAATGATGATGCGCGTCAATGATTGCGGTCGGGGGCGGGGCCGCTGGGGGCACGGCGGGCTTGGGAGATTCTCCACAATTGGTGAGCCCGATAGCTCCGGCGGCGGTAAGGAATAAACGTCGATCCATGGCCCTGCAATTGTATCGTCTCTTGCCATCGAGGTTTTTGCGGAGCCCGGTACGCCGAGTAAGTGCCAGCGTAATTTGAGGGGGCGTGGCGATTCCTGCTGGGTGGTACATTGGCTAATAGAGTTCTCACCGAAACCAGCGTGTGCCTTTCTTCATCTATCTAATTCTTTTTGCCGTCCTCTTGCCGTCCCAGGTGCCCACTGGTGAAATCCGTCTGCAAGTGAACGATTCGAGCGGCGCACCCATGCGAGCCACTGGCTATTTAAGGGGACTTCCTTTCGAGACGGACGCTCAGGGCCGGTATTCCTTCGTGGATGTGCCCTTCGGACGTCATCGGCTGCAGGTGACGAAGCCGGGCTTTGCCGCTGAATCGCGCATGGTGACGGTGAACTCGCCGGAGCCGATGGTGCAAGCGTTGACGCTCAACGTGGGTCCTGAGGCGAGCAGTGTCACGGTGATCGGCACCACACCGCTCTCGGGGGCCGCAGTCACCCGCGACGAGCTTCCCGTCACGGCCCAGACCGCCAATGCCGGCGACCTAGAGCACAGTGGCGCTCTCCATCTGGCCGATTTCATCAGTCGTCAGCTCAATGGCGTCTTCGTCAACGAGATACAAGGCAATCCTTTCCAGCCCGACGTGAATTATCGTGGTTACACGGCCTCGCCGTTACTGGGCACACCGCAGGGCCTGTCGATTTACATGGACGGCGTGCGGCTCAATCAGCCGTTCGGCGATGTGTTGAGTTGGGATCTGATTCCCCGCTTGGCAATCGCCGAGATTACTCTCATGCCCGGGTCGAATCCGCTCTTTGGGCTGAATACGCTGGGCGGCGCGCTGGCCGTGCAAACGAAAGACGGACGCGCACAGCCGGGTACGTCGCTGCAGTTGAGCGGAGGCAGCTTTGGACGCCGGGTGGCCGAGTTCGAGCACGGCGGCATGAATCGGCGCGGGCTCGATTGGTACGCCGCCGGCAATCTCTTTTTCGAAGACGGTTGGCGCGAATCGTCCGCGTCGAACGTGCGGCAATTCTTCGGTAAGCTCGGTTGGCAGCGCGCTGCGACGACATTGGGTCTCAGTGCCGGCTATGCGAATAACTTACTCAACGGAAATGGTCTGCAGGAGCTTCGGCTCTTGCAGCGGGACTACCGGAGCACCTACACCCGCCACGACGCGACAGGAAATCGGTCGCCCCTGGTGAACCTGACGGCCAGGCATAACCTCACCAGTACACTTACGTTTTCTGCCAACACTTACTATCGTTTCATCCGCACCAATACCTTCAACGGCGATATCAACACTAACTCGTTGGACCAATCCGTGTATCAGCCTGGTGCCCCCGAGCGGACGGCCCTGGCCGCCGCTGGATATACGGGTGTGCCCGCCAGCGGAGCAACGGCGGCGAATACCCCTTTCCCTTTCTGGCGGTGCCTCGGCAATGCTCTGTTACGCGACGAACCGGGCGAAAAGTGCAACGGCCTCATCAACCGCTCGCGCGTGAAACAGCATAGCTATGGCACCAGTGGACAAATGAGTTGGCTTAAAGATCACCATCGAATTACGGCGGGCGCGGCCTGGGATCGCAGCGATGTGGGCTTTGTGCAATCGACAGAATTGGGTTATCTGAACCCTGACCGCAGTGTTACCGGGATAGCCGTCTTTGGCGACGGCATCACGGGCGGCAACGTCGATGGCGAGCCCTATGATACTCGGGTCCATCTCGATGGGCGCATCCAAACCGGGAGCCTGTATGCCACCGGCACCATGGCAATCGGCTCGCTGCATCTCACCGCATCGGGCCGCTTCAATCGCACCGTCATCGGCAACTTAGATCGTATTTTGCCCGCCGGATCCGGTTCGCTCACCGGACGCCACGTCTTCAGCCGCTTCAATCCCGCCGTCGGAGCTACCTTTCCACTCGCCCACAGCATCAATTCCTACTTCAATTACAGCGAAGGGAGCCGCGCGCCGACTTCGATTGAGCTGGGTTGTGCCGATCCTAACCATCCGTGTAAGTTGCCGAATGCCATGGCCGGCGATCCGCCGCTACTGCCGGTCGTTACTCGAACCCTTGAGGCGGGCCTTCGTAGCGGCGGCGTCGAAAACAAATTCAATTGGAATCTGGGCTGGTTCCGGGCTGAGAACCGCCACGATATTCTCTTCATCGCCTCGCCCCAAACCGGCTATGGCTATTTCAAGAACTTCGGCCGCACCCGCCGGCAAGGATTCGAAGCCGGAGCCAACGGCCGCTGGCGGCGCGCCACCTGGGGAGCGAACTACACCTTTCTCAACGCATCCTTCGAGAGCCCGGAGAGTCTGCTGGGGGATAGCAATAGCCGGAGTAACGCGGCGGCGAAGGGGCTCGATGGTGTAATTGACGTCACGCCCGGCAATAACATCCCACTCTCGCCCCAGCATGCAGCAAAGGCTTATGCCGTCGTCCAAGCGACGCCAAAGCTAGCGCTCGACATCGGCCTAACCGGTGTATCGAGCGCCTATGCGCGCGGTAACGAGAATAACTTGCACCAGCCCGACGGCACTTACTACTTAGGTTCGGGTAAATCTCCCGGCTACGCGCTTTTGAATGCCGGTGCCCGATACATGCTGCATCGCCACTTAGAGCTATTTGTCCAAGCCAGTAACTTGCTCAATCGTAAGTACTACTCGGCGGCTCAGCTAGGCCCCGCCGGTTTTACAGCCCAGGGCTCTTATCAGGCGCGCCCCTTTCCCGTGGCATTCGGCGCTTACCCGCTACAGCGTTCCACGTTCCTGGCTCCCGGTGCGCCCAGAGCCGCATGGGCCGGAATCAAGGTGCGGTTTTAGTCGAGCCGCTTCGTTTCGATAGATCCATTGGCTTCCCAGGCGGCCAGCACTCCGCCATCGGGCAGCGGGAGTAGATTCGCGAAGCTACCGGCGGGCCCGGCCAGCGTGGGTATCGCAGAATTCGGCGATAAGATCTGGATGGCGGCATCCTGGGTCCAGGCCAAATAAGTGCCTCGCTTGCCCTGGGCCAGCGCCACGTCTTTGCCCGTGCCGACCTTCTTTTCGGCACCGTCGGCGTCAGCGAGAAACACGTCGCCATCCCGGCGCCAAGCGGAGATCACTTTCCCTTTGTCGATAGCGAATGCGCCTCCGTCCATCGGGCAAGCGTTGAGCTTCCAAGTGCCGGTACCCAGCTTCTGGGCCGTCGCAAAGCGCTGGCCATCCGTGGAACTGGTGAAGTAGAGGTCTCGCGATCCATCGAGTGCATTGCGCCACATCGCAAAGATGCGTCCGCTCGCGTCAATCGAAAGCGAAGGATGGCAGCACTGGCAAATACTGCCGTCCGGTGAATTGTAAATGAGCACGTTCTTTTGCCATGTCACGCCGCCATCGGCCGACCGCGAGCCATAGAGCTGCGTACCCTTGCCGCGTAAGTCGAGCCAAGCGGCAAATAGCCCACCATCCGGACCAGCCACCATCGCATGCAGACCTTCGCGCGCGGACGTGGGCACGTCGTTGATGGTGCCTCCGCGTTTCCAAGTCGCGCCCCGATCCGTGGATCGCCACACAACTAAGTTGCCGCCCTCCGGCGAGCCATGCGCATGAGCGCCGGTGGCTACGCTGTCGCCCACCATCGCGCTGATCACCATGACGTTCTTCAGAATGACCAGCCGTGGTCCGCGATGCCGTCCCAGCGCCAAGGCCCCGGCTTCGCCCACCTTAATGGGCGTTCCGAAAGTGCGTCCTCCATCGGGCGAAGCGGCGAAATAGATCGCTAGCCCGCCGCCGAACGCCATCGCCACCTGTCCATGGCCCGCAGCCAGTTGCGGTTGGCGATATGGCACGGCGGCATCGGCCGGTTGAATCCGCGAAACCAAAAGAATCAGAACTGGTAATAACATAGCGTTTTCCTTTTAGAAGCGGAGTCGTAAAGCCAATTGTATGCCACGGGGATCGTTGGCCGCGTTTACCTGGCTGAATGTGGGAGCAGGCGTCGAGGGATAAGCGCCCGCGCCGAAGACAGCGTTGCGCGTCAAGTTATTCCGGTGGTTGAGGAGGTTAAACGCCTCGGCCAGCGCCTCTAGCCGTAAGTGCTCACCGAGCGCGAAGGTGCGGCTGGCTCGGGTGTTGACACTGAAAAAATCGTTACCGGTGCCGGCGTTGCGGCTGATGAAGTCGCCATTCACGATGGGCCGGCCGGCCGTGCCTTGCACGGTGGTGACCCCGGTGGTGAGGTTAAGCGGGAAGGCGGAGTAATACTGCAGAAAGCCGCTCAATTGGAAGGCATGGCTCAAGGTCTGCCAGGCTGAGTGAGCGGGGCCTATCGGCGAGTTGAGTGCGCCGCTGAATGTGACGCGATGCCTTTGGTCGTCGTCGGAGCGGCCGTAGTCGCGCCAGATATTCGCCGGATCGACCGGCGAGCTGAAAAAAGCCTCGCCGACGTTATTGAGTGATTTTGAGTAAGCGTAGGAAATGCGGTAGCTGCCCCAACGGACGGGCCGTTTTTGAAACGAGACATGCAGACCGTTGTAATTAGAGTCGCCTTGCGAACGGTATTGGCTGTTGTTCGCGAAGTTAGGATTCGGGCGGCAGCCGTTATTCGTTCCGGCGGCGACGCAGGTGGGCACGTTCTGATTGATAGAGGCGATCAGGTGGATACCACGTAAGTGCTGGTAGGCCACGCTGAGTGAGCTATGCGCGCCGAGTTGCTGCTCAAACTCAATGCTGCCTTGGGTGGAATAAGCATTTTGCATGCGCGGATCCATCGTTGTAAAGTTCAGTAGGCCGGCCACTGGCGGCGTGCTGAGAATATTCGGAAAGACGGGCGCGCCGGCTTGCGTGGGAGACAAGCTCAGGCTGATTTGGCTTTCACTATTTAAGGTGGTCGAGTTTCCACTGGAGAGTAGGGCATTGGCTAACGCGCGCAAAGGGATGCGGTCATAATAAAGCCCGAAGCCACCGCGAATGACGGTTCGGCGCGCCGCAAAGGGCGACCAGGCAAAGCCGGCTCGGGGCGAAACATTATTCTTATCCGTTGCAATACTTTGCAAAAACTGGAGCTCATAGCGCAGGCCGGCGTTCAGCGTCAGCGACGGGCGCACCTTCCACTCGTCTTGAATGTAGAAGCCGGCATTGGGGTTGGTTTGGGGGATGATGGTATTGCCGAAGGTCTGCGTGAAGCCCGCATTGTTGTAAGTACCGGCCAGAAAATTGGCGAGCGACGAAAACGCGTAGCTTCCGCGCACGGAGCGTGGAAAAGTGATGGTGGTGTCGTTGTAAAGAAAATTGGCTCCGGCGCGGAACGCGTGCGCCCCGGATTGATGAGAGAGGTTATCGACGAACTCATAGAGATGATTCAGGCGTCCGGCGGGCGAGCCGGAGAGGCGGCCAAAGGTGGCCACTCCGGCGATGCTGACGGCGGGACCAGCCAAGTCAGTTGGAAGCGCGAGTAAGTCGCTGTAAGTATATTGCCCGCGAGTCTCGTTGACGGTACGCGAGGATAGAGTGAAGATGTTACTCACGGCAATCGTGTGGTCGGCATTGTCGAGCCCGGCGGACGCGGTCGCGGCGCTCAAGGCACCGGCGCCTCGCGAGTTACTGCTGATGGAATTGTAAAGGCTGTAGCGCACGCTGAATTGGTCGCGCGAGCTGAACTGGTGGTCGACTTTGGCGAGGACGTTGGTGAGGTGGACCGGATTCGGATAGATGCCGGTGGTGGGGCGAAGCCCGCTGAAGCCCACCGCATCCAGGCGCGTACCGATAACTGCGAGGTTCGCGGGCGAAATGGTAATCAATCCGCTCTGGTTCAACTGCCTTTGCTCAAAGTTACTAAAGAAAAACGTCCGATCCCGAATGATGGGGCCTCCCAGACTCGCGCCGTATTGGGCCTGAGTGGACGGCAGTTTGCTATTCGAGAGCGGATTAGCGGCATTGAGACGCTGGTTGCGAAAATAACCATACAAGCCGCCGCGAAAGCGATTGGTGCCGCTTTTGGTGACGACGTTAATGAAGCCGCCCAGCGCGCGCCCCAGTTCCGCCTGCGCGCCGGAGGTAACTACTTGAAACTCTTGCACGGTATCGAGCCCGTAAAAGATGCCGCTCAAACCAGCCGCGTCGTCATTGGCCGAAAGGCCGTCGACGACGAAGTTATTCGAGAAGTTACGCTGACTGCCCACGGAAATACCTTGTCCGGGGACCGCCGAGGTCTCAGCAAAGATCTGGTTACTGCCGGTGTTCGTGGGCGAAACGCCGGGGATGAGTAAAGCCAGGTCAAGAAAGTTACGGCCGTTCAAAGGCAGGGCTCTTACCTCCGTATCGGCCACCGTGCCGGCCATTTGGCTGCGCGCGGTTTCGAGTAAAGCGGTTTCACTTTCCACCGTTACTTGGCTTTCCGCCATCCCCACCTTCAAAATGAACGAGAGCTCATAAGCTCCGCCGGCGTTCAGCGTCAAAGAACGGATGGAGTCAGAAAAGCCCGGCTGACTTACTTTCACTTCATAAGTACCAATCTTTAGATAGGGTAAACGAAAGCGCCCCTCGCGATCGGTCTCCCCGGCGTTAGCAACATTGGTATCGACATTGCGGGCCGTTACTTTCGCACCCGAGACAACGGCCCCGCTGGGGTCAACGATGCGGCCGCTAACGCTGGCGTGGTGGACAGTTTCCTGCGCGTTTAGAGCGCAGACAAAGGCAGCCAAAAGGCATAGCTGACGGATCATGAAATTCTCTCCTCAAAATTGGAGGACCGGCCCCGGCCTGTCCGCATTCAACGTGATGTTAGGAGAGGAGAACGGGTGGGCCGCGTTTTTGGCGCGAGCGGCTGAACGAAATACGATAACGAGCGGCAGTCTGCTCAATCGCTGACGGGTGACTGATCCGCGCGATCATGATGGACCCGGCCGGTGGCGTGACGATAGCCTTGGCGGCGGCAGGAGTGACTCCGCCTTTGCTGAAGAGCGCGCAATGAGACTCCGCGCGCCAGGCTACGGCATTAGACGCCCGCTGTTTCATCTTCATCCCGCAGCCATGTTGGCCATCGCGACGGCAACAAGGGGGCAGTTTCGCGTCGGATTCCGTCAACCATACCGGTGCCGTCAGCGTGAAGCTGAGGAGCGCGAGTAACAAGACTGCGGAGATGCGCTGCAAGCCTTGAGTCTACAACACCTTGCATTCAACCTGGACCTTGGGTAGACTCTGGCTCGGAGCTTTTTTGAAATATCAACGACTCACTCGCCGGGAGATTGTCGAGACCTCCATTGGCCGGGGAATGCTGCTGGCCTCGGGATCGTTGACGGAATCTACCTGGCTAAACGTGACCGACGGCGTCGAAAAGAGGCGGACTGACCCCAATGCGTTACGACGGCAAAACCCAATCACACAAAACGCAAATATTCCTAACCCCAAACCCCTCAACAACTTCCCCCCGCAAATCACTAAACGCCAGACAAAATTCTTGCCCCCATAGGCCATCCTTATAGAAGAGACGGCCAAACCAAAATGTCAGCACCCAAACAACCAGCAGCCAACCAAGTACGAGGTCTGTCTCCGCTTCTACTAAAAACCAACCAGAACCGAAATCTCCGGGACTGCCCTCAACTGCCCCAAACGCCTCGCCGCCACCCGCAACCCCATCAATCCAAAAAGAAAACCCCACATTTGGCTCCGTTTCGTAAATCAACCTCTGAAAAGGTATACACTGCAACTGCCATGCACAAACTGACGCGCCGCACCCTTCTCCAAACTACCCTGGCGGCCCCTCATCTCGTCGCGGCACCCACCAGCACCGACATCCGCATCCTCGACATCCAGCCCCAATTTGAAGAATTTCTCTACCGCACGCCCTACATGTTCGGCGGCCGCCAAGTGGATCGCGTCACCATGCTCAACGTGGCTTGCGAGGTGGAAAGCCGCAACGGGAAACGCGCCAAAGGCTTCGCCGCCATGAGCTTGGGCAATCAGTGGAGCTTCCCGTCCCAAAAAATGAATTATGACCAGACGCTCCAAGCCATGACCCGTTTGGCCACCAGCATCGGCCGCATCACGCGCGCTCACCAGGAGTACGGCCACCCGGTTGACCTCAACCACGCTTTGGAACCTCAATGGCTCGCCGCCGCCGCCCACGTTAGTCAAGACGATCCCGAACCCATCCCGAAGTTGTGTGCGCTCGTCACCGGTAGCCCCTTCGACGCCGCCATCAGCGACGCCTACGGCAAGTTACATGGCCGCAACACTTACGCCACTTACGGCCGCGACCTCATGCGTTACGACCTCAGCCACTATCTCGGCCCAAAATTTAAAGGCGAAACGCTCCAGCATTACATCGGTCAAAAACCCAGGCCCTTCGTCTATCTCTTTCACAGTGTCGGTGCCTCTGATCCGCTCACCAACGCGGAAGTAAAAACGCCCCTCCACGACGGCCTTCCCAACGCCTTCGAAGAATGGATCGCTTACTCCGGCCTCGAACGCGTCAAGATCAAACTCAATGGCGGCGACTTACAAAACGACCTATCCCGCATCCTCGCCATTGACCGTATCACCACTCAAGTGCAAGCCAAACGCGCTTTGCCGCAGTGGAATTACTGCCTCGACTTCAATGAACGCTGCCCGAATGTGCAATATCTCATCGAAATTTTGCGCAAAGTAAAAGAGGCCTCGCCCTCCGGCTTTGAGCGCATCTTATACATTGAACAACCCACGCAGCGTAACTTAAAGGCTGATCGCGCCAATGTCATGCACGAAGCGGCTAAGTTACGCCCCGTCGTGATTGACGAATCCTTGACTGACCTCGAAACCTTGTTACTCGCCCGCGAAATGGGTTACACCGGCATTGCGCTCAAAGCCTGTAAAGGCCAATCGCAAGCGATGCTGATGGCCGCCGCCGGCCAGAAATTCGGCATGTTTCTCTGCGTGCAGGACCTCACCTGCCCCGGCGCCGCCTTAGTCCATTCCGCCGGCATCGCCGGCCATGTCCCCGGTGTTGCCGGCGTCGAAGCCAATGCCCGCCAATATGTCCCCTCCGCCAGTAAGTCCTGGGCAGCTCGTTACCCGGGGCTCTTCGAAGTCCGTAACGGCCGCCTCAATACCGGCCAGCTAACCGGCCCCGGACTCAGCATCCGTACTTAATGCAACGCCGGAAAAGAAGCGGCCGGACTTCCGGGTCTCTTGGTACACTGAAGGCTCCGGTTCTTTCACCCCCACTATGCGCTTCGGTGTTGTCGTTTTTCCCGGTTCTAATTGTGACCATGACGCTTGGTACGCGGCCTCCGCGAACTTGGGCCAGTCGGCGGAATTTTTGTGGCATGACGAGCGGACTCTCCGCAATGTCGACGTGGTGATTCTGCCCGGCGGCTTCTCCTACGGCGATTACCTCCGTTGTGGCGCGATTGCCAAGTTTTCGCCCGTCATGCAGTCCGTCAAGGACTTTGCCAAAGCCGGTGGGCTGGTGGCTGGCTTCTGCAACGGCTTCCAGATCCTGGTCGAAAGCGGCCTTCTCCCTGGTGCTCTGCTTCGCAACGCGGGCATGAAGTTCGTTTGCGCCCAGCCGATGTTGACCGTCGAAACGGTCGATTCGCCGTTCACCTGTGCCGCCCAGCTTGGCCAGCGTTTACAACTGCCGGTAGCACACGGCGAAGGTAATTATACGGCCAGCGAACGGACGCTCGATATGCTGGAAGCCGAGGATCGCGTGGTGATGCGTTATACCGGGGACGTGAACGGGTCGGCCCGGCGCATTGCTGGCATCCTGAATGCGGAACGGAACGTGATGGGCATGATGCCGCACCCGGAGCGAGCTTGCGATCCGCTGATGGGGTCAGTCGATGGGCGCGTGATCTTTGAATCGATCCTGGCGAGAGTCGCGGTATGAACTTTACCGCTGATGTTCTCCTCACGCATCGCATTAACCTTGAAGAATACGCCAAAATCACCGCGATTTTAGGCCGTGAGCCCAACTATACTGAGCTGGGTATCTTCAGCGTCATGTGGAGCGAACATTGCTCCTACAAGAGTTCGAAAATCCATTTAAGGAAGCTGCCGACAGAGAGCCCGCTGGTGCTGCAAGGGCCAGGCGAGAACGCCGGCGTCATCGATATCGGCGACGGCTGGGCGATCGCTTTTAAGATTGAGTCGCATAACCATCCGTCGTTTATTGAGCCTTTTCAAGGCGCGGCGACCGGCGTAGGCGGCATTCTGCGCGACATTTTCACGATGGGTGCGCGGCCCATCGCCGTGATGGATGCCATTCGCTTCGGCCGTTTGGACGACCCCAAAACCGGCGCGCGCAACCGGCGCATTGTCGAAGGCGTGGTGAGCGGCATCGCCCACTATGGCAATTGCTTTGGCGTGCCCACCGTGGGCGGCGAGACGGCGTTTGAGAGTTGTTACGACGGCAATCCGCTGGTGAACGTCTTTGCCTTAGGCGTCTTCCGGCACGACGAGGTCTTTTACGGCCGGGCCACCGGCGTGGGCAATCCGGTGATTTATGCCGGTGCCAAAACCGGACGCGATGGCGTCCACGGCGCGACCATGGCTTCGGGCGAATTTACCGAAGAGAGCAAGCACAAACGGCCCAATGTGCAAGTGGGCGATCCGTTTATGGAGAAGCTCCTGCTGGAGGCGTGCCTTGAAGCGATGAAGACCGGTGCCATCGTCGGCATTCAAGACATGGGTGCCGCCGGACTTACTTCTTCCAGCTGCGAAATGGGCAGCCGGGCCGGTACCGGCGTCGAAATTGATTTGGACTTAGTCCCCCAACGCGAAAGCGGACTCACGGCTTACGAGATGATGCTCTCCGAATCGCAGGAACGGATGTTACTCGTGGCCGGGCTGGGGCGCGAAGACGAGGTCTTTGCTGTCTTTAAGAAGTGGGGTTTGGACGCGGCCCGCATTGGCACGGTGACCGATGATGGCCTTTTGCGCGTGTGGCATTTGGGCGAAGTGGTGGCCGAGATTCCGAATCAACCCCTGGCCGGCGACGCTCCGTTGTACGATCGTCCGCACGGCGTGCCGGCTTACCGCACCGCCCCCATGCAAGGGCCTGTATTTAGTTCTACTGACTTACTCGGCGACTTAAAGAAGTTACTCGGCAGTGCCGATCTATGTTCCAAACACTGGATTTGGGGCCAGTACGACTATCAGGTTCGTACGAATACGCTCACCATACCGGAACGGACGGAAGCGGCGATTGTCCGCATTAAAGAGACCGGTACGAGCGTGGCCATGTCGCTCGATGGCAATGGCCGTTACTGTTACTTAGACCCTTATGAAGGCACCATGCTGATCGTCGCCGAGTGCTGCCGGAACTTATCGACGGTGGGCGCGCTGCCCGTAGCGGCGACCAATAATTTGAATTTCGGCAATCCGGAACGGCCCGAAATCATGCGCCAGTTATTTGACTCGCTACGCGGCATGGGCGATGCCTGCCGGGCCTTTGAAACGCCCATCACCGGCGGCAACGCCAGCCTGTATAACGAGACTTTGGGCGACGGCATTTTTCCCACTCCGGTGATGGGGATGGTGGGGTTGCTGCCGACCGCCAAGCCGGTCGGCATTCAGTTCCCGCGGGCTGGGCTCGACGTCGTCCTGCTCGGCGGGCTGGGGTCAAGCGACCACACGCGCTTCGGCGGCACGCAGTATGCCAAGGTGGTGCTCGACACGCTCTGGGGCCTGCCCCCGGCGCTGAACCTGGAGTACGAAAAGCGCGTGCAGGCGGCCATTCGAGAGATTGTGCGGGCAGGCCTGGCTGAATCCGCGCATGATTTGAGCGATGGCGGTTTGGGTGTGGCCTTAGCCGAAGCGAGCTTCGGCGGAGTCGGCGCTCGCGTTAGCCTGGAGACGCCGCTGATTCCTGAATTTGCTTTGTTTCATGAAGGGCCGAGCCGCATCTTACTGTCGACGGCGCGCCCGGCGGAAATCGCGGCCATCGCCGCGAAACACGATGTCCCCGCCGTTCGTCTCGGTGAGACGATCGCGGCCCAGCTCCAAGTGGACGGCATCTTCGATTGCGAAATCGAAGAGCTGAACCGGATCTGGCGAAATGCCTTCGAGGAGATGCTGCATGCTGGATAAGTTCCCCGATAAATTCAAGGACGAGTGCGGCGTATTTGCCATCTACGGCCATCCGCAGGCCGCGCAACGCACTTACTTAGGTCTTTACGCGCTGCAGCATCGCGGCCAGGAGTCGGCAGGCATTGCCGTCGCGCATCACGGCGAAATCGTCTGCAAAAAAAGTATGGGCGAAGTGAACGAGATCTTCACTCCCGAGGTGCGGGCGCAACTCCCGGGCTCCATCGCGATCGGCCATACACGCTATTCCACGGCCGGCGACACGGTCCTCTTGAATGCGCAGCCCTTCAGCGTCATTTGTAACAAGGGCCCGATCGCGGTGGCCCACAACGGCAACATCACCAACGCGGCCGAACTGCGGCGGGTGCTGGAAGCCGAGGGCTCCATCTTTCAAGCGACTTCCGATACGGAAGTGATCCTGCATTTGATTGCGCGTTCCCGCGAAAAGACGCTCTCCGGCGCTTTGCGTGAAGCCTTGCTCCAGCTCGAAGGCGCATTCTCGCTGGTGATGCTGGCGGGCGACCGCATCCTGATCGCGCGCGACCCGCAGGGCTTCCGTCCGCTGGCGATGGGCCAGATGGAGTTGGAGGACGGCACGATCGCTTACATCTTCGCCTCGGAAACCTGCGCCTTCGACATCATCGAAGCCACTTATGTGAACGATGTCGAGCCCGGCGAAATGGTGATTGTGGGCCCGGAAGGCGTCACGCGTGAGCGCTACACGCCCGTTCGCGACCATGCCCATTGCGTCTTCGAACACGTGTACTTTTCGCGGCCGGATTCAACCGTCTTTGGCCGGCCGGTGGCCCAGTCTCGCGAAATGATGGGCCGCCAATTGGCGCGCCACAGCCCCGCGCCCGCCGATGTCGTCGTGCCCGTGCCCGACTCCGGTGTCTCGGCGGCCATCGGCTACGCCGCCGAAGCCGGCCTGCCCTTCCGGCACGCTCTCATCAGGAATCACTATGTGGGGCGCACTTTTATTGAGCCTTCGCAAGCCATCCGCGACCTCAGCGTGAAACTCAAGCTGAATCCGGTGCGCTATCTGCTGGAAGGCAAGCGCGTGGTGTTGATTGACGATTCCATCGTCCGCGGCACGACGTCGCGCAAAATCGTACGCATGGTGCGCGAAGCGGGCGCGCGCGAAGTACACATGCGCATCTCCTGCCCGCCCACCATCTCGCCGTGCTTCTATGGCGTCGATACACCGAATAAGGGCGACCTGATTGCCGCCAACAGCACCGTCGAAGAGATACGCAAGTTTATTCAGGCCGATTCGCTGGCCTACTTGCCGCTGAGTGCGCTGCGCGAGTCAGTAGATGATCGTAACCTGGATTATTGTTACGCCTGTTACACCGGCGATTACCCCACGCAACTCGTCAATATCGACGAATTGATGACCTCAAAACCCAAGCGCGGTAAGTAAGATGCCGGCCCAGGTGTCCTCTTCTGCACAGGCGGTGCCCTATTCCCGCATTCGCGAACTCGCTGAGTTAGCCATGCAACTGGACCATCCGCAGGACCCGGTTCTTCGCCTTTACTTCGGCGAAAGTAACTTACCCACGCCGCCTTTTATTCGCCAAGCCGCCCAGCGCGCCATGGACGAAGGTTTTACCTTTTACAGCGAGAACGCCGGCCTGCCCTCGCTACGAAAAGCTCTGGCGGCTTACTATCTCCGAAAGCACCAGGTGGAGCTGGACCCGCGCACGGAAATCGTGGTGACGGCGAGCGGCGTCCAAGCGCTCAACGTGGCTATCCGCTGCGTGCTTAACCCCGGGGACGAGGCGATCGTCCTGACGCCCGCGTGGCCCAACGGCAGTGCCATCGTGCAGATGTGCGGCGCGCGGGCCGTGCAGGTGGCGCAGCCCCTGGAAGGCAACCGGTACACCATCGACTTTGACGCTCTCGAAGCGGCGGTGACGCCGTGTACGAGATTGCTGCTCTACACCTCCCCGTCGAATCCCCTAGGTTGGGTGGCGACGGAAGACGATCAGCGCCGTCTGCTGCACTTTACGCGCCACCACGGCCTATGGCTGATGGCCGACGAGGTCTACGAACGTCTGGCTTACCAAGAACCTTTGGGAAGCCCTGTGCCCAGCATCCTGCGCCTGGCCACTCGCGAAGACGCCGTCATCGCCATCCAAAGCTTTTCGAAAACCTACTGCATGACAGGCTGGCGGCTCGGCTGGATCGTGGCCCGGCGCGACTTGGCCCAACGCGCGGCCGAACTGAACGAGTTCATCATTTCGCACGCTGCCAGCTTCACGCAGCGGGCAGCAGAGACGGCGCTGGCCGAAGGCGAGCCCACAGTGACCCAAATCGTCACGCAGCTCAAAACGAATCGGGACTTCTGCCTGCAAGCGCTCGCCAAAATTCCTGGCTTGACAGTGCCGGTTCCCGAAGGTGCTTTCTACCTCTTTCCGCGCGTGGATGGCTTAAAAGATTCTTTCGGCTTCTGCCGGCGGTTGTTGGAAGAAACCCGGGTCGGCATCGCCCCCGGGGTGGCGTTTGGGGCGGGTGGAGAGGGCTCGGTGCGGCTTTGTTATGCCTCGGAGCTGTCAATTCTCGAGGAAGCCCTCGCTCGTTTCACCCGCTTCTTGCGCTAAACCGCAGTCGCTTTGGCCGCGACGCGCTGCCGCATAAACTCATATCTTTCCATGGTGACGGCGAGTACATGATCGGAGGAATGGAAGGCGTGGGATTGAGGGTCGAGAGTCCGGATTACTTTGCCGACGCAGCGCAACCGTAAACGCTCATTGGGGGAAGGGGCGGTGGGAAGGGTGACGTAGTATTCGAGCGATTCGCCGACTTCTATGGGGTGATCGGTTTTGAAGAGCACTCCATTGGAGCTGATATTGCAAGTCTCCCCCACCAGATGGGCCGGTGAGTGATGGGGCCGAATCACTTCCACGGGGAGCTTAAGGTCAAACCGTTTACTGCGTCTCTGATCGTTCACTGTGTTGTTAATCTAAGACGAATAGGATATTAGGTCAAGCAAAACCCTTGACAAGATTGAGGAAATAGTATTAGTACCCTAAATCTCTGCGGCCGATCTCGTACCCTTAGCCGCCTTATCTTCGCCTAGTCACTTTGGTTAACAAATGTAACCGGCGGGTTCGCTGGGCGAGGGTTAATCCTGGGGACGAATCCCGCCGATATCCTTTGTTAACATGGCTGCCGCTGAAATTATCGATCTATACGAAGTGCTGCAAGTGAGTCCGAACGCGGAAAAGGACACCATCAAGCGTGTGCATCAAATTCTATCGCTGAAGTACCAATTGGCGGCACCGGAAAATAATGCGGTCGCCTACTTCGCCAGGCTCCAGGAAGCGGCTGCGACCCTGCTGGATTCCCAAACGCGAGCCGCCTATGACTTGGAGCGGCTGTCGCGTCAGCCGGTTCCGCCTGCCGTTTTTGACGCCGCAACCCCGCCAGCCGTTTCGCCGGTCGCCCCTCCCGGGACGGTTGTGGATCTACCAGTACCGGTTGAACTCGCCACCGAAGCCGGGGCACCGAACCCCCGGCGTTTCTTAGAAGGGCTCGACATCAAGGAACAGAAACGCCGCCGCGCCGGGTTGGTGGAGATCTGCTACCAGCAGCGGATTCTGAAGCCTCGTTTGCCGGCTTTGAGTATGAAGCAACTGGAAGACGGCATGGCCCTCACCGTTCATGATCTGGAGGGGCCGTTGTGGTACTTGAAGGAGACCGATCTCATCCGCGTCTCGGACGCCGGCAATTATGCCATCACCGTGCGCGGGATGAACGTGTTTGAAGCCGGTTGCATCAGCTTCGCGGAGTGCCGGTTCGACCTGGCGAGCTTTACCGGCTGAGGGCTGCCGCCAGATTATGCCATTGCAACATCCCCTCCCTCACGGTCGGGGTTCGTCAGACTCAACGAACCCCGGCTGGTTACTGGGGGCATCCCAAAGTTAGGAAAAGCTGCGGACGCCTGCGGCTTCGTCGTCGTGGACTTCGAAAACCGTGTAGAGCTTCGTGATCTGCAACAGATCCTTGACGCGTTTATTCAAGTTCAGCAGTTTCATGGCACCGCCGGCGTTCTGCACGGTGGTGAAGCCAGAAACCAGTTCGCCGATGCCTGAGCTGTCGATGTAAGAGACCTCGCCCAGGTTCACCAGCAACTTCTTATTGCCTTTGCCTACCAGGTCGCGAACCATGTCGCGAAACGTGCTGGCGCCATCGCCCAGGGTGATGCGCCCCTCGGCGTCCATGACAGTCACGTCGCCCACTTGGCGGTTAGTCAGTTTCACACTCATTCGATACTTCCTCCTTCAATCAACTCCGCTATTCTAATACGGCAGCGAGCCTACGCGGCGGGCCTTTTCTTCACGAGCCGCAAACGGCTGCCACCCTCGGCACGAAGCTCCACGGTAAATTCATCCATGAAGGCACCGACAATCAGTAAGCCGCGGCCCGAGGGCCGCAACAAATTTTCTTCCGCTAACGGATCGGGCAGCGCGGCCAGATCGAGCCCGGTGCCTTGATCCTCAATGGCAATGGTGAGTGCCGTGTCACTCAGATCAATTTTCAAGTTTACCTTTTTGCCGGTGCTGTAGTGATTGCCATGCACCACGGCATTCACCATGGCTTCGCGGACGGCGATGCCAATCTCATGGCACGCGTCTTCGTTGAAACCCGCATCCTTGGCCAGCTCAACGACATGGGCTTCCGCCCAATCGACGCTGTCGAGCGTGGAGGCGAGTTGCCAAGTCTGCGCGCGGGCTTCCATGTTAATTTATTCGTGGACGAATCGATAGCTTACGGTTTTGCCGGTAGCTAAGTCAACCGGTGTCTGGATTTACCAGGCCCGTCCGCAAGGCGTGGGCCCAATCGGGGCGATGGTGGCGGGCGGCTTGTTGGGCGGCCGCTTCCCAGTCATAGTCGACCATTATTTGTTCCGCGTGCCATTCGGCACCGGCTCCGGTGAGGATCGCGTAGCGGGCGTGGGGCGTTCCGGCCTCCATGTGATGAGGGAAAGGGGCGTCGGCGGTGTAGGCAGGCAAACCGACGCTGCCCGGGTTGACGATGAAGCGGCCATCTTTCAGGCGAACCTGGCGCGGCAGATGGGTGTGTCCGCAAAGGATCAGGCCGAAGTCGCAGCCCTCGGCACGGGCGGTGACGGCTTCCGGGCTGGCTTGGTGGACGCCCTCCTCGGTTACGTCTTCCAGAAAGTAAATAAGGTCGTCCTGCGGCGTGCCGTGGCAGAGGAAGATGCCGTCGATCGCCAGGGTGGATGGCAGCGTGGCCAACCAATTGAGGTGCTCTTTCGCAATGGCACTGATCGTGTATTGGCCGGAAAGGCCCATCGCTTCGCGCGGCAGGGTGAGTAACTGCCGTTCATGGTTGCCGCGGATGGTGGCGAGTTGAGGGGCTGCAGACGACCGGCGGTTTCGGCCGGCCAGAGTGGGCCGGAGAGTAAGTCGCCCAGGTTGACGACGCTTGAGATGCCGCGTTGGGCGATGTCGGCCAACACGGCTTCGAGGGCAGGAAGGTTACCGTGGATGTCAGCAATGGCAGCGAAGATCATGCGGGAGGCGCGCGGTTAGTTCAGCTTGGCTTCCAAATGGATCTCGACCCCCGCCAGCGCTTTCGACACTGGGCAATTCAGCTTGGCGTTGTTGGCGGCTTCGGCGAACGCCGCCGCGTCGATGCCGGGTACTTCGGCTTCGGTGGTTAAGACAATCTTGCTGATGACGAAGCCCGCATCGGTCTTATCGAGCGAGACCTTGGCCGTCGTGTGAATGTGCGTGGGCGGCGTGCCGGCGCGAGTGAGAACTCCTGACAGCGCCATCGAGTAACAGCCCGCGTGGGCCGCGCCGATCAGCTCTTCGGGGTTCGTGCCGACGCCGTCGGCGAACCGGGTATTGAACGAATACTGGCCCTCAAAAGCACCGCTGCCGAGCTTCACGGTGCCGGTACCCTTCATCACATCGCCATTCCAATGCGCTTCCGCGCTACGGGTAATCATACGGCCTTGGATGGCGCGTAAAGTGGATGGGATTCAGCTGTTCATGAGGATGAGGCCATTTCGGCGCGCGCCTGTTTTACGGCGGCCACATATTGCCGGGCGCGCTCTTCAAAGACGTCGTACCGGCCGGCCTTGATGGTGGCCGCATCGATCAACTCGCCGCCCACGGCGACGGCGCAAGCGCCGGCTTTGAGAAACTCCCCGGCCGTCTCCAGATTCACTCCGCCGGTCGGTGCCATTTCAATCTGCGGAAATGGCCCTTTGAGCGCCTTGATGTACTTGGGGCCGCCCATGTTGCCGCAAGGGAACACTTTCACGACATCGGCACCGGCTTCCCAAGCCGTCAGCACTTCGGTGGGCGTTAGCGCGCCGGGGAAGATGGGCTTCGAATAGCGGTGCGCCATCTCAATGGTGGCGAGCTTTAAGGCCGGCGTGACGAAGAACTGCGCCCCCGCCAGCAGGCAGGCCCGAGCGGTTTCGGGGTCGAGGACCGTACCTGCGCCGAGGATGATCTTGTCGCCGAGTGAATCGGCAATCTTCTCGAGCGCTTGCAGTGCCCCGGGCACGGTCATCGTCACTTCGGCGACGATGATGCCGCCCCGGTAGATCGCTTCAATCGACTTGATCGCGCTCCCGGCGGAATTCGTCCGAACCACGGCGACAATGCCCGCCTCAAGCATTGACCGGAGAATTTGCTGTTTACTCATGCTCCATTCAGCTTACTGCGAGAGGCCATACGGAAAAACTCTTGTCCGCGCTCTTTGAATAGCTAACTATATTGAACGCGGTGAACGGAGCCTCAAAAACGAAGCCGGGAAAGCGTTAGAATCTTGCCATGCGCTACGCTGCATTGATTTTTCTCTCCGCCTTGTTCCTCACCGCCGCCGATGGTCCCCCATGGGAATCGGTAAAAGCCTTAGGCTACGAGTGGGACGTGCCCGCCGCCGTGGAGTGGCGCGCCGAACCTAACTTACTTGAGATGCTGAAAATCGGCCCTGCCAAGCCTGAGCCGCGGCGGCCCATGCAATATGCCCTGGCGCGAACCAAACCTTTCCAGAAAGTCACGCTGGAGGTGGACGTGAAACGCACGGAAGGCAAGTCGCTGATCTTGATTTATAACTGGCAGGACGCGGCCCATTTCAACTACGCGCACCTCTCCATCGATCGCGCGGACAAGCAAATTGTCCATAACGGTATGTTCCATGTGTATGGCGGAGAGCGGGTCCGCATCAGTGGCAAGGCGGGCGCGGCCACGCTGCCCACCGAGGATTGGACTGCCGTGAAGCTGATCGTTGACGGCCGCCATGCGTGGATGGAATTTGACGGACACCAGCACCCTTCGCTCGACGCCTACGATCTCAGCCTCACTGAAGGCCGCGTCGGGCTGGGATCTTTTTTTGAAAAGGCCTCTTTCCGCAATCTGAAGATCAAGGGAGAATAAAGAGTGCTCAAACTCGGATTTGTCAGCGCTATTCTTCCGGATCGGACGCTCGGCCAAGTGCTCAACTTCGCCTCTCGCGAGGGCTTCGATTGCGTCGAGGTGATGTGCTGGCCGCCCGGCAAAGCCGAACGCCGCTATGCCGGTGTAACGCACATCGACGTGGTGGGCTTTAACAAAAGCGACGCCGCTCGCGTGAAAGCGCTCTGTGCCGATCTCGGGGTCTCGATCAGCTCCTTGGGCTACTATCCCAACCCGCTTTCGGTCGACTTGGCCGAAGCCAAAGTCTACACCGAGCACCTCAAGCGAGTGATCAAAGCCGCGTCCCTATTGGGCTTGGGCGTGGTGAACACCTTCGTCGGCCGCGACCATACGAAGAGCATCGATGACAACTGGCCCCGGTTTTTGAAGACCTGGGGTCCGCTGCTGAAGTTCGCCGCCGACCACAATATTAAGATCGGCATCGAGAATTGTCCTATGTCATTTTCGAAAGACGAATGGCCGGGCGGCAAGAACCTGGCGGTGTCGCCGGCGGTTTGGCGTCGCATGTACCAGGACCTTCCCGATGCCAACTTCGGCCTGAACTTCGACCCATCGCACTTCATCCTGCAGCACATGGACTATCTCGCTCCGCTGCGCGAATTCAAGGACCGCCTCTTCC
>JANLPT010000098.1:0-37819 GCA_031367405.1 Bryobacteraceae bacterium
CCACCAGCATGACTTTCGCGGCCACGGCGAATCGCCCCGCCGCGGACCCTATCGCGTCATCGACTATGTCAAAGATGCCGTCGACTTTCTGGATATCGTGCCCCAGGAGCGCGTCTTCGTCTATGGCCATTCTTTAGGCGCGATGGTCGCCGCAGCCTTGGCCGCGAAACGGCCCAAGCGCGTCACCGCCGTGGTGCTGGAGGATCCGCCCTTTCATACGATGGGCGAACGCATCCATGCGACGCCCCTGGGGAGTTACTTCGCCGCATTGCGCACCTTGGCCGGTTCAGAAAAATCCGTGGCCGAATTGGCCCGGGAACTGGCGGAGGTGCGTTACGGCCCAGGAAATTCCATTCGCTGCGGCGATACGCGCGACCCGACCACTCTGCGCTTTGCCGCCTCCTGCCTGCGCCGGCTCGATCCGGCGGTGCTCGGCCCCATCGCCGACGGCACGTGGCTCGCGGGCTACGAAACCCAGGACGTATTCCTGGCTCTGCAGTGCCCGGCCCTCGTGCTGCAAGCGGACCCGGACATGGGTGGCATGCTGACCGACGACGATGCGGCGGCTTTGGTGAAAGGCGCGGCCGACGCGACAGTGGTCAAGCTCCGTGGTGCCGGCCACGCCCTGCACTGGTCGGCCACGCAAGCCACCTTATGCCATGTGCTCGCTTTTTTGGCCTCGTTTGAGTAACGCCGCCGCTTGGGCTTAGTTCTCGAAGTAGCCGTGCGCCAACTCGGGCCGGGCTTCGAGCGCCTGCTTCCAACAGCTGCGCGCTTCATCCTGCTGGCCTTGCTGCTTCAGTGCGTGGCCTAAATTGAGCAGCGCTTCGGCGAAGTTCGGCCGCTCGTTCAGCGCCTCGCGGTAATGCTGAATCGCGCTCTCCACCTGGCCGGACTTTTGCAGCAGCAAGCCGGTGTTGTAGTAAAGCTCCGGCGTACGTTCACCGAGTTCGATCAGCTTGGCCTGATAGTCGAGCGCCTGGTGATGGTCGTCGTTCTCCACCGCCAGCGCGGCAAGAGCCTTTAAAGCTTCGAGTGACTCGGGTTGCAACTGCAGCACGCGCTGAAAGGCGCTGGCCGCTGCTTCCCGGTCGCCACCCCGCCAGTAGGACAGCCCTAAATTCACTTGCGCTTCGAACCAATCGGGACGTAACCGCAGGCATTGTTCGAAGGCTTCAATCGCCGCCCGCATGTCGGCGCGTTCAAGGCGCAGATAGCCCAGACGGAACCAAACTTCCCGCCAATCGGGACGCTTATCCAGCAATTGGCCGTAAATTTGTTCGGCTTGCTCCGGCTGGCCCTGGCGTTCGAGCAACGCCGCCAAATTGTATTGCACTTCCGGCAGATTGCGATTTTTGTCCAGCGCCGACTCGTAACAATCCCGCGCGCTCTTTAAGTCGCCCGCTTGTTGCCGCAGTAATCCCAGTTGCACCTGCGCTTGCTCAGAATCTGGACGAATCCGGACCGCTTCGGCGTACGCACTGGCCGCCTGGTCGGCTTTGCCCAACTTCTGATACGCCACCGCCAGATTAAACCAGCGCTCGTAATGGTCCGGCGTCGCTTCCACCAACTTCTGGCAGCAGCGGACCGCGGCTTCGTAATCGCCCCCGTTAAAGGCAACAGTCGCCAAACCTTCCAGGGCCGCCTGAGAAAAGGGCCGCAGCACCAGTAGGCGTTCCGCCACATCGCGGGTTAGGTCGTCATCGCGCTTGGCCAAACCAATGGTGATCAGGTTCGTCAGCGCTTCTTCGGAATTCGAATTGCGGCCCAGCACCTGGTTATAAATCGCCGCTGCCTCATCCAAACGATTCAGCGTTTGCAAAGCCACCGCCTTGCCGAAGAAAGCAGTTTCCTGTTCCGGTTCAATCGCCAAAACCTGCTCGCATTGCTTCAGCGAGTCTTCCGCGCGGCCCGCTTGCAACTGGCAAATGGCGAGGCCCAGCCGTGCTTCCACGCGGGTCGGCTGCGCACGCACCGAGCGTTCAAACAGCTGCGCGCCTTCCTCCCAACGCCCCAATTTCTCGTAGCAGACGGCCAAGTTGAAGATGCCCGAGATATGGTCCGGCGAAAGCTCCAGCAGCCGCGTATAGCTGCGCGCGGCCTCGTCGAACATCTCCAGTTCGAATTGCACGTGGCCGCGCGCGGAATACAGCTCCGCGTCCTGCAGACCCGAGTCGATCGCGTCGCCCAAGTCCTTCAGCGCTTCCTTCCGTTTGCCCTCGAGGTGCAAGCTGACGGCGCGAGCCAGCACCGCCGCCGCCTCCGCGCCCGGCCCATGCTGACGGGACGTCACTTGAATTTCCGGGGCGTTCTGCACGCCACGTTGGTTTCCCTTTTTAAGATTCATGCTGTCTTACTTCCTCGATCTTTCGTTCTATCGCTTAAAATGCCGCTGGCCCATCCGTCTTCACCGGGACCGTGGCACCGGCTAGCCCGTAGGGCACCAACATGGCGCAGAGGCGCCCCAACGTGTCGTATTGGTGCGACACCTCCACCCAGCGGATCCGGCTGGTTTCGCCATGGCCGCCATAAAATCCGATCCCCCCCTGGGAATGCGATGCATCAGTAAATGTATCGACAACTTGGCCCAAAACTGAAGTGGTAAAGTC
This sequence comes from Bryobacteraceae bacterium, assembly GCA_031367405.1. Classification (GTDB taxonomy): domain Bacteria; phylum Acidobacteriota; class Terriglobia; order Bryobacterales; family Bryobacteraceae; genus JALHNI01. The sequence continues at coordinate 2,610 of JANLPT010000098.1, forward strand.
AGAACCATTTACGTCCACCCGCACCCGGTAAATAGTATCGGTGCGCAAATTCATCGTCAGCACCACCTGTTTCCGGCGCGACTCGCGGCCATCTGTCACCACCGAACGCACCAGCGACACCTCAGGAACCGGTCCACCGCGGGTAATCGTCAACCGGCCCAGATAATAGTTGCGGGCGTCCTTGGCGCGATACACCCAGCTCAGCGCGTGGTTCTCAATCTGGCCCAAAAACTCGAAATGATAATCGCGCAGGCCTACCGTCGGAGTAAAAAGGGCCAGATTGCCGGGCCGGATAAAGCCGGCTTGATCGTAAGACCAGTTGCCCGCCCAATCCTGGCGAGCGCCCTGCCAGGCGGCAAGCCCCGCCCGGAAATCCTCACTCAATTCCACCGCCGCGCGGCTGGAAATTCTGGATTTGAACGACGCTAAAACGGTTTGTACACCCGAAGTATCGACGGCCAGATCCGCATTCTCGGCTTGCTTATTGAGCGCTTTGCCGTTCGGCGTCCATGAATACCAGGCGAGAAACAAGACCAGCGGAATGATCAGGGCCACCCAACGGATATCGGCGGGGGCGTGCGCCCAGAAACGCCGCAAAACAGGAATTTTGATCGACGAAACCGCAGCGTCGGCGTGGTTGAGTCCTTTAGCGACGCGCGCCCCGCCCTGGCGCGCCGGATCCGGCCGCACCCGCAAACGGGGTTGCATCACCTTCGGCTCCAGATGGAAGGTGACCGCATCGGCCCCGGCGGCGAAATCGAAACGGGCCGGCCGCAGTGCGGCACTCAAGCGGATCTGCTGGTCCGCCCGGCGCGGACCAACCGCCACCGTGGGCCGCGCCGGCCACATCTTCTGCACTTCCACCGGACAATGCCTTACCGCAAGCGTGCGGATCGCGAACACGTTTTGCGCTTCAAAACGCCATGGAATCCGGCGCGCCGGCGCGAGCGTGGCGGGTTGCACGAGATCATGCAATTCGCCGGTGATCTGCACCCGGTCAGCCAGGGCCGCGTAAGCCGCGTCGCGCAGAAGTTGCGGCGTCAGCACCGGCATCAGGCGGCCGGCATTCGGCATAAACGGGCTCACATCGGCTGGACGAAGAGCATCGTACACGGTTCGCCCGGCCCAGGCGGCCAGTTCCAGCGCGGCCCGCGGGCGCACCGGCATCGTCCAGAAAACAGGAACCAGCGCCGGAAAGGTGACCTTCGCCCCCGCCAGCATCGGGTGCAACACCAGTCCCAGCGAAACCGGCAAAACAGGGCACTCTTCCAACTCGCCCAACCCCAAGCCGGACAACAACGGCTCCACTGGCCGCACCGGCCTCGCATAGCCGGCCGGGACAGTCAACAAGACCTGCCCGCTATCGGCCAGCAACTCCCCGCAGGCCGGCCACGCGGCGGGAACCGGTAGCGGCATCGCGTTCGCCATGGCCACCGCTTCCAACTGTTGCTCAGGGGCTGGCGGCGGATCGATGTCGAGCTCTAAATGAAGCCGCAACGCATGCGGCGTTGTGGATTGCCAGTCCATCCAAAGCGGCAACGGTAGCGCCAACAGTTCCGTAACTTCAGCGCAAACGGATTCTGATTCGGCTCGCGCCAACGCCATCAGCCCACGCACCGGAAGCTGTCCGAGACCCAGTGTCGCAACACATGTCGCGGCAGATATCGCGACAGATGAGGCAAGGTGCGAAATGGAAACCGGCGGAGAATTGCTGGCCATCACCGGCGCACCATAGTCGTTCAGCGCCAATAGCACCTGGTCCGCCGCAAGGCCTCGCACCGGGCCTTCAATCGCCATCCGCGCCGATGCTGCCACTGCCGGCACGAAACGCTCGGGCATCAGCAGTTGCTGCCGCACTACCATGGGCTCCAGCGGCATTCGCGCCAGTTGTCCCAAGGGGAATGCCGCCAGTGAGGCCACGAGGTAGCGGTCGCAAAACGCCGCATCCGGCCTGACGCTCCCCGTTACCTGCGCCGTTACCTGCGCCGGCACGAACTGCGGCACCAACGGCGGCACTAGCGGTGACGCTACCGTTTGTGCGGCCAACAGCGGCCTCGCCAGCGTGGCCACCGAGCCCCCAGTTTGTCCCGCCCGCTTCGTCCGTTCCCGTTGCTCCTGAAGCGCCGCTACCGCCAGTTGGTCCGACTGGGCAAGGAACTGCTCTCGATGAGCGGCGGAGCAAAACTCGCCGTCCTTAAGCTTCCGGAATAGAGGCAACCGCTTTCCGCAGTACTGGCAACGCATCGGGACCTATTTCTCTGTGCCTCCATAGTACGGGGGACGAGAGTTTGGTGCTACCGGTTAAACCCCTTAGAATTTGAGTTTTACCTAAGGTTACCGAGTCGCAGGTAAGGCTTTCACCTGAGGGCATGGCCTCCAATGGCTAAAAAAAATGAGCCACCCCGAAGGGCGGCTCTTGATTCTGTCTGCTATCTATTTTACTTGTCCGGTAATTTACATCGGTTCAGGAAATGCCAAATTCGCTTTGGCCAACGCGCGTTGCATCAGCGCAATCGCCTCAGGATCCCGCAGCGTGCGCGAGATCGAAACTTCCGCCAATAGCATCTGCCGCGAACGTTCCAGCATCTTCTTCTCGCGAAACGACAATGGCTTGTCAGCTTGCAAAATCAAAAGGCTCTTGAAAACCTCGGCGATTTCCAGCAACGACCCGTGGGCCATGCGATCGCTGTTTTCTTTGAAACGATGCTTCCAATCGTTGGAGCAATTCGGTTTGCCGGTCGCCAGGAATTCAAGCATCCGGGTGACTTCGACGTTTTTGGTCACTTTCCTCAATCCCACTTGGTGCACGTGGGAAAAAGGAACCATCACCGTCATACTGCTGTATGCCAGCCTCAGAAGGTAGAACCTTTCTGCTTGGCCAGCAAAGTTCCGATGGCTAATGCTTTCGATCGTAGCTACCCCTTGATTGGGGTAGACCACCTTCTCACCGATCTGAAAGGTCATTCAGGGACCTCCTGTACACTACGTCATGGTTGTACGACTTAGAGTCGGACGCGAAAGACGAATGTAACGCGCCAGCAGTAATGAAGTCAATGACAAAATTTATTGAATCTTTTACGGGAACGATCATTTGCGCCCATTCCTGAAGGATCTAAAGGGTTCAGTGCCCAGCATCGCGTCGAAAGCGCTTGAAAATACCTCATCTCTATCGTATCTAGGGTGATTCAAGAATACACCCGGCCGGGGTGTTCAATGCCCCTCACCAATTGGTCCATCCATTGCAAGGACGATTCTACTTCCGGCGCTCCTTCTTAATTTCCCGGCGCTCATCCGCCGTCAGCAGACTGCTTCCCCCGCCCTGCCCGTCCGGATCCTGCCGCGCCCCATCGAGCCAATCCAGTAGCGGGAACATCGCCCGCAAACTCGCCTTCAATTGAGCCGGAAATGTCTTCGCGGCGACGGCCTCATCGGTGAAGCTGCGGGTGGCCACGTAACTCTTGAAGATCAATAAGTCGTGCGCGGCATGATCCGTCGTAAAACCCCTCAGCCGGGCCGGCCGTTCGCCGGTAAAGCCATCCGGATACTGCTTCTTCATCCCACGCAGAATCGTCCGCAACGGCGCCGGATCTGCCGCGATCCGTTGGCGGATGAGATGGAGTTCGGCCGTGTCCGGCTGATACAAGCCGCACGCGACCATCGACTTGCTGCCGGGCTCAATCTGAAAGTATCCGCATGGGTCGCCGGTATTCTTCCCACTTTCGCCGATCACCGCGCTGACGTTCGTCTTATAAGGCGTCTTGTTCTTCGAAAACCGGACATCGCGATGGATGCGGAAAATACACTTGGCCGGGTCAAGCGCGCCGAACGCCGGCCGGACATCGGCTAAGTTCAACAGCACCTCGCCTACAAATTCCTGGAATTGAGCGCGGACGGTCTGGTACCGTTCGGTTTGGGTGGCGAACCACTCGCGATCGTTATTCTGTCCCACATCGGCGAGAAACTTGAGTATGAAAGCGGCATCCATCTGACACAGTTTACCGTTCGGCCGATGCGGCTGTTGACTCGGGATGAGCTGCGCGCGGCGATCGTGCACGACGACGAACACATCTTGGCCGTCAATAAACCGGGCGACATTCCCTGCCATCCTTCGAAGCAAGGCCCGTGGTCGAGCCTGATCGGTGCCTGCCGCGAATATTTGGGCGTGGAGCGTCTGCATATGCCGTCCCGGCTCGACCGGGAGACCAGCGGCATCGTCGTTTTCGCTAAGGATCATGCCACGGCCTCGCTGCTCCAAACAGCGATTCAGACCCGGCAAGTGGAGAAAGAATACCTGGCCATCCTGATGGGTGAACTGCCCTCAGCCGTCATGGTCGATCAGCCGCTGGGGAAGGACCCATCCTCCGTCGTCCATGTGAAACAGCACGTTTGCCCCGAGGGTGCGGTGGCGGTGACCGAGTTTGCGCCCCTCCAGAGAACCCGCAGCTTCACCCTGGCAGCCGTGCGCCCCCGCACCGGCCGCATGCACCAAATTCGCGCCCACGCCGCGTGGCTGGGCCATCCGCTCGTCGGCGACAAGGTCTACGGCCCCGACGCCCAGCACTATCTCGATTTCATCCAGGACGGCGTCACGCCCAGCATGTTGCAGAGCCTGCTATTGCCTCGCCAAGCCTTACACGCCTGCCGCATCCGGTTTCTGTTGGAAGACCGGACTCTCGAGTTCCAAGCACCCTTCGCCGCCGACCTGGCCGCCTTCGCCAGCGCCCACCAGTTGTCCGCATCTGCGGACTTCGAGCAGCCAACCGGGCCGCAATGTTAACCTTGAGTGTCAGCCCTTTCCATTCTTTAACCCATGTTCCGCTACGAAACCGCAGGTGAATCCCACGGCGAGTGTTTGGTCGCCACGCTGACCGGACTACCCGCCGGTATCCCGATCGACTTAGATCGCGTTAATCGCGAGCTATGGCGTCGTCAACAAGGCTTCGGCCGGGGCGGCCGCATGAAAATCGAAACCGACAAAGTCCACGTCGTCGCCGGCATCCGCCATTCGCAAACCATCGGCGCGCCCATTGCCATTCTGATCGAAAACAAAGACTGGAAGAACTGGACCGAAGCCCTCCCCGTCGTCGATTTCGAAGGTTCGGCCGAAAAGCGCAAGGAAGTCAAACGGCCCCGTCCCGGCCATGTCGACCTGCCGGGTGCCATCAAATACAACTTCGCCGACGTCCGTTATTTACTGGAAAGGGCCAGCGCGAGAGAGACCACGGCCCGCGTCGCTGTCGGCGCCATGGCGAAAGAATTTCTCTACTGCTTCGGCATCGAGATCTGGAGCCACGTGGTGGGCGTTGGGCACGAAAAGCTGCACCGGCTCGCCACGTTCGAAGAGATCAAAGCCTTGAATCAACGCAACGAGGTGCTGTTGAATTGCGTCGACCCCGAGGCTGAAGTCCGCATGAAAGCGGTGGTCGATGAGGCCTACCGCACCGGCGATACCGTGGGCGGCGTCTTCGAGGTGGTCGCGCATGGCTGCCCAGCCGGGCTCGGTTCGCACATCACTTTCGACTCGCGGCTGGACGGCAAGCTGGCCCAGGCCATCGTCTCCATGCAGGCCGTCAAGGGTGTCGAAATCGGCTCGGCCGCCGATGGGGCCGCCTCGTTTGGCTCCAAGGTGCAGGATACGATTCACTACGACAAGCCCAACCGGGAATTCCATCGCGGGGCCAATCGCGCCGGCGGCATCGAAGGTGGCATCACCAACGGGCAGGACATCATCGTGCGCGGTTTGCTGAAGCCGATCTCGACATTGCGCAAGCCCCTCGAATCGGTTGACCTCGATACGCGCGACCCGGCCCTCGCCGCCTACGAGCGCAGTGACATTGCGGTGGTACCGGCGGCGGGAGTGATTGGAGAGAGTATGGTCGCCATTGTGCTGGCGCAAGTGTTTCTCGAAAAGTTCGGTGGCGATTCGTTGCTCGAGACGGATCGCAATTACCGGGGCTACCTCGAGCAGGTGAAGAATTACTAAGTCCATGGTGTATCGCATTGTAAAATATCCCGATCCGGTGCTGGAACTGCCCGCCGCGCCCGTAGTCAATTTTGGCCCTGAACTGAGTAAGTTAGTCCATGACATGTTCGACACCATGTGGGCGTCGAAGGGCGTGGGTCTGGCTGCGCCGCAGATCGGCTTGTCGATGCGTCTCGCCGTCATCGATACCAGCGCGGGCGAAAATCCCTCGGAACGCCTCGTGTTAATCAATCCTGAGATCATCTTCCGTTCCGGCTCACAGACCAGCGAAGAGGGCTGCTTGAGCATTCCCGGCTTCCGCGAAAATGTTACTCGCCCTATGATCGCCACCGTCCGCGCCCACAATCCCAAGGGCGAAACATTTGAAGTAACTGGCGAGGAGTTACTCGCCCGCGCGATCCTCCATGAGTCGGACCATCTAAACGGCATTCTTTTTATCAATTACCTGAGCCCCCTCAAACGCGACTTAATCAAGCGCAAAATCCGCAAACTACAGAAATCCGGCGAATGGGACTAACCCGTGCGCACTATTTACCTAGGCACGCCTCTGTTCGCCGTCGCCACGCTTGAAGCAATGGCCGCCGCCGGACACCGGATCGTCGCCGTCTACACGCAACCGGACCGTCCCAAGGGCCGCGGCCAATCGCTCGCCATCCCGCCTGTAAAAGCGGCCGCCCTCCGCCTTGGACTCACCGTGCGCCAACCCGAAAGACTGAAAGCCGACTTCGAAGCCCTCGCCAAAGATGAAGCCGAAGTCATGGTCGTCGTGGGCTACGGACAACTCATTCCGCAATCCATCATTGACCTGCCTCGTTACGGCATCGTCAACGTCCACGGCTCTTTATTGCCCAAATACCGCGGCGCGGCACCGATCCAGTGGGCCATCGCCAACGGCGAGAAAACTACCGGCGTGACGACGATGAAGATCGATGCCGGCCTCGATACCGGCGACATGCTGCTCAAGGCTGAGACCCCCATTGGCGACGACGAGACCGCCCCCGAGCTCAGCGCGCGGCTGGCCGTCATGGGGGCCGAGTTACTCCTGCGAACCCTCGACGGTATCAGCACGATCGTCCCCGGGAAGCAGGACCCGGCCGAAGCCACCATCGCCCGGATCCTCAAAAAAGAAGATGGCCGCGTCAGTTTCGCCCGCACGGCTCACCAGATCCATTGCCGGGCGCGCGGCTTTGAGCCTTGGCCGGGCGCGACGGCCTCCTTTCGCGACCAGCCCTTAGGGCTGGGGCGCATGAACTTGAGCGACCGGCACGGGCTGGCCGCAGGCGAGTTACTCGTCGATCGGCAGAGGCTCTTCGCCGGCTGCGGAGATGATACGGTATTGGAGTTGTTGGAAGTGCAACCCCCCGGCAAGAAGCGCATGCCGGTGGCCGGTTTCTTGAATGGCGCACGCATCCAACCGGGAGAAACATTTCAATGAGTTTGCCCCTGGGCTTTCGTTACTCGGCCGTATATGCCGGCTTGCGCAAAACAAAGCGCGCCGATCTAGGTCTGATCTGGAGCAGCAAGCCAGCCACCGCCGCCGCAGTCTTCACCACCAATGTTGTCAAAGCCGCCCCGGTACTGGCGGCCCAAGCTAACTTACTCGCGTCCGGCGGGCGCGTGCAAGCCGTGTTAGTCAATGCCGGCAACGCTAACTGCGCCACCCGCACCGGCGACCGCGTCGTCAAGGATTGCCTCTCGGCCTTATCTAAGGCGCTCAAAGTACCCGCTAAGTTACTCTTCCCGGCCTCCACCGGTGTCATCGGCGTGGAGATGAAGGGCGAGTTAGTCGTCCAGGCGATTCCCGGGTTAGTGGCCGCCGCCAGCGAGCAGCGCTTTGACGAAGTCGCCTTAGCCATCATGACCACTGACTTAGTACCGAAGTCAATTGCGGCGGGGCTCGAACTGAAGGGCGGCGTGGTCCACCTGGCCGGCATGACCAAGGGCTCCGGGATGATCCATCCGAACATGGCCACCACCCTGGCCTTCGTGATGACCGATGCGATCATCGCTCCTGCGCAACTACAACCGATCCTGAAACGCGCGGTCGACGTCAGCTTCCACCGCATCTCGGTCGACGGCGACACGTCAACCAATGACTGCGTCCTGGTCATGGCCAACGGAGCCAGCGGCGTCACCGTGTTGCCGCGCGAACTCAAGGCCTTTGAAGAGTCGCTCACCGTGGTGCTGCAGAGCTTAGCGAAGCAGATCGTCCGCGATGGCGAAGGCGCGCGCAAGCTGGTAACCATTGACATTTCAGGTGCCAGGAACGATGCCGGCGCGGCGCGTATCGCCCGGCAAATTGCCAATTCACCCTTGGTAAAAACTGCGGTCGCCGGAGCCGACCCCAACTGGGGGCGCATCATCTGCGCGGCCGGCTATAGCGGCGTCCCATTCGATCCCCGTGGCGTGGATATTGCCTTCCAGGGCACGCCCGTCTGCCAACGCGGTTTGGCAGTCGACTTCGATGAAAGCGCGCTGACCGAAAAGCTGAAGGAGAGCGAAGTCTCCATAGCCTTCAAGCTGAGAGGCGACGGCAAGGGCACCGCGACGTTCTGGACTTGTGACTTAACGGAAGGCTACATCGAGATCAATGGCAGCTACCGCACTTAGCCTCTTCCTGCTGTTCGCTTTCGCGGACGAAAAGGCCGCCGTCGCCGACTTCCTCGGCGACGTAGCCGCTGATCTGTCGAGCGGCAACGCCCCCGGCTTCATGAAACGCTTCGACCGCGAAATGCCCGGCTACGGGAAGCTCGAAGCCGAAGTAAGTGCCCTCGTAAAACTCGCGGACGTTTCCAGTTCGGCGCAAGTGCTGGAGATGAAGACCGCCGATGACAGCGTGTTAGTCACCGTGGATTGGTTTATCGAGTTGAAACCCCACGGGCAGGACCTTTCGAACGAACGACGGCGCGAGTTACTAGAGGTCCGACTCAAGCGGGCCGGCAAGAGCTGGAAGATACTCACGCTGCAACCCCAAACCTTATTCGCCGCACCAAATCTTTAGTAAGTATCCCCTCCCTGCGTTTACTATGCAAAAAAAGCGTGGGCCTGTTCAGCCGTATAGTCAATATCGGCTGCGGTATGGGCGGCGGACATAAAGGCGGCTTCAAATTGGCTGGGGGCCAGATACACACCGCGCTGTAACATCCAATGGAAGAATTCGCCGAAGCGTTTGGTGTCGCACTTCTTGGCCGACGCGTAATCAGTCACCGGCTCGGCGGTAAAGAACCAGGTAAACATCGAACCAACCCGGTTCACTGTGATGCCCGCGGGCGGGTTGGCGCACAAGCGCGCGCTAAGGGCTTCGATCGTCGTGTAGACCTCGGGATGCGCCTTCAAGTAACGTAACATCGCCAGACCTGCCGACACCGCGAGCGGATTGCCCGATAGCGTCCCCGCCTGATAAACCGGCCCTTCCGGAGCTACGTGCATCATCACTTCGGCGCTGCCGCCGTAGGCGGCAATGGGCAGGCCGCCGCCGATGATTTTGCCCAACGCCGTCATATCGGGTTTCACGCCATAGAGCTCCTGAGCGCCGCCATAGGCGAGGCGAAACCCAGTCATTACCTCATCGAAAATCAGCAGCGTTCCGTGGCGGGTGCAGAGTTCGCGTAAGCCGGCGAGAAAGCCGGGGGCGGGCGGAACGCAGCCCATGTTACCGGCGACCACCTCGAGCATGATGCAAGCAATCTGGCCCGCATGCTGAGCGAAAGCTTGCTCGACGCCCGCGAGATCATTGTAAGGAACCGAAATCGTGGTCGCCGCGAAACTGGCGGGCACGCCGGCCGAATCGGACAAGCCTAAAGTGGCGAGCCCCGAGCCCGCTTTCACCAGTAGCGAGTCGACGTGGCCGTGATAGCAGCCCTCAAACTTAATGGCGAGGTCGCGGCCAGTGAAGCCCCGGGCCACGCGTAGCGCGCTCATGGCGGCCTCGGTGCCGGAGTTTACTAAGCGCACCATCTCCATCGAGGGGAACGCGTCCCGCACCGCCTCGGCTAGGAGAATCTCGCGTTCAGTGGGCGCGCCGAAGCTGGTGCCGATTTCGAGTACTTCGCGCAAGGCGTCGATCACGCAAGGCGGACGGTGGCCAAGAATCAGAGGGCCCCAACTGCCGATGTAATCGAGAAACGAGTTCCCATCTTCGTCGATCAGCCGGGCACCTTCGCCCCTGGCGATGAAGAGCGGGGTGCCGCCCACGCTACGGAAGGCGCGGACCGGGGAATTCACTCCGCCGGGGATTAACTGACGGGCGCGCCCCAGCAGCGCTACAGATCGCTCAAAGTTCATGTTATTCAGATTTTCTCATACCTACTGGTCCTACTGGTCCTACTGTTCAATGCACTTTGTAAGTTCCGGACCATTCCGTGCCGCCAAAGAAAAGCGGGCCCCAAGACTTGCTTGGGGCCCGGGTTACAGCCACTTTCATGCTGGCAACTCTCTAACGGAGGGAAACAGTCAACTCACACACTACACACTTAGAGCGCCTTTTGACGGACGCTCTCCACCGTCAACTGATTGCTGACGGAGAACACTCCCGGAACCTGCATGGCTCGCAGATACGCCAATTGGGCATCGCTTTGATTGGCGACCACGCCGGCCAAAGTGACGTTGCCGTTCTTCACGAGAATGTGAATGCCAGGCACCACACCTAAGCCATAGCGCTGCAGCGCGGGGAAACTATAGATGGACCGCAGAGTCGCCAAACGAACCTGGTCGTCAAAAGGCGAAAGCGGCAACACCTCAATCTGATTGCTGACCGTCGAGACGCCGGCCACACTCATTACGACGCGCTCCGCGCTGGTTCGTAACGCCGGGCGATTTACTTGCCCGGAAAGGATCACTTTGTCGCCTTCTACCTGGAAAGACAGATTGTCAAAGACTCCGAGCCAGGGCAGCATCGCCAATTCATGGCGGACGCGCTCGGACAAGGCCTTGACTGGTTTGTCGGCAGCCGGCAAAAACACGGGGATCGCCAACAACAGGGCCAACATTTTCATCCGTTTCATCTTGGGTCGATCTCCTCTCGACACCTGAGAAGATGCGGGATTGACAGGCTGGGTTTCCAGTATTTATTCGCTCATAAGTGAAACCAATGAGCGACTTTCTTCGTAGCGCAGAAAGCCAAAGGGGAACCGTTGAGGCTCTTTTTGGAGCAGCAACGATTCCCATTTTGACTCTCCCCCCGGAGACTGAGTGAATGCTTTTTAGGCGGCGTCAGCGAACAGCGACTGTTGCATGGGCTGCGAAGAGCGGAAGCCTTCGAGCGCGGCGGGGTAACGGCGCAGAAGTTCCTTCGGCACGATGAGAGCCTCACCAAGGAGGGCCTGCATCTGAAAAGCATTCACTAAAGACTTGGCGTGGTCTTCGTTGTTGAAGACAACGAAGACCTGTTTGGCATGCTGGCCAATGCGGTCAATGCGATCGGCCCATTCATTCAATTCGGATTGCTCATAGAGGTAATCGTAGCGGCGCGTGGGCTGGAACCAGTTCTCATAGTTACGGCCATTGAGCCGAACGTAACCGATTCCGTTGGTGAGGATGGAAGTGGGCGGCATGGCCCGGCCGTATGCGGGCTGATCGATGTTACTGAAGCCGATACGGTAGTCGATTAAGGTACCGATGGCTTCGGGTTGCATCCAGCTTTCATGCGGGAATTCTGCCACCAGTGGACAGCCGTGAAAAGCTTTGCGAAGTTCGATGACATGCTGGCGATTCTCCGCAGTGAAGCGGAAAGACCAGGGGAACTGCATGACGAGAGCGCCCAGACGGCCAGCGGCATGAAGCGGGGCGAGCCCATGGCGAAACAAAGCCACTTCGGGCTTATCTAGTTTCTTTTCATGGGTAAAGGAGCGGCCAAGTTTGGCGGTGAACAGGAAGTCCGGCCGGTGCGAGACCATGGCGACCCAGAGTTGGGCGACCTCTGGTTTAATAGCATGGTGGAAGGACGAGTTGATCTCGACCGTATTGAAGAACTTGGAGATGTAGCTGAGCGGGTGGAAGCCACGCGGCTTGGGTGAGGGGTAAAAGTGAGTATCCCAGCTGGGGTGTGCCCAACCGGCGGGACCGAGGCGGAGACTGGAGGGGGGTACGTCATTCATCGCTTTCTCTTCGCCTTTTCAAGGTACGCTTTTTCTTCGCCTATGTCAAGAAGAAAAGGCGAAGAACATCTCATTTTACGGAACAGAGCCAATTGTGGGGTTTCGTTATTAGTTTGATGGTGTTGCGGGTGGAGAGCACCCCCTTTCGAGGTAATGTTGAGAATCCCCTCACTAACGTGCGGGGTTCGTTGGGAAGGACGTTGGGACTGGGGGGGCCCGCCTGACTGAGTTTCTGTTTAGGGTCACAACTTTAGGATCGCATGCGGTGGCAAGAAAAGTGGCTATGGTGGACTCGAGTTGGAGGTGTAAATGTTTAAGAAAGAGATAGTTAGCGATTTTTTGAAGTGCTGTGACTGCGAAACGGGACCGACTTAGCGGCTCTAAGAATGAGGTTGTTAGCCGAGATCTGAAATGGGGCCGGAAAACGGCGTGATAGGCTTACCGTATGGCGATGAAGACGCTGATTTCGAGTGAGGAATATCTACGGTCCAGCTTCGACGGCTCAGAGCCGGACTATGTCGCTGGCGAGTTGATGGAGAGGCCCGTGCCAAACTTTGTCCATAGCCGCGTCCAGATCCGTTTGTCGGACGCCTTCAAGCCATGGGAAGACCGGCGGCAACTATTCCGGGCCTCGGAGATCCGGCTGCGGGTGACGCCTGACCGATTCCGGGTAGCCGACTTCGCGATTTTCTTATCAGAAAGGAACGAGGCCATACCGGAAGTTGCACCATATGCGGTAGTGGAGATCGTTTCGCCGGATGACCGGTATGAGGAGTTGATGAGTAAGCTGGCCGACTACGATGAGGCGGGCGTTGAGTTCATCTTCGTCGCGGATCCGCCGGCGCGGAAGCTCTCGCGTTACCGGCATGGGGATTTATTCGCGGTGGCGGAGATGGAGCTTGCGATGCCTAAGGTCCTGATTCCGATTGACCTGATCTTCGGCAGGTAAGATGACGACGACTGGCTGCGGCGCGGTGAGTCCATCGCGGTTGGTAACATGATGGGTGCCCATGTCTTTTATTCACCCTGATTTTTTACTGGAGACGGCTGCGGCTCAGCGGCTCTTTCATGACTATGCCGAGAATGAGCCGATTCTCGATTATCATTGCCATTTGCCGCCGAAGGACCTGGCCGGGAATCGGCGGTTTGCCAATCTGTTTGAGATTTGGCTGGAAGGCGACCACTATAAGTGGCGGGCAATGCGGGCGAATGGGGTGGCGGAGAGATTTTGTACGGGCGAGGCGACGCCTTATGAGAAATTTCTGGCCTTCGCGCGGACTGTGCCGCAGACGTTGCGGAATCCGCTTTACCATTGGACGCATTTAGAGTTAGCACGGTATTTCGGGATATACGAGTTACTGGATGAATCGACGGCGGAGAGTATCTGGAACCGGGCGAATGAACAGTTAGCCGGCGGCCTGACGGCTTGGGGCATTACGAAGAAGTTCGATGTGCGGGCGGTTTGTACGACGGACGATCCGGCGGATGGTCTGGAGTATCATGAGGCGGCGGCCAGGAGCCAGCTGACGACGAAGATGTATCCGACGTTCCGGCCGGACAAGGCACTTACGGTGCATCAGCCGGAGGCGTTCAATACTTGGACGGGTAAGTTGTCGGCGGCGGCAGCGGTGGAAATTACGAACCTGGCGAGTTTCTTGCAAGCGATTGGGAAACGGCATGCGGCTTTCGCGGCAATGGGTGGGCGGCTATCGGACCATGGGTTGAACCATTGCTTTGGGGCGCCTTGCGCGGAGAGCGTCGCCAAGGCAATCTTTGAGCGGGCGCGGGCGGGTGAGGCGGCGACGGTGGAGGAGCATCGGCAGTTCGCGAGTTACTTGATGTTTTATTTTGGGCAATTGGATGCGCAGGCCGGATTCACTAAGCAACTGCACTTAGGCGCATTCCGGGCGGCCAACTCACGGGCGCTGGCTAATATTGGGCCGGATACCGGCTTCGACTCGATTGGCGATTGGCCGCAAATGGACCGGCTGGGGGCCTATCTCGATGCGCTCGAGCGCGAGGGTGCGCTGCCAAAGATGGTGATTTACAACCTGAACCCGGCGGATAACTACGCGCTGGCGACGATGGTGGGCAATTTCCATGACGGTAAAATTGCGGGTAAAATGCAGTTTGGCTCCGGCTGGTGGTACCTGGACCAAAAGGAGGCGATGGAGTGGCAGATGAATGCGCTATCGAATTGCGGGCTGCTGTCGCGCTTTGTGGGGATGTTAACGGATTCGCGCTCGTTTATGTCTTATCCGCGGCACGAGTATTTCCGGCGAACGCTGTGTAACTTATTGGGGCGCGAGATGGAGAATGGGCTGGTACCCAACGATTTCGCGATGGTGGGAGGGATGGTGAAGCGGATTTGTTTCCAAAATGCGGACGAGTTTTTTGGGCTGGGGCGGTAAACCTTTTCGCCGGGAACGAAACGGCGGGGAGACGGGATACGTCTAAACCGATATGCGCCCCGTAATCGTCTGTTTAGCCTTAGTTGCACTAGCCGGCTGCTCGAAGCCCACCCCTTCATCGCAGCAGGCGGTGGCCCCGGCCCAGACGATACCCGCCGCGCCGGGGCCGGGTTTGGCCGAAACCAAGGCGGCTCTGGCGCGGGCGGCAGGACGGGAGGCGGTGACGCTGCCGGCAGGGACTACGGTGGAAGTTCGCACGACGTCGACGATTTCCAGCAAAACCCACGCGGCGGGCACCATGTTTACGGCGTCATTGGAACGGCCATTGATGAGTGGCGGCCGGGTATTGGCTCCGGCGGGGTCACGAGTGGAAGGCGTGGTTTCGAGCGTCAGCCAAGGGGGCAAAGTGAAGGGGCGGGCGAGCCTGGCTTTGCGCCTGACGTCGATCAATATGGCGGATGGGCGCGCGGTGACGTGCCAGACGCGTGGTTATGTGGTGCAGGCGCGGGCGACGAAGAAAAAAGACGCGATGAAGATTGGGATTGGAGCGGGCATCGGCGCGGCGATCGGGGCGATCGCTGACGGCGGTAAGGGTGCGGCGATCGGGGCCGGGGCCGGCGGCGGGGCGGGGGCGGGCGTGGTTTTAGCGACGCGGGGCGATCCGGCGGTGGTGCCTGCCGAGACGGTGATCCGGTTCGCGTTCACAGCGCCGGTCTTGTTTCCGTAGGATCTTGTCTAGCATTTATTCCGTCGTTTGTGGTAACCTCCAAGTTCATGTCCGGCCAAAGTCTCCATCACGTGCAGCATCATCATCACGGGGCGGCGTGTGCTCGGCGGGCCAACGGATAGACTCCTGATTTAATTCAGAAAGGTTGCCCCGCCGAGTGATCGGCGGGTTTTTTATTGCTATGAACGATGCAATTTCACAGTTAGATTTTGCCAAACTGGATGGCCTGATTACCACCATTATCCAGGACCACTTGAGCGGGCGCGTGCTGATGGTTGGTTTTATGAATGAGGAGAGCTTGCGCCTGACGGTTGAAGGCGGGAAGGCTGTGTTTTTTAGCCGCAGCCGGCAAAAACTTTGGCGGAAGGGTGAAAGCTCCGGCCATTCTCTGTTGGTGAAGGAGATTCAAACCGATTGCGACACCGATGCGCTGTTGATCAAGGTGGAGGCGGTGGGGCCTGGCGTGTGTCACGCTGGTTATGAGAGCTGCTTCTATCGTACGCTGAGGGGCAACGAATGGCGGGAAGCCGAGCCGCGTACTTACGATCCTAGCCAGGTGTACGGGAGCTAATTGATGAATAAGATAAAGTTAGGTTTACCCAAGGGTAGCCTGGAGAACGCTACGGTTGACCTTTTCCGGCGCGCTGGTTTTCAGATCACCATTTCGTCCCGCTCTTACTTTCCGGCGATTGACGACCCGGAAATTGAATGCATGTTGATTCGGGCGCAGGAAATGGCGCGCTATGTGGAAGACGGAGTACTTGACGCCGGGCTGACGGGCTATGACTGGGTGATGGAAACCGGTTCCCAAGTGGAAACCGTCGCCGAACTGGTTTATTCCAAACAAAGCACGCGCAAGGTGCGCTGGGTGCTGGCGGTACCGGAAAACTCCACCATCCATAGCGTGAAGGATCTGGAGGGCAAAATCATCTCCACGGAGCTGGTGAATTTCACTAAGCGTTATTTGGCTAAGCACGGCGTAACGGCCAAAGTGGAATTTAGCTGGGGGGCGACGGAAGTGAAGCCGCCTTATTTAGCCGACGCAATCGTCGAAGTAACAGAAACCGGCTCTTCTTTGCGGGCAAACAAGTTACGCATTGTGGAAGAGTTACTCGAGTCGAACACGCAGTTGGTGGCGAATGTGGATAGCTGGCAGGACCCTTGGAAACGGCGCAAGCTGGAAGACTTGAAGATGTTGCTTGAAGGCGCGATGGCCGCGTTGGGCAAAGTCGGGTTGATGCTGAACGTTGAGGAGGAAAATCTGGACCAAGTGCTCGCCGTACTTCCCTCGCTGAAGAATCCTACTGTTTCGCGCTTGAGCCGCGGTAACTGGCTGGCGGTGAATACGATTCTGGAAGAAATTACCGTGCGGCAGATCATCCCGCGCTTGAAAGAGGCGGGCGCGCAAGGCATTGTCGAATATCCCCTGAATAAGATTGTGATGTAAGTCGATGATCCGAATTCTCGAAGCCAAAGATGCCGGAGGAATGCTGAAGCGTAAGGCCGCTCGCTTGGGCGAAGCGGAGCTGATCGTGCGGCCGATTCTGGAGGCTGTCCGCCGGCGGGGCGACCGCGCCTTGCTCGAATACGGGCGCCAATTCGATGGCCTCACGCGGAAGTCCGTTGCGGTACCGCTGGAGGAATTGAAGCTGGCCGAACGGGCCGTCTCACCGGACTTTAAGCGGGCGGTCCGCGCGGCGGCTAAGAATATCCGGGCCTTCGCCAAGTTACAGCTTCCGGTGGCCAAACGGAAAACGATTGCCCCCGGTATTACTGCGGGCCAGATTGTGCGGCCACTCGATGTGGTGGGCGCTTACGTGCCTGCGGGCCGCTATCCGCTGCCATCCACCCTATTGATGACGGTTATCCCCGCTCAAGTAGCCGGGGTGCCCATGGTGTGCGTCACTTCGCCCAAAGCCGTGCCCGAAATCTACGCGGCGGCTAGCTTACTCGGTGTGGAGCGAGTCTTCCAGATTGGCGGTGCCCAAGCGATCGCCGCTTTCGCCTATGGAACACAAAGCGTGCCCAAGGCCGATCGAATCGTCGGGCCGGGCAATATCTATGTCGCGGCGGCCAAGAAGTTACTCGCGGGCGAGGTGGGCATTGACTTTGTGGCAGGCCCTACGGAAATACTGATCATCGCGGCCGGGGGCGATCCGCGGTGGATCGCGGCGGACATGCTGGCGCAAGCGGAGCATGATACCGACGCGTCCGCCATACTCCTGACCACATCGAAGCAACTGGCCGCTGCAGTGCAGGCTGAAATCGAGTTACAGTTAGGCACGTTACCCACGGCCGGCACGGCTCGAGCCGCCATTCAAAAGAACTCCGCCATCTTACTCGTCAAATCGCTCGAAGAAGCGGCAGAGCTTTCTAATCGGTTTGCGCCCGAGCACCTTAGTTTGCACGACCCGGCGATCTTGCCGCTGATCCGGCACGCGGGCGGCATATTTTTGGGGGCGGCCAGCCCCGAGGCCGCCGGCGATTACGCCGCCGGACCTAACCATGTACTGCCGACTTCGGGCGCGGCCCGTTTGCGCGGCGGCCTATCCTCCGCCGACTTTGTCAAAGTGATTGCGACCCAAAGTCTTACCAAACGTGGTCTACGCGACTTGTCTTCCACCGTCACCACGCTCGCGCGCGCTGAGGGTTTGGAAGCGCATGCCCGCTCCGTTGAAGTGAGGCTCGGATGATCACGCCTCGCGCCGCCGTGCGTAACATGGCACCCTATCATCCGCCGTCCGGTGGACGCGCCGGTAAGTTACGGCTGGACTTTAATGAGAATACCTCCGGGTGCTCGCCGAAGGTGGCCGCATATCTGCGCGACGTCCTCACTCAGCCGCTACTGGCGGTGTATCCCGAGTACGAAGAAACCCGGCCGGTATTGGCGAAGTTCTTTGGCGTGCCGCCCGATGAGTTACTGCTCAGCAATGGCACCGATGAGGCCATCCAGGTTTTGATGAATACTTACGTGGACGAACGGGACGAGGTACTCGTCCTGACGCCTGCGTACGCCATGTACCGGTTCTACGCGGAATTGGCGGGCGCGCGCGTTTGCGCCGTTCCTTACGAAGCGGAGACGCTGGCGTTTCCGGTTGACCGGTTTCTTGCGGAGATCCGGCCCAGCACTCGCGCCATCCTGATTGCGAACCCAAACAATCCTACCGGCGGCGGTATCGGCCTTGATTTGGTGGAGCGCATTCTGCGCGCGGCACCCCAGGCCGCTGTGCTGATCGACGAAGCTTACTATGAGTTTTGCGGACGGACGGCGCTGCCTATGCTTAAGCAGTTTTCAAACCTGTTTGTCAGCCGGACATTCTCAAAAGCCTACGGGATGGCGGCCATGCGCATGGGCTGCTTAATGTCTAACGCGGACAATATGGTGCATCTCCGAAAAGCACAGTCACCTTACAGTGTCAACTTACTCGCGGCGCTGGCGGCGCGGGTGGCGGTGGCCGATACGGAATACGTTAGCGCTTATGTGGCCGAAGCCATTGCCTCGCGCGAGACGCTCTATGGTTTCTTTGACGAGTTGGGTATCGGCTACTGGCGCAGTGAGGCGAATTTTGTACTTTTCCAAGCGGGCCATCGCGCCGTGCCGATCCGCGACGAATTGCGGCGGCGTGGCGTGTTAGTGCGTGATCGAAGTTATGAATTGGCAGGCGCGGTACGCGTCACCGTCGGTCGCGCTGAACAGACCGAGCGCTTTATGCGCGAATTACGGGAGATCTGGTAAATGGCCGACCGAATTATCGTTTTCGATATGGATGGGGTCTTAGTGGAGGTGAGCGAGAGTTATCGCGCCACCATCGTCGAAACAGTGCGTCTTTTCACGGGTGAAAGCATCGCCCGCGAAGCAATTCAGGAATACAAGAATCAAGGCGGTTGGAATAACGACTGGCTACTTTCGCAGAAGATCTGCGCCGACCTGGGGCACACCGTCGACCTTGACACAGTCATCAAGCGTTTCAACGAGATCTTTTTCGGCGATGATACTCACCCCGGACTGATGCAACGCGAGCGCTGGTTGCCGCTGCCCGGTCTCCTCGAGCGGCTTAACGCTCGCTTTGACATTGGCATTTTTACGGGCCGCCTGCGCTTTGAAGCGCAAATGACACTTGATCGCTTTGCGAAAAGCCTACCCATCGCCGTCATGATTGGCGCGGACGATGTCGAACAGCAAAAGCCCCATCCGGAGGGGCTGCAAAAGATCGCGGCGCTTGACCGGGCGAGGCCGTTGCTTTATGTTGGCGACACCGTCGATGACGCCCGCGCTTCGCGCGCCGCCGGGGTGCCATTTGTCGGAGTGGCGTCTGATACGCACGGCCACCGGGCCGAGTTGATTCGGCTTTTCGAGCGAGAGAATGCGGCGCACATCATCGAGAACATTAACGAACTGGAAGGAATCGTCTAACCCGCATGCGTCAGGCCGCCATCGAACGAATTACCAAAGAGACCCAGATTGCCGGCAAATTGAAGCTGGAGGGCAAAGGCCGTTACAACATTTCCACCGGAATTCGTTTCCTGGATCACATGCTGGAACTGTTTACGAAACACGGCGGTTTTGACCTCGACTTGAAGGCGAACGGCGATCTGGATGTCGACCAGCACCACACGGTGGAAGACGTGGGGATTGTCTTGGGCCAGCTATTTTCAAAGGCTTTGGGCGATCGCAAGGGAATCAACCGGGCCGGATATTTTGTCTTACCGATGGATGAGACTTTGGCGGTGGTGGCCATTGACCTGGGCGGGCGTCCGGCGCTGGTGTATCAGGATAGCGTAAGGGTGCGGCATGTGGGCGATCTGCAAGTGGAGTTACTGCCCGACTTCTTCGATGGCTTTGTGGTCCATGCGGGCGCTAACTTACACGCGAAGATTATGTATGGGCGATCCAGTCATCATAAGATCGAGGGAATTTTTAAGTGCTTCGCCCGGGCGATGCGCTACGGTTGTTCAAAAGACGCCCGTTTGAAAGATCAGTTACCGTCCACTAAGGGCTTACTATGATCTCGATTATTGACTATGGCGCGGGAAATCTGCGTTCGGTGCAGAATACCTTGACTGAGATCGGCGCGGCCTATCGTTTGATCGATACGGCGGAGGAGATTCGCACGGCAGAGAAACTCGTCTTGCCGGGTGTCGGGCATTTTGGGCAGATGATGCGCGCGATTGACGCCATGCGGTTACGTGACCCGATCCTGGAATATGTTCGCGGCGGGCGGCCGTTTTTTGGCATTTGCGTGGGTATGCAAGGGCTTTTCGAAGGCAGCGAAGAAGCGGAAGGCGTAGCCGGACTTGGCATCATTCCTGGCCGCCTGCAACGTTTCGGCGTCGAGGCGCGCGTCCCCCACATGGGTTGGAACATGATTCGGCCGGCGGCAAATTCGCGGCTCTTGGCGAATATCGGGGCCCGGCCTTACGTTTATTTTGCCAATAGTTACTATGCCGCAGTGGTGCCGGAGGCGGCCGCTACGTGTGAATATACGGTGGACTTCTCCGCAGCCATCGAGCGCGACAATGTCTTCGGCGTCCAGTTTCATCCCGAGAAGAGTGGACCTTTGGGGCTGGCGATTATGAACAATTTCGCGCGTCTATAATATGCTCACTAAACGCATTATTCCTTGCCTTGACGTGACGGCCGGCCGCGTGGTGAAGGGCGTGAACTTCGTCAATCTGAAGGACGCGGGCGACCCGGTGGAGTTAGCCGATCGTTACAATCAGCAGGGCGCGGATGAGTTAGTCTTTCTGGATATTACCGCCTCAAGCGACGAGCGCAATACCATGGCTGATGTGGTATTCCGAACGGCGCGCAAGGTGTTTATTCCCCTCACCGTGGGAGGCGGAATTCGCCAAGTAACCGATGCGCGCCGGATACTGGTCTCCGGTGCCGATAAAGTCTCTGTGAATACGGCAGCGGTTCGCCGGCCGGAGCTGATTTCCGAGTTAAGCGTCGAATTTGGCGCGCAGGCAGTGGTGCTGGCGATTGACGCGCGACGGAATGCGGCGGGCGGATGGAACGTCTTTACCAAAGGTGGGCGGCACGATGAAGGCCTTGATGCCGTGGAATGGGCTGCCCGCGGACAGGCTTTGGGCGCGGGCGAGATCCTGCTTACTTCCATGGATACCGATGGCGTGCAGACGGGCTTTGATTGCGACCTGACGCGGGCCGTGTCGCGCGCCACGCGAATCCCGGTGATCGCCTCAGGGGGGGCCGGGAAGCCGGAACATTTTGAGGCCGTGCTGACCGAGGGGGAAGCTGATGCGGCATTGGCCGCTTCTATCTTTCACTACGGCACTTACACGGTGAATGACTTGAAAGAGTATCTGGACAAGCGCGGCGTGGCCGTCCGGGTGACAGGAGTGAACGGTTGATTATTCCCTGCATTGATTTGATGGGCGGTAAGGTCGTCCAACTCGTAAGGGGCCAGAAAAAGGCGCTGGAAGTTGACTCGGTGGACGAGATGATCGGCCGCTTCCACGGTTTTCCGGAGTTACAAGTAATTGACCTCGATGCGGCGATCGGAACGGGGGCCAACGGCGATTTGATTACTCATGTGGCGGCTCGCGTTCCCTCCCGGATTGGCGGCGGCGTGCGCACGCTGGATCGCTTCAATAAATTATTAGAACAAGGAGCCAGCCGCATCATCGTCGGTACGGCGGCCTTCACGGGCGATGGTATCAATCACGCTTTTTTGCAGCAGCTTAACCCGGCCCGCACGCTGATTGCGCTCGATACGCTGGAGGGCCGCATCACGGTGAAGGGATGGCGCGAGAGTCTTAACCTGACCGCGGAGCAGGTGATTCGCGAACTGGAACCCTATGCCCACGGGTTCCTTTGCACTTACGTCGACAAAGAAGGCATGATGCAGGGGACTGACCTTGCCTGGTATCGCCGCTTGCGCGACGCAACCTCACATGAGATCACAGCGGCGGGCGGTATCTCCAGTTACGAAGAGATCGAAACTCTGACGCAATGGGGAATTCACTGTGCGTTGGGTATGTCGATTTACACGGGGCACTTATCGCTGGACGAATTGCGCCGGCGGCAGGCAAGTTAGGTAAAAAGAGTGGTTTGGTCAGTCGGGCGGCCGCCGGTGCGGCGGACGTTGAAGTATTCGTAGGCGCGGTCAGTCCCCATGCGTCCGCGGGGCGTGATCTGGATGAAGCCTAACTGAATGAGATAGGGCTCGTAGACTTCGGCGATGGTGTCGGCTTCTTCATCGATGGACGCGGCCACGGTGGAAAGGCCCACCGGTCCGCCGCCATATTTCTCGAGGATCGTCAACATGATCTTACGGTCGATTTCGTCTAAACCGAAGCGGTCGACGTCGAGTAAGTCGAGCGCGGTGCGCGCGACGAGGGGGTCAATCGTGCCGCGGGCTCGCACTTGGGCATAGTCACGCACGCGACGCAGTAGGCGGTTCGCGATGCGCGGAGTGCCCCGGCTGCGGCGGGCAATCTCGAGCGCGGCTTCGTCGTCAATCGGCACGCCGAGTAACTTCGCCGAGCGTTGCACAATTAACTGTAAGTCGGCGGGAGCGTAAGGTTCCAGGCGCAGCACTAAGCCAAAGCGGCTGCGCATCGGGGCGCTGACCAAGCCCTGGCGCGTGGTGGCCCCGATGCAAGTGAATTTCGGCAGGTTAATCGAGTGGGTGCGCGCGCCCGGGCCTTGCCCGATCAAGATGTCGACGCGGTAATCTTCCACCGCCGCATACAGCATCTCTTCGATCGCTTTATCCAGCCGGTGAATTTCATCGACAAAGAAGACTTGCTTGGGCTTGATGTTGGTGAGGACGCCGGTGAGGTCAAGCTTTTTCTGCAGCACGGGCGCCGAGGTCTGTTCGAAGTGGACGCCAAGTTCGTTGGCGATCAGAGCGGCGAGAGTAGTTTTTCCTAAACCGGGCGGACCGTAGAGCAGCACGTGATCCAGGGCCTCGTCGCGCAGGCGGGCCGCTTCGATGGCGATGCTCAAGTTTTCTTTTAGCTTGGGCTGGCCGTTGAAGTCAGAAAGCGTGCGCGGACGCAGGCCGACTTCGAATTGACGTTCTTCGTCTTCGAGATTGCCCGACAATATCCCCCGGTCAGCCATGCCTATTCAGGTTAACGCATCAGTTCGAGGGCTTTGCGGAAAAGAGGTTCAAAGTCGGGCCCGGCACCGGCGGCTTGCGCCTTTTGCAGGGCGGCTTCGGCGTTGGGGCGAGCGCAGCCGAGGTTGCCCAGGGCCGAGATGATGTCTTCTTCCAGGGCCGTAAACACAGGGCCGCGCGGCACCACGGGCAGCACGCCGGAGCCCGCGCCCAGGCCGTCCACTTTGTCGCGCAACTCCAGCACCATGCGCTCGGCGGTCTTCTTGCCAACGCCGGGAATCTTCACCAGGCGCACCAAGTCTCCGGTGCGCAAGGCGTTCACCAGATCATTCGCGGCCAGTCCGCTCAAGACGGTGACGGCCAGCTTCGGCCCGATGCCGCTGACGCTGATGAGCTTTTCGAAGAGCAGCTTTTCCGTTTGGGACGCGAAACCAAATAGCGCGATGGCGTCTTCACGCACTTGGGTATGGATGCGCAGCTTCACCTCCTGGCCCTGCTCCGGCAGTTTCGAAAAGGTGGTGACCGGGATGGTGACGTCGTAGCCGACGCCCGCACATTCAATGATGACTTGGTTCGGATGTTTTTCGAGCAGCGTGCCGCGCAGGTGAGCGATCATGGAACTTCGATTCTACATGGCGCGCCGACTTTTCTTTGTTCCCGAAGTACGATTGGATCTCGCGGAGCTTCGTGGCGATGACGCGAAGCATCTCACCAAGGTGTTGCGCGTGGAAGCCGGACAGCTCTATGAGCTTTCCGATGGCGCAGCGCATTATCTGGCGCGGGTGGAAGCGGCGGATCGCGACGCGGTGAGGTTCCGGGTGTTGGAAACTCTGCCTGTGCCGCATGACCCATGCACGGTTACTCTCGCCATGGCCCTGGTAAAGTTCGACCGTCTGGAGTGGATTCTTGAAAAAGCCACGGAACTGGGCGCGCATCACATTCGTCCTTTTTGGGCTGACCGTTCGGAACCAGGCTTGCAAAAGGCGGCGGCGAAGCGCATGGAGCGCTGGCACAAAATTCTGATCGAGAGCAGCCAGCAGTCGCGGCGGGTGGTGCCACCGGCGGTGCATGAGCCGGTAAGTCTCGAACGCGTGTTGAGCGTGCCAGCGGACCGCCGCTACTTCTTCGACGAACGCCGTGAGGACGCTGAGTTTGCACCCGAGCCCGGCCCGCATTCCCTGCTGATCGTGGGCCCGGAAGGCGGCTGGACCGATCGCGAACGAGCCGTAGCCGCCGGCTGCACTGCGGTTTCGTTGGGCCCGCGCGTGTTGCGGGCGGAGACCGCAGCCGTGGCGGCACTCGCGATTTTGGGCAGTGCGCTTAGACGAAAACCCGGCTGACTCTTGAGTTAATGCCGCAGAGCACGGCGTAAGCGATGGTGCCCGCAGCACGGGCCATCGCTTGCGCGTCAAGCCCGGCACCCAATAGAGTTACTTCGTCACCGATTTGTAAGTGCGGTACGGCGGAAATATCGATGGTCGCCACGTCCATTGAAACGGCTCCCAGCAGCGGAACGGTTTGGCCGCCCGCCAGCACTTGGCCCCGATTGGAGAGCCGGTGGGGCAATCCGTCGGCGTAACCAGCGCCGACAATGGCGATGCGTCGTGGTCCGTCGGCGGTGCAGAGTCCGCCGTAGCCGATGCGCGCGCCGGCGGGGAGGTCCTTTACCAGCAAGATACGCGCCTTCCAAGTAAGTGCCGGAGTTACTTTCAGTAACTGTTCAGGGGCGACGCCGCGCGAGGCTGACACGTAGCCATACAATGCCAGGCCGGGCCGTACGAGATTGCGCCATGTATTTCGCAAGCCAAAGTGAATGGGGCTGGTGCTGGAGAGATGCACATATTCGACGGGCAGCCGCGAAGCCAATTCTTCAAACTCTGCCACTTGCTCGGCGGTTTGCGTGGAATGGAAGTTGGCTGACGACGCAAAGTGGGTCATGATGCCTTCGATGGGCGTGCCGTTCACGGCGCGGACAATCTGCGCGGGATCGGCGCGCACACCTAGGCGCGACATTCCAGAATCGACCTTCAAGTGATAACTAATGCCGGGGGGCAAAGCGGCAATGTCTTCGAGGCGATGCAGTACGGGCGTCAGCCGATGGCTGCGCCACGCGTCGCCGCCCGCCGCCAGCGTATCGGCCATCACCAGAATGCGCGAGCGCAGGCCATCCTCCCGCAGCCGTACACCTTCGGTGACGTTGCTGACGGCCAGCCAGCGCACGCCCTCCTCTTCCAGCCGGTGCGCCACCGCGCTCGCCCCATGGCGATAGGCATCGGCCTTCACCACGGGCATCACCTCGACGGCACCCACGGTTTGCTTCACGGCCCGGTAATTGGCCGCAATGCGATCCAGCGACACTTCCACCCAGCTGCGCAACATCTCTCCTTCATTGTGACAATAGAGGGATGCCTATTTTCGGATTGATCGAATACGAGCAAGCGTTGCCTGCCGCGCGGCAGGTGTTTGACGACATCATGAGCACTCGCCAGACCGACCGGGTGACTAACTTCTGGAAGGCGTTGGCCAACCATCCGCCAACCCTGAAGCGCATTTGGGAGAACGTGAAACAAGTGATGGGGCCATCGCGGATCGATGCGCTCACCAAGGAAATGATTTACGTCGCGGTGAGTGCGACGAATAACTGCGAGTACTGCCTGCACTCGCACATTGCGTCCGCACGGAAATTGGGGATGGACGACGAAATGTTGGCGGAAGTGTTGGCCGTGGCCGGATTGGCAAACGAGACGAACCGGTTGGCCAATGGTTATCGCGTGCCGGTGGATCCGGCGTTTCTGTAAGTTACGAAAAAGAGGCCCGGCTGGAATGTGCCGGGCCTGATGAGAGAGAGTTGGCCGGAGGAAGCTATTATCTTGATTGGTGACTTTTGGGGTCTTGTCGCAACATCCCCTCCCTTACGGCCGGGGTCCGTTAGGTGTTACCCTTGTGCCCGGCCGGACATGGTCGCCGTGCTAGTTACTGCCACCGGCGCTGGTGGCTTCGCCGAAGATGAGCTTGGTTTTGGTGCCGCCGACGCGGATTTCCTGAAGGGTGAACTTGCCTTCGCCTTGAGTGTAACGGACGGATGTTGAGCCGAACTTCGCGCCGGAGTTTTCCACGCGAACGGCGGCTTCCACGCTCTCCTTACCGCGGCTGATGACCGCTTTCGAATCCTTGATTTCCACCTTGTAATCGCCGGGCTTCAGCTCTTTACCATTGAGGCTAGTGGGCTGAAAGAGGGTGATGCGGTGGGTTTCGGCGCTCAACGCGAGGGCGAGAGTGGCAATACTGAGAATGATCTTCTTGGTCATGTGAGTGGACGCTCCTACTTTTGAATCTTTCGTTGTGCTTCTAAGCGGCACACCCAGATATACGTAGGCCGCCTGTTTTTGTTCCGTGCGGAAGGTGTAATACCGGCAAAATGTATTTTGAGCTAAATGGCGTGGCTTTTACGCGTTCCGCAGAAAAGCGTGTAAGTGTCCGGAAGCGAGACACTGGGTATCTTGATCGGTCCCAAAACCGGACAACCAATTTACGCGGGGATCGCGGCGGAACCAAGTCCATTGCCGTTTGGCATAGTTACGCGTACGCTGTTGCGTATCGGCGATGGCGGCGGGGAGGTCCATTTCGCCGGCGAGATGCCGGGCGGCCTGGCGATAGCCTACGGCTTCAAAGGCCTTGGTTCGCGCGTCATAACCGGCGGCGAAGAGTTGATTCACTTCGTCGAGCAAGCCGCAGGCGAACATCTGTTCCACGCGCAAGTTGATCTTGGCGTAAAGCGGTTCGCGGGGTGGATTGAGCCCCAGCAGCAGCGAACGGAAGCCAGTGAGGGCGATTCGCCCCCGCTCGGCTTGTAAGTCGGAGAGCGCGCGCCGCTCCAGCAGGCAAACTTCTACCGCACGAATTAATTTGTTTACATCTGCTGCGGCGATTCGCGCGGCGGAGACGGGGTCCAATTTGCGCAAGCAGCGATGGAGCCTGCCTGGCCGGCGGCTCTCCATCCTGGTGAGGCGTTTCCGTAGTGGGGCATCGGCGGCGGGCCCTTCGAAAAGTCCATCGAGCAAGGCGCGGAGGTAAAAGCCTGAGCCGCCGCAGACAACCGGCAAGCGGCCCCGGCCGGCAATCTCATGGAGCAGCGGGCGCACGCGCTGGGAGTAGGACCCTGCTGTAAACACTTCATCCGGCCGAAGGAAGTCCAGGAGGTGATGCTGCACACCGGCCCGTTCGGGAAGTGGCAGTTTGGCGGTGCCAATATCCAGGCCCTGGTAGAACTGCAACGAGTCGCAATTCACGACCTCCCCGCCGAAATCCAGGGCGAGCCGGACGGCAAGGTCACTTTTTCCTGACCCGGTGGGCCCAACCAGGCAAACCAGAGGAAACGGATGATCGAGTGACGGCGTTATACTTTTAGTGTAGCGATCTGCGAAGTTTACTTCGCCCTTATGGAGGAAAGATCAGGTGCAAATGTTCACGCCAAGGCGTTTTCTGGTGCTTACCGCCACCCTCGTGATGAGTGCTGGGCTTTTGGCGGCGCAGGCACCCCGGTCCCTGCAGCAGAGAAAGGCCCCGCCGGCCTCGCCCGATCCTGCGGCCGGCAAGACCGGTAAGGCCGACGCCTACTACAACTTCTCCATGGCGCACCTCTATTCGGAACTGGCGGCCCAGTTCGGCAATCGGGCGGAGTACCTCCAGAAGGCGATTGATTTTTACCGTGCGGCGATCAAGGCTGACCCTTCCGCCGGCTTCCTCAGCGAAGGTCTCTCCGATCTTTACATTCAATCCGGCCAGATTCGCAATGCGGTTCAAGAGGCGGAAGACGCCTTGAAGGCGAATCCGGAAGACCTCAATTCGCGACGCGTTTTGGCGCGTATCTACTACCGGCTGATCGGGGATGCGCGGCAGAACAAAGTGAATGACGAGATGGTGAAGAAGGCGACGGAGCAGTATTCGCGCATTGTGGAGAAGGCTCCTACCGACGTCGATAGCTGGAACACGCTGGGCCAATTGCACCGCATGAGCCAGAACGTGAACGAGGCCGAAAAAGATTATCAAAAGGCGCTCGACCTCGATGCCGAGAATGAAGATGCTTTGACCGGTTTGGCCGAAGTTTACTCGAGCCGGGGCGACAATAAGAAGGCGACGGAGTTGCTGGAGCGCGCCACGGTGAAGAACCCGTCGATGCGCACGCTGGCTGAATTGGCGGGCAATTATGAGCAATTGCGCGACTATAAGCTGGCCGCCGAAGTGTTGCGCCGCGCGATGCAGATGTCGCAGGGCAACCCGGAATTGCGCCGCGCTTATGCGGAGAATCTCTTCAAGTCGGACCAGTTTGCCGAAGCGCTCACCGAGTACCAGCAGTTGGTGGAGGACGAGCCACGGGACTGGCAGGGCTGGTTGCGGATCAGCCAGATTCAGCGCCAGAACGGCAAAACGGCGGAAGCGCGCCAGGCGATTGTGAAGGCGCGCGAGGCGGACCCCAACAACCTCGAAGTCCGCTATCAGGAAATCAATTTGCTCGAAAGCGAAGGCAAGCAGCCGGAGGCGATTCAGGCGCTGAAGGACATGATTTCGACGACGGTGCGGAAGAGCTATACGCCCGGCGAGCAACAGAATCGGGCTTTGCTGTATGAGCGCCTGGGACTTTTATATCGCAACAACGCCCAATATAAGGAAGCCTCGGATTCGTTTCATGAGCTGGGCTTACTCGGCGTCGACTTTGGCCCCCGGGCCGCCGCGCAGTTGATGGAAACCTGGCGCGCCGCCAAGGATTGGACCAAGGCCGTGGAGGAGGCCGACGCCGCCAACAAGCGCTTCCCCAAGGACCGCATGGTGAAGCTGGTTCGCGCGAACATCCTGGCCGAAACGGGTAAGAGCGAATTGGCCGCCAGCGAACTGAAGACCTTGCTGGACGGCAAGAGCGACCGCGAGGTTTATCTGTCGCTCGCCCAGATTCACGATAAGGGCAAGAACTACGGGGAGATGGCCAAAGCGATTGACCAAGCTGAGAAACTCTCTGACTCCGCCGAGGAGAAAGAGGGCGTCTGGTTTACGCGCGGCGCGATGCTGGAGAAGCAGAAGAAGTTCGACCAAGCCGAAGCCGAATTCCGCAAGCTGTTGGCGCAGAATCCAGGGAACGTCGGCGCGCTGAACTACCTCGGCTATATGTTGGCCGACCGCAATGTGAAACTCGAAGAAGCCCTCGCCATGATCCAGAAGGCCGTGCAGAAGGATCCGGAAAATGGTGCTTATCTCGATAGCTTGGGCTGGGCGTTTTTTCGTTTGAACCGCTTTCCGGAAGCCGAATCGAACTTACGCCGGTCAATTGAAAAGGTTCCTACTGACCCTACGGTGCGGGATCATTTGGGCGACGTTTATTATAAGCAAGGCAAGATGAAAGAGGCGGTTTCTGAATGGCAAGCGTCGGTGCAGCAATTCAAAGTCGCTGCCGCCCATGAGTATGAGGCGGCGGACTTGTCGCGCGTGCAGCGGAAGCTGGATAGTGCGCGCGTGCGGGCGGCTAGTAAAGACCCTTCACCGAAGAAGCCTTAAGCAACCGGTGCGGGTCTCCACGAAGTTCGCCGCGATGGCGGTCCTCCTGGTTGCCACGTTGGGCGCGCAGGATGCGGTCCGCCGCCCTGAGTTACAGTCGATCCTCGTACTGCCGTTTGCCAATTCTACCGATGTGCGGGGTCTGGATTGGATCGGCGAGAGTGTGGCCGAAACGTTGCGTGACCGTTTGGTCGACGCAGGTTTGCCGCACGTCTTTGAACGCGCCGAACGCCAGGAAGCCTATCGCCGGCTCAGCGTCCGGCCCTATGTCCCCCTCACCAAAGCGACGGCGCTCAAGATTGGCCTCTCCGTCGATGCCGACCTGATTCTGTATGGCGATTACGAAATCCTGGCGCCCGCTTCTACGGCGGTCACGCCGCAATCGAGCGTCCGGTTTACGGCCCGGGTACTCGATGGACGTCTGTTGCGCGCGGGCCTTGAATTCGCCTCCACCGGCCGCCTGGAAGAATTGGCGGTGCTGCAAAATCACCTAGCCTGGCAGACTTTGCAAGCGCTGACGCCCGCTATGGCACCATCCTTTACTGACTTTGACCGCAGTCATCCGCCGATCCGGGTGGACGCGATTGAGAGCTACGTGCGCGGCTTGCTGGCGGCGAAGCCCGAGGAGAAATTCCGGTTGCTGAGCGAAGCGGCGAAGCTGGACGAACGATATTCGCAAGCCCACTTTGAGTTGGGCCGGTTGCAGCTTGACCGTGGTCATTTTCGCGATGCCGCCTCCTGGCTTGACCGGGTGCCGGCCGCCGATGTGCATCACTGGGAGGCCCTCTTCCTGCTGGGGATCGCTCGCTACCGGGCGGGCGAATACGGTGCCGCTGAACAGGCTTTCGAACGCGTGCTGGTTGACCTGCCGCTCAGCCGGGTATTGAATAATCTGGCACTGGCCCAAGCCAGGCTGGGGCGGGCGAAGAGCGGGGAGAATTTGGCGAAGGCGCGCGAAGATGACCCCACCGATGCCGATTACTCGTTCAACGCGGGCTATCTGCTGTGGCGTCAGGGACAGTTTAAAGCCGCCATCGCTCCACTCGAAGAAGCTCTTTCGCATAACCCCCATGACGGGGAAGCGGCGATGTTTCTCGGCCTGTGCCAGCGGGCCGACCCCGCGAGTTTGAAGGAAGCGCCTTTGGAAGGCCGCGAGCGGTTGAAGACGCGCCTCGATGAGACGGCTTACCGCCAGCTCAAGATGTTAGTGGAGGGCCCGGGCGTAAAGCCGCCGCGCTAGCGTGCCGCCACAGCGCCAAGCCCGCCAACAGGGTGGCCAGCGATATCCACTGCGTGTTCGAAAGCCCTCCGGTGAGCGCCTGCTCATGATGCCGCAAAAACTCCACGGCGAAGCGGAAAATGGAGTACAGGCTCAGGTAAGCGGCGAAGACTAAGCCGGGTTGCGGCCGCCGGTTGAAGAACCAATAGAGCAGTCCGGCGAGTAATAAATTGAAGCTCGCTTCGTAGAGTTGGGTGGGATGCAGCGGTACGTCGAGCGGCACGCCGGTCATCTTATAGGCTTCTACATTACTGAACTTCACGGCCCACGGGCGCGTGCATTCCGTGCCGTAGCAACAGCCGGCCGCGAAACAGCCGAGGCGGCCAAAGGCGTGGCCGATGGCGATGCCGGGGGCGAAGATATCGAGGGTAGTGAAGAGCGGCAATCCGTGACGGCGAATGTAGTAAATGGCGAAGGCCAGCGCCAGTAAGAAGCCGCCCTGATAGACGCCCGCCGCTTGCAAGGTGGAGAGCGACAGGAAATCTTTGGGGTTCGCCATAAAAGCGTTCCAAGCGAATAAGAATATGAATAACTTGGCACCGGCCAGGCCCGCTAGCGCACAGTAAATGACTAAGTTGGTAATCTTTTCGTCGTTTAATGAAACGCGGGCCGCCAGCCGCCGGACGATCCATAAGCCGGCCAGAAACCCTATCGCCACCAGCACCCCGTAAGTGGGCAGGAAGAAGCCGCCGAACTCAATTAATTTAGGAAACATTTAAGTTTTGCACCGTGGCACTGGCTAGCGAAAGTAAAAACCAAGCGATGAAGATACTCGTGGTCACCGTGGCCGGTTGAGGGCGGCGTCCGCGCAGTAAGTCCACCGCGAGGAGAGTGGCTCCCACGCAGATGGCGCTATCGGCGACATTAAAACTCGGCCATTCATAATTTCCTAAGAAGACTTGCACAAAGTCAGTGACGCGATCGAAGAGTAAACGGTCATAGAGGTTGCCGATCGCGCCACCGAGCACGAGAGTGAGTGCCAGGCGCAAAGTCGCGCTGGCGGCGGAAATCTTTTGCGTGGCCTGCCACAGCATCTGGCCGAGGATGGCCATCATGGCTAGTGAGGCCGCGATCAAGACCAGGAACCGGATGGTGGGCGAGGCGGTGGCAAACAGACCAAAGGCGGCGCCGGGGTTCTGGGTATGGACGATGTTGAAGATGCCCGGTATGACGGCGTAGCTATCGTACAGCGTTAGATGGCTTTCGATCCAAAGCTTCGAGGCGCGGTCCGCCGCAAATAGAGCCGCGATGATGAGTAGCGCATTCACGCGAAGCCGGTTCATCCGCCTAACTCCGTTACGGCGGCTGCGCAGGAGGCACACACCGTGGGATAGTCCGCGTTCGAGCCGGTATCGGGCTTGAACTTCCAACAGCGCTCGCACTTTGTGCCGTCGGCCTTCAGCACTTCGACGCTGAGGGGACCCGCGTGGCGCGCCAGTTCCACTTGGGAGACGATGAACCACTCGGGTAACTCGGCGGCGTATTCGTTCAGCAACGCGAACTGCCCGGTATCGGCCCGGATGCTCAATTTAGCCTCCAGACTCTTACCAATAAATTTCTCCTGGCGTTTGGTTTCCAGGCTCTTCAAGACTTCGTCGCGAATAGCGAGTAACTGCGACCAATTATTCAGGCGTTCCCGCTGGGCCGGGCTCAATCCGGCGGCCAAGGTACCGGGCTCGGGCAGCGGGGCCAGATGAACGCTGGCCGCATCGCCCTCGCGCTTAGCCAAATAGCCCCAAGCTTCTTCGCTGGTGAAGGCGAGCAGGGGCGCGCATAAACGCAACAGCGCATGCGTCATCAGATACAAAGCGGATTGGCCGCTGCGCCGCTCGGGTGAGTGAGGGAGCGCGGTATAGAGCCGGTCCTTGAGAACGTCGAAGTAAGTGGAGCTTAAATCTACCGACGCGAAGTTATAAATGGCCTGATAGACCCGGTGAAACTCGAAGTTATCGTAACTGTGACGGCATCGTTCGACTAAGTCATCGGTGCGGAGCAGCATCCATTGGTCGAGCTCGCGCATTTCGCCCACCGGTACCATGTGGGCGGCCGGATCGAAGCCGTCGAGGTTCGACAAGGCATAACGGAAGGTATTTCGTAACTTACGATAGGCTTCGGTGAGGCGCGATAGAATTACGTCCGAAATGCGGACATCCTCATTAAAGGCGACCGAGGCCACCCACAGCCGCAGGACGTCGGCACCGAACTGTTTGATGATCTTTTCCGGCTCCACCACATTGCCGACCGACTTCGACATGGCCTTGCCTTCGCCATCGAGCGTCCAGCCATTGGTGGCGCACTCGCGGTAGGGAGAACCGTTCTGCAAGCCCATGCCGACGAGCAATGACGAGTGAAACCAGCCCCGGTATTGGTCGCCGCCTTCGAGATAGCATTCGGCGGGCCAGCCCAGGCCGTTCTCCGCGGTAAGTACCGCCAGATGCGAGGAGCCGGAGTCGAACCAGACGTCCAAAATGTCGGTCTCTTTGCGGAACTCCGCGCCACCGCATTTGGCGCATTGGTACCCGGCGGGCAACAACTCCTGCGCCGTGGAACTGTACCAGACGTCGGCCGTTTCCCGGCGAAAGCGGTCGACGATGGGGTCCAGTAGACGCTTCTCAGTTACTGCTTCGAGGCAGCTCTCGCAATAGAACACGGGGATCGGTACGCCCCACACGCGTTGGCGCGAGATATTCCAGTCGGGCCGCGAAGCGATCATATTCGACATGCGCTCTTCACCCCAACTGGGCATCCATTTTATGCCTTTGATGGCTTCGAGCGTCCGCTGGCGCAAGGTGCCTTCATAAGGCCCGGTGCGTTCCATACCGATGAACCACTGCTCGGTAGCGCGAAAGATAGTTGGATTGTGGCAACGCCAGCAATGCGGATAACTATGCTCAAAGTCTTTGGCGAGTAACAACGCGCCGGATTCTTTGAGTAAGTGAATGACGATGGCGTTGGCTTCCCAAACTTTCTTGCCGAGTAACACAGCCGGCAGTTCACCGGCCGCCCCGGGAGCCGCGAAGAGTCGGCCGGCCGGATCAACGGGATTGTAGGGCTCGATGTCATATTGCTTGGCAATGACGTAGTCGTCCATGCCGTGGCCGGGAGCCGTATGGACCGCGCCCGTACCCGCCTCCAGCGTTACGTGGTCGCCAAGCAAGCCTAGTGAGTCACGCTCAACAAATGGATGCCGGAACAGGACTCGATCCAGCTTCGACCCCGGAAATCTCGCCAGCACCTTAGTGGCTTCCCAACCCAGCGCCACGCTGACCGCCGGCAGTAACTCCGACGCAATGATATAGACCGCCCCCTCAACTTCGACCGCCGAATACTCAAATTTCGGATGAAACGAAATAGCCAGATTGGCGGGGATCGTCCAAGGCGTCGTCGTCCAGATGACGCCATAGATCTCCCGGTCGTCCAGCGCCGGGTGGATGTTGAACCCCTCGCTCTCCAGCCGGAAGCGCACATAGATCGACGGGCTGGTGTGCGTCGCGTATTCGATCTCAGCTTCGGCCAAAGAAGTGCGGCAACTAATGCACCAGTTCACCGGCTTCAAGCCCTTGTAGACATAGCCTTGGTCCAGGAAGTCGACGAAGGCTTGCGCGATGGCCCCTTGATACTCGGGGTCCATGGTCAGATAGGGCTTTTCCCAGCGCCCCAGAATGCCCAGGCGTTGAAAGTCCTTACTCTGTAAGTCGACAAATTTAGCGGCATACTTACGGCACTCCTGCCGGATCTGGGCCGTGGTCATTTGCGCTTTCTTTGAGCCTAACTGCGAATCGACCTTAATTTCGATGGGCAGGCCGTGGCAATCCCAGCCGGGGACATAGGGCGAATCGTAACCGGCCATGGTCTTCGACTTAATGATGAAGTCCTTCAAGAGCTTGTTGAAGGCGTGGCCTAGGTGGATGTTGCCGTTGGCGTAGGGCGGTCCGTCATGGAGCACATAGCGGGGGCGTCCGGCGCGCGCCGCGCGAATTTGCGCGTAGAGGCCCTCGGCGTTCCAGCGGGCCAGCATCAGCGGTTCGCGCTGCGCCAGGTCGGCTTTCATCGGGAAATCGGTCTTTGGGAGGTTAACGGTC
>JANLPT010000200.1:0-36906 GCA_031367405.1 Bryobacteraceae bacterium
CTCCCGCCATGCCGCAGTGATCGTCGCCGGGTTGCCGAACAAGTGCTGCCATTGATCCAAACAAAGCCGGCCGCCGGCATTCACGCCCGCGCAATGCGCCGCCGCACTGGACCATTCCCAATTCACGGCCTTCTTCACCAACTTGGCCCGCACCGGATTGTTCTCGACGTAGCGCAAGAATTCCCGGTATCCCGCTGCATCCAAAGGCACCGCATCAAAGCGCGGGGTCCAATTGACGGGCCCGGCGCGCAAGAATTTCGAGAACTTGCGCCGCGCTCGCTCCCCCATCAGCGGTGCCAACAGCAGGTCCGGCCGATCTGCGTATTTCTTATTCAAGTAACGCGAATACTGCCCCTGCATATCGCGCATCATTTGCGAAATGGACTCCGCGGACGACGCCTCGAAGATCCAATGACCATGGTTATGCATCAGGCACCAGCCATGAATCCGGACCTCATACCTCCTGGACGCCCGGTCCATCAACCGCATGGATTCGAGGAAATCCTCCGTATCCCGGTACACCCACTGGCCCCGATTGCCGCGCTGCGTCACGCCATAGAGTTGTTGCGGGCGGAAGTCACGTAACTCGCGCATCGTGCCCTCCGCTTCTGAAAATAGCTTCCATACTGAATAGTCGATTTCGCAACTCAAAGTTCTCAAATATTTTTCACTCCCAGGATCTTTTGCGGGTACCCTTCGCTCCAATGCGGGCATCCTCACGTTCAGAGGATGCTTCAACCCTCGTGCCGGTCAAGAATCGGTGAGAATCGGTGAGAATCGGTGGGTCAAGAATCGGTGGTCAAGAATCGGTGCCAGAATCGGTGCCGGTCAAGAATCGGTGAGAATCGGTGGTCAGAATCGGTGGTCGTCAAGAATCGGTGGTCAAGAATCGGTGGTGAGAATCGGTGGTGGTGTGAAGAATCGGTGGTCAAGAATCGGTGGGTCGTGGTCCTCGAGTCCATGTTGGACGATCGTGAAGTGCCGCCGGGAAACTGGTGGTCTGTCGCGAGGGAGGCGCTCGCTATGCTGGGCCAGGCGCGGAAACCTATCGCGGACTACACGGAGAGGCTCAAAGCTGAAACCGAGCGTGCGCGCGCCGACCCCGCCGAAAGCGTCGAGGACCGGTGGTGGGCGAAATGCAACTGATCGACGCAACCTAAGATCCCGCCGTCGGCGTCATACTAGGCAATAGTGCTGGCCATTCTTATTTTCGCGACGCTCTTGCTCCAGCAGGACCCCGCCTCTCTAGGTCTCAAAGCGCTTGAGTCCGAAAAGTATGCCGAAGCGGCTGACCTTCTCGAAAAGGCCATCGTGGCCGACCCCAAGGACCTGGGATCCCAGTTCAATCTCGCCCTGGCCCGCAC
The DNA here is from genome assembly GCA_031367405.1 of Bryobacteraceae bacterium. Lineage (GTDB taxonomy): Bacteria > Acidobacteriota > Terriglobia > Bryobacterales > Bryobacteraceae > JALHNI01. Next base: position 1,365 of record JANLPT010000200.1, read on the forward strand.
GTTCTTGAACCAGGACCCCGCTGCCATTGCCGCTTACCGGCGTACGCTCGCGCTGAAGCCGGGCCTTTACGAAGCCTCGCTCAACCTCGGGATGGTCCTGCTGAGGGCCAAGCTGCCGGCCGAAGCCATCGAACCGCTCAAGAACGCCTGCATCGCTAAGCCGGCTGAGTTCCGTCCGCGCTTCTACCTCGCCGAAGCCTTGAAGGATTCCGGCGCCTCGGACGAAACTGTGGCCGCTGCTTACCGGTCAGCGTTGAGCGTCGATATCAAGTCCGCCGCCGCTCAACAAGGCCTTGGCCGCGCCCTCGTCAAGCAAGGTTTCTGGGAGGACGCCATTGTCGCTTACCGCCAGGCCGCCCTCGACCCGCAGTACAAGGATGCGCCCGGCGAACTCGCCAACCACCTGGAGACCGCCGGCCGCAAAGCCGACGCCATCAAAATCTACCAGGATCTCGATAGCCCTGCCGCTAAAGAGCGTGCCGCCATGTTGCAGCTCGAAACGAACGACCTGGTCAACGCCATCGCCAGCCTCGAAGGGGCCGTCAAAGCGTCGCCTACGCCCGCCAACCGGCTCGCACTTGCCGGTGCCTACCTAAAAAATAAAGAGCCCGAAAAGAGTGCGCCGCTCCTCGAAGCCGCCTTGGCCCAAGAGCCCAATAACCTCGAATTCCGCATGATGTATGGCCGTCTTCGGCGTGACCAGCGCAAGTTCGATGCGGCCGCGCAGCAGTTTTATTTCGTCACCAAGCAGGACCCCAAAAACGTGCAAGCCTGGCGCGAACTCTCCGGCATGCTGATCTCGCTGAAGCAGGACGAGAACGCGCTCGCCTGCTTCGCGAAACTGAAGGAACTTGGTGATGACGCGCCCGCGCACGACTTCTTCCGCGCCATCATCCTCGATCGCAACCATCAGTTTCAGCCCGCCCTTGACGCCTACCGCCGCTTTCTTTCGCGGGCCGAGGGTAAGTTTCCCGACGAAGAGTTCAAATCGCGCCAGCGGGCGCGTATCATCGAAAAGGAGCTCAGTAAGCGCTAATGTTCAGCCTCGTCCTGCTCGCCGCCTTATCGATCGACCTGAATGCCGTCAAGGCCGAGCCGATACTCGAAAAACGCGCTCAACGCGCGCTCGACTTCTCGCAAGAACGGCTGACGGAAGCCCGTAAGTATTACGAGTCCGGGGATGACGCCGCCTTCGCCATAGCCTTGAAGCAGACTGCCGCGGGTGCCGAATACTGCCTGGCTTCGCTGGAGGCGATGGGCAAGCATCCTTCCCAAAATGTGCGCCATTACAAACCGGCGGAGATGCGGGTGCGCGAACTGCTGCGGCGCATGACCACGCTGCGGAACGATGCCAGTATTGAGCAGCGCCCGGCGGTGGTGGAATGCGAACGTCGGCTGACGTTGGTCCATGAGACGCTGCTCGACGGCGTTATGTCCAAGAGGCCCCGATCATGAAACGCTTACTGCTGTTGGTTGCCTTACCGCTGCTGGCGCAAAAGGACTTTCTGACTCCTGATGAAGTGGAGCGCATTCGTGAGGCGCAAGAGCCAAATCTGCGGCTTACTCTCTACACTAACTATGCCAAGCAACGGCTTGACCTTTTGAAACAACTCTTCGCCAAAGAGAAGGCGGGCCGCTCGATTCTGATCTATAACCAGCTTGACCAATACACTAAGATTATTGAGGCGATCGACACGGTGGCTGACGATGCTCTGCGCCGTAAACTTGATCTTACTCTCGGGATTACGGAAGTGGCGAAATCCGAGGCTAAGATGCTGGCCGAGTTACAGAAATTCTCTGCGTCCGAGCCCAAAGATCTCTCAAGGTACGAGTTTGTTTTGAAGGCGGCGATTGAAGTGACACAGGACTCGCTCGAAATCTCTCAACAGGATTTGAAGGACCGCGGACGGACGGTGGCCGAGCGCGAAGTGTCGATCAAGAAGGAGCGCGAGGCGCTGCTGAGTACCGAGGACAAGAAGGAAAAGGCGGAAGCCGAGAAGAAGTCCGGTGAGACGGAACGCAAGACTCGTAAGGCACCGACGTTGCGCAAAAAAGGCGAAGTGCCGCCGCCGGAATAATCGTCATTTAGTCAGTCAACTTACTGGCGTTGGCTTGCGCCTGCCGTTGTAACTCGCGTAACTTGAGTCCGGTGAGGGCCATCGCTACAAAGCCGAGAAGTAACAAGGGCAGAGTGACTAATCCCCACAATAGGAATGAAAAGCGTTTGGCTAGCGCCTGGTCAGTGATGAACATGGCTAGCGCCTGGGCGGCTAGTAATTGAAAGGTGCCTAGATTGCCCGGTGCGCTGGGAACCACCGTGCCCAGGCGCAGGACGACCGTGACGACGGCTGCGGCACCTAGCACGCTGCCCTCGGGTAAGTCGAGCCCAAAGCCCCGCATTAATGTGTAGACGGGTACTACTTGCAAGGCTAAGTAAGGCAGGCTGGCCAGAAACGCCAAATAGAAAGACCGTGAATTGCCCATGGCGTGCAGATCTTCAATCAGTAGGACCAAGCTGGGGAAGCGGGCCACCTTGCGCTCCGCCCAACGCCGCGCCAGGAGCACCGTTACCAGCACGCCCACCAACAGCGTCACCACCAGGGTGAGCACCCACGCCAGCTCGTCCACATATCCAGGCAGGGATGTGAATTGTAGAGTCACCACGAAAAATAGGATCAGCCATACGCCGTCGAATAGCCGCTCCACCAGAGCGCTCGAAAGCACGACGGGGAGGGGCAGGGCACTCCAGCGGTTTAGTAGGTAGCAGCGGATGACTTCGCCGGTGCGGAAGGGCAGAATCTCGTTCGCGAAGAGGCCCACGTAGATGGCGCGGACGGTCTGCGCGATGCGGACGGTGGAGATGGGCGAAAGGAGAATTCGCCAGCGCCAACCTTGCGCCACATACACGAGCACATCGGCCAAAGCCCCCGCGCAAACCCAACGCCAGTCGATGGTGCGCATCTCCACTTGCAGTTTAGAGATTTCGCTATCGCTGAGTGCCCACCACAAGCACCCGACGGAACCGAGGTTGGCCAGAATGATCAGCAGCCGCAGGCCAGGCGATGCGCCGGCCCACATGCTGGAGGATCGAGCCTCGGGAAGGATTTGCGGTGTGGCTTTCAACCTTCATGATACCTTCGCCAGTAGGAGTATCCTGAATAAGGCTATGTCCCAACTCCCCGTCCGAGCGATTCAGAAGGTGGCCGTTCTCGGTGCCGGTACCATGGGCGCGCGAATCGCGGCCCACTTCGCAAATGCGCAAGTGCCGGTGCTGCTGCTTGACCTGACTAATGCCGCAGCGCAACGTGGTTTGGATGCGGCAGTCAAAGGCAAGCCCGCTGCCCTATACACGGTGGCCGGTGCGGCGCTGATCCGGGTGGGCAACTTCGACCATGACCTTGCGGCGCTGGCGGATTGCGATTGGATCATCGAGGCCGTCACCGAGAGCCTCGAGATCAAGCGCACCCTTTGGCCGCGCGTCCTTGAATTTGCCCCCGCCCACGCCGTCCTCTCCACGAACACCAGCGGCATTCCTCTGCGGGCCATCGCCGAAGGCTGGCCCGGCGAAGCCCGCCGCCGTTTTCTGGGGACGCATTTCTTCAATCCGCCGCGTTACCTGCACTTACTCGAAGTAATTCCGGGGCCTGACACGGACCCATTTCTTTTACAGGATGTGATTCGCTACGGCGACCAACGCCTGGGCAAAGGCGTCGTCGTCTGCAAGGACACGCCCAACTTTATCGCCAATCGGATTGGCAGCTTTTTTGGTTCCACCGTCTACAAGCATATGCAGGAGGGCGACTACACCATTGAAGAAGTGGACGTGCTTACCGGCTCCTTGATCGGCTTGCCGAACACGGCCACATTCCGCCTTTGCGACTTGGTCGGACTCGACATTTGGGCGCACGTGAATTCGAATCTCTACCATGCGGTGCCGGACGACCCTTGGCGCGAGCGGTTCCAGGTGCCGGCGTTTCTGCAAGGCATGCTCGATCGCGGTTGGCTGGGTGACAAAAGCGGCCAAGGCTTTTATCAGCGCACCGGACCCCAGCGCGAGATCCAGGCCATCGACTGGAAGACGTTCGAGTATCACCCGGCCGCGCGCCCTAAGCTGGCCGATGCCGAAGCCGTCAAACCGATTGAAGACCTGCATGAGCGCTTGCGGGCCATCGCGGCCAGCCCGGGCCGCGGCGGTGCTTTTATTTGGAAAGTGCTGAGCGATCATCTGCTTTATGCCGCCGAACGCGTGCCCGAAATTTCCGATCGCCTCGTCGAAATTGATCGGGCGATGCGTTGGGGTTATGCGAACAAGCTGGGTCCTTTTGAGCTGTGGGACGCGCTCGGCTTTGAAAATACCGCGCGACGGCTGGAACGCGAAGGGCGTCACTTGCCGGACAACGTGGTGCGCATGCTGGAAGCCGGGGCCAAGAGTTTCTATCGCGCGGCCGATGCGAATCAGCGGCCACGCACCGAGTACTTCGACTTCAGCGCCCACCATTACGCGCCGCTTGACCCTGCGCCCGGCACCCTTTCGCTGGCCTCGCTGAAGCGCGCGCGCGGCGTGGTGAAGCGCAATGCGGGTGCCTCGCTCGTCGACCTTGGCGATGGCGTGCTGGCGATTGAGTTTCACTCGAAGATGAACGCGCTGGCGGAAGACGCGCTCGCTATGATCTACGCCGGCCTCGACGAAACCAAGCGCAATTTTTCGGCCACGGTGATCGCCAATGAAGGGGAGCACTTCTCTGTGGGCGCGAATCTGGTGCTGGCGCTGGCCGCTGCGCAGGACGAAGAGTGGGACGACGTGGAGCTGGCCATCCGGCGCTTTCAGCAGGCCACCATGGCCATTAAATATGCGGCTAAGCCGGTGGTGGTCGCGCCCTTCGGACGCGCGCTTGGCGGCGGCTGCGAAATTGCCCTGCACGCCACACGCTGCCAGGCTTCGGCTGAACTCTACATGGGCCTCGTGGAGGTAGGCGTTGGACTGATCCCTGGGGCGGGTGGCTGCAAGGAATTGCTGCTGCGACTGAAGGATGTCCGCAAAGTCTTCGAGACCATCGGCTTGGCCAAGGTCTCTACGTCGGCTGCCGATGCCCAGCAATTGGGTTTGCTGCATAAGCTCGACGGTATCTCAATGAATCAGGACCGGCTGATTGAGGACGCCAAGAGTTTAGCGCTGTCGCTCGTGTCCACTTACGAGCCGGGCTCGCCGCGCACCGATATCAAGCTGTCGGGCGAAGCCGGATACAGCCGTTTGAAGCTCGGGCTTTGGTCAATGCGGCAAGGCGGCTACGCGACTGACCATGACGTGGTGGTGGGAGAAAAGCTGGCCCGGGTGCTGACGGGCGGGCCGCTGACCGGCGAACCGATCATCACCGAGCAGCAGATGCTCGACTTTGAACGCGAAGCCTTTTTGAGCTTGCTGGGGCAGCGCGCTACGCAACAACGCATGGCCCATATGCTCAAGACGGGCAAGCCGCTTCGTAACTAATTAAAGGACTCATCCCATGACCGAAGCCGTCATCATCGACTGTCTCCGTACCGCCGTCGGCAAAGCGCCGCGGGGCACGCTCCGCCTCACTCGGGCCGACGACATGGCGGCGGCCGTCATTCGCGCGCTGCTCGCGAAGTATCCGTCCGTTCCCGCCGACGAAATTGACGACGTGATTCTGGGTTGCGCGATGCCGGAAGCCGAAAGCGGCATGAATATGGCCCGTATTGCGGCCTTGCGCGCCGGCTTGCCCGACCAAGTGCCCGCCGTCACCATCAATCGCTTTTGCTCGTCCGGCCTGCAGTCGATCGCCATGGCTGCGGCGCAGATTCGTTCGGGCAGCGCACAAATCATCCTGGCCGGCGGTGCCGAATCGATGAGCCTGATCCCTGGCGCGGGCCACGGATTCGCGCCCAATCCCTGGCTGGTGGATCATCGCCCCGAGACTTACATCGGCATGGGACTTACGGCGGAAAATGTAAGCCGTAAGTACGGAGTAAGTCGCGAAGATGCCGATGCCTTTTCTTATCGCAGTCATCAGAACGCCTTGCGCGCGCAGGCGGAGGGTCTCTTTGACGAAGAGATCGTGCCGCTGGAATTGAGTAACACTACGCTCGAAGGCACGGTGAAGACGATATTTGCCAAGGACGAGGGCCCGCGCGCCGATACGTCGCCCGCGGTGCTCGCCAAGCTGAAGCCGGTGTTCCATGTGGAAGGCCTGGTGACGGCGGGCAACTCCTCGCAGACTTCGGACGGCGCTTCGATGGCGTTGGTGATGAGTGCGGAACGGGCGGCGGAGTTGGGCCTGCAGCCGATGGCGCGTTTCGTTAGCTTTGCGGCGTGCGGCGTGCCTCCGGAGATTATGGGCATCGGTCCGGTGGTGGCCATTCCGAAGGCTTTGGCCCTGGCGGGACTTACGCTGGATGACATCGGCGTGATTGAATTGAACGAAGCCTTCGCTTGTCAGGCGCTGGCGGTGATTCGCCAGGGCCGGGTGAATCCGGAGGTGGTGAATCCGAACGGCGGCGCGGTGGCGTTAGGCCATCCGCTGGGTGCGACGGGGGCCAAGCTGACGGCGACGATCCTGCGCGAAATGCACCGGCGTCAACATCGCTATGGGATGGTGACGATGTGCGTCGGCGGCGGTCAGGGTGCGGCCGGGATTTTTGAACGGTGCTAACTTTTCCAGGTAGAAGTTAGCGCATCCAGAGTCTGGAAAGTAACTACCCGCTTCGATGTATACACGCGTGCGCACTCGCGACTGACCGCTGGTTGAAAGTAGACCGGCCAGGAGGCCTGCCCTACGCGAGGGTATTCAAGCTTCCCAAACGGCTCGCCTCGAAGGCGGCGATCTGGGCTTCGTGACCTTGGATGTAGCCCAACTCGTCGACGCCTTCGAGGAGGCAGTGTTTGGAGAACGGCTCTACGGCGAATTGGGCTTTGGTGCCGTCGGGTAAGGTGACCGATTGCGTGGCTAAGTCGATGCTGACTGAGGCATCGTCCGGGAGGGCGAATAACTTCGCTTGTAAGTCGCGGCTGACGACGATCGGGAGTAAGCCGTTCTTCAGAGAGTTACTCTTGAAGATGTCGGCGAAGCTAGTACTGAAGACAGCGCGGAAGCCGTATTGCGTCAGCGCCCAGGGTGCATGCTCGCGGGAACTGCCGCAGCCGAAGTTATCGCCGGCGAGAAGGATCTGCGACTTCTTAGCCGCTGCAGTATTCAGAATAAAGTCTGGCTTAGGAGCGCCGGTGGCGTCATAGCGCCAATCGCAGAAGAGCGAATCGCCCAAGCCGTCTTTCGAGATCGTCTTCAGGAAACGCGCGGGGATGATTTGATCGGTGTCGATGTTATCGATGCCCATTTTTACCATCGCACTTGAAAATGCCGTGAATTTGTCCATGTTAGTTGCTTCCTATCAGGGTTCGGACGTCAGTGACCACGCCGGTGATCGCGCTGGCGGCTGCGGTTAGCGGACTGGCCAGGAAGGTCCGGCCGCCTTTACCTTGCCGCCCTTCGAAGTTACGATTCGACGTGGACACACTGTATTGTCCAGGCGTGAGTTGGTCGCCGTTCATGGCGATGCACATGGAGCAGCCCGCTTCGCGCCATTCGGCACCGGCCGCGCGGAACACTTGGTCTAAGCCCTCAGCCTCGGCTTGACGCTTAATCTCCATGGAGCCCGGCACCACCATCATGCGGACGTTGGGCGATACCTGGCGGCCTTTCATTACTCCAGCGGCGGCGCGCAAATCGCTGATGCGGGAGTTGGTGCAACTACCGATGAAGACGACGTCGATGGGCTGCCCAGCGAGCGGCTTACCTGGTTCGAGCGCCATGTAAGCCAAGGCCTTGCGGAGCGACTCCCGCTCGTGCGGATCGCTTACTGCATTGGGGTCCGGCACCATACCATTGATCGGAATGCCCATGCCCGGATTCGTCCCGAAGGTGATCATGGGTTCGAGCGTACTGGCGTCGATGGAGATTTCGTGGTCATAAGTCGCGCCCTCGTCAGTCGGCAACTTCTTCCAACGAGCCACCGCTGCATCCCAATCGGCACCCTGCGGCGCGAACTTGCGGCCTTTCAGATAGGCGTAAGTCGTTTCGTCCGGCGCGACTAAACCGGCACGCGCACCAGCTTCGATTGACATGTTACAAACCGTCATCCGCTCTTCCATAGAAAGCGCGCGAATGGTGGAACCCATAAATTCAAATACACAGCCGGTGCCGCCGCCAATGCCAATTTTCGCAATCAGCGCCAGGATGATGTCCTTGGCCGCGACACCTGGGCGCAGCGTGCCTTCGACGCGCACGGCGAAGCCTTGGGACGGCTTCTGCAGCAGGCATTGCGTGGCTAAAACATGTTCCACTTCGCTGGTGCCAATGCCGAAAGCCAGCGCTCCGAATGCGCCATGGGTGGCGGTGTGCGAGTCGCCGCAGACGACCGTCATGCCGGGCTGCGTAAGCCCGTATTCCGGCCCGATGACGTGGACGATGCCTTGGCGCGAATCCTGGAAGCCGAAGAACGGAATGCCGAAGTCGGTGCAATTCTTTTCGTGTTGCTCTACTTGCGCCTTGGCGATTTGATCGATAATCGGCAGGCTGCGCGGCGTGGTGGGCGTGGAGTGGTCCACTGTGCCGAACGTCAGGTCAGGCCGGCGCACGGTTAAGCCGCGGGCGCGTAATCCACTAAACGCCTGCGGACTTGTTACTTCATGCACCAGATGTAAGTCGATGTAGAGCAGGGCCGGCGCGGGTGCGGCCTGGGCCACCACGTGCGATTCCCAAATCTTTTCGATGATTGTTTTCGGTTGACTCATGTTGTCCTTTAGAGCGCGGCGCAGACCGCGTCGCCTACCTGATCCGTCGTCTTGGTGCCGCCCAAGTCGGCCGTTACGTGGCCGCTGTTCAACACCGTTTCCATGGCGCGGGTAATGGCCGCCGACTCTTCTTTGAGCCCAAAGCTATACTCGAGCATCGCGCCCACGCTGCCGATCGCCGCCAGCGGATTGGCTTTGTTCTGCCCCGCAATATCGGGGGCCGAACCGTGGACGGGCTCATATAAGCCCGTGAATACGCCGTTGGCCTTCTGGGCGCCAATCGACGCCGAAGGCAGCATCCCGATGGACCCGGCCAGCACCGAAGCCTCGTCGCTCAGGATGTCGCCGAACATGTTTTCGGTCAGCACCACGTCAAAGCTTTTCGGCTTCGTGATGAGTAACATCGCGCAACTGTCTACTAACTGGTGCTGTAACTCGACGTCCGGATATTCCTGATGGACGTCCATCACCACTCGCCGCCAGAGGCGCGAACAATCGATGACGTTTTCCTTGTCGACACTGGTGACCTTTTTGCGGCGCCGGCGTGCTAGCTCAAAGGCCATTTTCGCGATCCGCTCGATTTCCATGCGCGTATAGACCATGGTGTTCACCGCGCGTTCGTTCGGATACTCGCCTTCGATGCCCTTGGGTTGCCCGTAATAGAGACCGCCGAGTAACTCGCGCACAATCAGCATGTCGGTGCCGCGGACTAAGTCATTTTTCAGCGGCGAACTCTCGATTAAGCTTTCAAAAAGAAACACGGGCCGTAAATTCGCATAGACTCCCATCGCCCGGCGGATACCGAGCAAGCCGCCCTCGGGGCGTTTCTCCAGCGGCTCTTTCTCAAAGCCTGGCAAGCCCACGGCACCCATTAAGACGGCATCGGCTTCGAGGGCCAAGGCGCGCGTTTCATCCGGAAATGGGCGGCCCGTTTTCTGAATTGCGATGCCGCCCAGTAGCGCTTCGCGAATGGTAAGTTCGTGCTTGAAACGGTTCGCCACCACGTGCAAAACCTTGATGGCTTCGCGCGTCACCTCGACCCCAATCCCGTCGCCGGGCAGTGAAAGAATATTGAATTTCATGAGTCCTTAACTTGTTGTGGCGGCCATGGCACCAACTTCGCGCAGTAACGCCGCGATCTCTTCGTTGCGCAGGCCCTTTTTACGGTCGGCCATTTCCGTGAAGCGGGTATAGAACTCGTCTAATTGAGTCTTGTCGAGGGTAAAGCCTAACGCTTCCGCGCGCTGCTTCAATGCATGACGGCCGCTATGCTTGCCTAGCACCAGCCGCGTCTCAGGCACACCGACTGAAAGCGGGTTAATGATTTCGTAAGTGGACGGATTTTTGAGATACCCATCCTGGTGAATGCCGGCTTCGTGGGCGAAGGCGTTTTCGCCCACAATGGCTTTGTTTGGTTGCGGACCAAAGGTGATGATCGAAGTAAGTAACTGGCTGGCCGGAAATAGATGTTCGGCGACGATGCCGGTGGTGAACGGCAACCGGTCAGGCCGCGTCTTGAAGGCCATGACGATTTCTTCCAGCGCCGCGTTCCCGGCGCGCTCGCCAATTCCGTTAATGGTGCATTCAATCTGCCGGGCACCCGCTTGCACGGCGGCGATGGAATTGGCGACCGCCAAGCCCAGGTCATCGTGGCAATGCACGCTGACAATGGCCCGGTCGCCGATGGCACCCACGATACGCCCGATGATCCCGGCGTATTCCTCCGGCACGGAGAAGCCGACGGTGTCGGGCAAATTGACGGTCGTCGCGCCCGCAGCCACCACCGCGCGCGAGACTTGTTCGAGATAGTCGAGGTCAGTGCGGGTGGCATCTTCAGCCGAAAACTCGACGTCGTCGACGTAAGTGCGGGCCAATTCCACGGCGCGCACGGCATCTTCCAGCACTTGCTCGCGCGACTTCCTGAGTTTGTACTGCAAGTGGATGTCGCTGGTGGCGATGAAGGTGTGGATGCGCGGATGTTTGGCGTGATCGAGCGACTGCCCCGCCCGTTCCACGTCCATTTTGTTTGACCGCGCGAGTGCCGCCACGCGCATGTGGGGAAACTCCCGGCTGAGCGCGCGCACGGCTTCGAAATCGCCATCGGAGGCGATCGGAAATCCGCCTTCCATGATGTCGACGCCGAGGTCGGCCAACTTCCGGCCCATCCGTAGCTTCTCCGCCACGGTCATGCTGCAGCCTGGCGATTGCTCGCCATCGCGCAGCGTCGTGTCAAAGATGTAGACGCGGTTGCCCATACACCCTCTCTCCTTTTGCCATCGAACCGAACTTCCAGGGGGTTGCCCCAGTGCTTCGATTCTAGGGCCTCTTTTGCGATTTAGCAAATTTATATAATTGCGGGTAGCGATAATTTATGGTAATATCATAAGGACGAGTTATCCCCTATGCTGTTGCATTCGCTCAAAGTATTCCTTGCAGTGGCGACGGAAAAGAGCTTCTCCCGCGCTGCCGAAAAGATGCTGCGAACGCAACCGGCCATTTCATTGGGCGTCCAGCGGCTGGAAGCCGAGCTGGGCGAACGTCTGATTGACCGGTCGGCTAAGGAGTTGCTGCTCACTGATGCGGGCCGCATTGTGGTCGATTTCGCCCGCCGTTTCGAAAATCTGGAGAGCGAACTCCAGAATTCGCTGGCCGAGCTTCGCGACAACTCCGCTGGGCGGCTCATCATTGGCGCGAACGAGTCCGGCTGCCTTTATCTTCTGGGCCATATTGAGAATTACCGGCGTCTTTATCCGAAGGTAAAGGTGCAAGTGCGGCGCAGCTTTTCGAGCCGCATCCCCACTCAGCTTCAGGATGGCGACCTTGAACTGGGTGTGATCACGTACGATCCCAATGACGAGCGGCTCATTTCGACCGTAATCTACACTGACCATCTGGCATTCGTATGCTCCGCCAAGCACCGTTTCGCGGGGCGCGCGTCGCTCTCCATTACGGAGCTCGACATGGAGACGTTTATCGCCCATAACGTGCTGTCGCCTTATCGCGAGGTCGTTTTGCGGGAGTTTCAACGGCACAAGGTGCCGCTCAACATGGACGTGGAAATGCCGACGCTCGAGACCATCAAGCGCATGGTGGAGCGCAATGAAGGCGTCGCGTTCCTGCCGCAGATGTGCGTCCTGCAGGAGATCGGCCAAGGGTCATTGCGGGAGATTCCGGTTACGGAGATGAACGTCGAGCGCAAGATCCGGCTGGTTTTCCCAGCACGGCGCAACCTGTCGCATGCCGCCAAAGCCTTCCTGGAACTGGTGCAAAAAGACGCCTAGGCTTTAGCGAGTTTCGTGAACATAAACTCTTCTTCGCCTAACTTTCGACCAGAGGAGGCGTGCAGATGGCCGGGGCGAACGGATCCAGCCTCGCTAAAAACTGAGTTAGGTCCCGATGTGCGGTTAGCGAGGATTTGTAAAGGGTTAGTAAACCCGCTTGGGTTGTTCGGCGCCTCGCCCCGCGGCTAGGCCCGGTCCGCTAGATCTAAAGTTTGCAAGGTTGCCTCTTGCCGGGCCGTGAATTGCAAAGCTGCCGCGCCTACGGTGGATTCCCGTAGCCAATAGCGAGCGGTGGCCCATACGATGGTCACCAGCGTTGTGAATATCCAGAACCGGTGAGCGGTGCGATACAAAGCGCTCGCCAAATGCGCTCCGCCAGCGGTGAAGAATGCGAAGCCCAGTAAGTGGCCTAACATTACTGCGAGGGTGTCGTTGCGAAAAGGCGGCAGGCTGCAAGTGAATGGAATCTTACAAGAATCAATGACCAGTAATTCGATGAGCATCAACGTGGCCGCACTCAAAAAGATGAAGTAAGATAGCCCGACCGGCAAACCCCAGTGCCAACTGAATACGGTACCCGCACCCAACATTAGCGGCGTTAGTAGGGTGAGGAGGAGTTTCCGCGCGACTGCCGGGGCAAAGTTTGCCTGGGGATCCAGCAAATAGGCGAATATCCAATTTGCTTTCCATTGCGCGGGAAGTTCGAAAGAGAATCTTACGGCCACCGCGAGTAAGTACGTCAGAATTAGCGGAACCGACAACCAGGCTACCGATGGGAAGCCGTCCCGTGGAGGATGCCGGCTTAATGCCCCTACGGCCGCCTCAGTGCCGAGTAGCAAGCCGAGCCCCAGGAGTGCGCCGACGACGAGGGTGTGCGTTTCGCTGCGCATCAGCACCCGCAAGGAGAATCCGTATACGCCCTGCTGCACTGGTTGACTGACCAGCGTGCGGACCATCCGCCACGCCCATGCTGGGGTGCCACGAGCTGCGGCCATGCCTCCGTCGCTCATCTCCGGAATGCGCCGGAAATAGCGGTGATAACCCATCCATGACGCTAAGCCCGCGACGGCGACGGCGATGCTGGTGCCGGCCCACGCGCGATCCGCCAGCAGGACCAATCCTCTGGGCCCGGACCCCTGTAGCTGCTGATACAGCGCCACAAACCACACGGGCGGCAGCCAACCTATCCAGCTATCCGGCCGCACCAGGATCAGCGGCGGGACCACAGCATGGGACACCAACAAGGCCAACAATCCGACCATCAACCCCACGCGCAACGGCACGGAGATGCGGGCAAACCAACGGGTGGGTAACAACGCCAAGGCGGCGGTCATCACCGCGAAACAAGCGAAAAACGTGAACAAACTTGCTAAGACGACGATGAACGCATGCGTGAGTACGAAGGAGGCAAAGCTGCCGAAAGTGGCACCGGGCGCACTCGCCATCACGACCATGGGGAAAAGGAGCACCGACCCGATATTGACGTCCAGGGCAAATAGCCCCGCCGCCGCTAAGGCTGCGGTTAGACTCGCCAGGTAAATCTGCGCGGGTGGAATCGGCAACGGAGCAAAGTTGAAGTAGTCTTGCTGCGAGGGCAGAATGCGGTCCCATTTGAATACGGCGACCACTCCGGTAATCGCCATTGAAAAGACGATAAAAAAGTACTTGTCGGGCATCGAGACTTCGAACACATCCATCGGGCCTTGCTGACGTAGCCATGCGAGAAAAGTTGAGTAACGATCCAGCAGCGACAAGGCCGCGAACCCGCCCGGCACGGCGAGCAGCGCGAGTAGCGCACCGGCGCCGAATTCGAGTTGTTCACTCTCCTGCCCGCTCTGCGTTAAGGCTTTGAGGAAGTGCCCGCACAGCCGTCCGAACGGCCGCGCGCGATAGTTATTGAGCTTGGATCGCAGCCAGCATACGCCCGGCAATTCCATCCGCGTCCACCTGTTCTGTCAATTGAAAGAAACTCTCTTCGAGCGCACTGCGGCTGGCCAGAATCTCTTCCATCGAACCGCTCGCTACTATCTGGCCCTGGCGTAGCAGCACTAAGTGCGTGCAGACTTTCTCCACTGTCTCCAGCACGGGCGAACAAAAAAATATTGCCTTTCCATTGGCCGCGAGTAGATTCAAAAGCCGCCGCATCACCAGGGCGCTGACGACGTCCAAGCCGCTAAAGGGTTCATCCAGAATGAGTAACTGCGGATCGTCCAGTAGCGCGGCGATCAACATGATTCTTTGCCGCATGCCTTTGGAGTAAGTTGCGATCGCGGTGTGCCGGTGCCGGAATAGATTCAATTCGGTGAGCATCTGCGCCGACTTATCCTCGCGCACCGCCACGGGAACGCCGCGCAAGGTGCCCACTAAGTCGAGATACTCCCAGCCCGTCAGAAACGAATAGAGGTGAGACTCTTCCGGCACGTAACCCACCCGCCGCTTGTAACCGGTCAGATCCTTCCGGATATCGGCCCCATGAAAGAGAATCTCACCGCTGGAGGGCTCCAACAATCCGGCCAGCATTTTGACGGTGGTGCTCTTGCCGGCACCGTTGTGGCCCAGATAGCCCAGCACTTCTCCGGCCCGGATGGCAAAGCTTACCGTATCCACGGCCGGCAGGCCCGCGTAATTCTTCGTGAGGTTCTTCACCTCGATGACCGGTTGCATCACGTTCCAAGGACACCGCGCGCGCGCGAAAGTTCCCATGGACTACGCTGGATTGTGAGCGATATTATTGCCAAGTCGCCGCGTTTACGCGTGGACGATCTGCTTCCGGCCTACCGCCAAGGCATCTTTCCCATGGGCTACTCCGGCACTCGTTGGGTAACTTGGCACCGGCCACCTCAGCGCGGAGTGCTCCCCTTGGACGAAGCGCATTTTTCACGCTCGCTCACCCGCACTTTGAAGCAGCATCGCTACCGCGTCTCCTTCAACGAGGCTTTCGATGAAGTGATGAGCGCCTGCGCGCGGGAGCCGGACGAATGCTGGATTACCGGCGATATCCGCGCCGCCTATGGCACGCTGCAAAAGCAGGGCCATGCGCATTCGCTCGAGATTTGGGTGGATGATCAATTGGCGGGCGGCCTGTATGGCGTCCACATCGGCGCGGCGTTTTTTGCGGAAAGTAAATTTCACCGCGTGCGCGATATGTCGAAAGTTGCGCTCGCCGAACTGGTGAACCACCTGCGTTTGCGCGACTTCCTGCTGCTGGACGTCCAGTACAAAACCGAGCATTTAAAGCAGTTTGGCGTCATCTCCGTCGCGCTGCCCGGCTACGCTCAACTCCTCGCCACCGCCGTCCATACGGAACGCCAATTTCTCCTGTAACCCAATACCCGATGGTGCGTCTACCTGTGCCGGAGGATGGAAACCATCACAGTGAAGAATTTGAAGACGATGCTGAGTTTGGCGCTGAGCGCCCTGATGATTCTAGGCCCTGCTGTTGCGCAGGAAAAGTCCGCGCCGGAAAGTCCCGCCACGGAAACAGTGGGAAAGAAGGCAGACGGCAAGGATATCAGCAAGGAAAAGGAAGTGGCGACCACTCCCCGGCCTCTGAAAAACACGATTGCGGTGATCCTGGCGGGTGCCGCAGCTGGTTCGGCGATGGGTGCCGGATTGAGTAAGGACAAAGCCAAAGGAGCTATCCTGGGGGCCATTGCGGGAGGCATCATGGCCGTTGTTTACGATCGGGTCACCAAAGAAAATCCTCCCGGCAAAATCTAACTCATCTGTATAGTCCAGGCCCGGTGGCGGTATCGTGTTAGACATGTACCGCCTGCTGGGCCTTTTTCTTTTGGTGAATTACGCGCTCGCCGCCCAAGTCATCTTTGAGCAGAGTGACTTCCGCGAGACCACCGGCTGGTCCGCTTGGAGCCATCGGCCGGACTCTCTGCCGCGCACCTTCACCAACGCCCTTTACAGCCGGGGCGGACCCGCCTCGCTCGCCATCAATGGCGACAGCAACGCGGCCGCCTATGGCGGTTGGCAGCGGACGATACGGGGCCTCACCGGCGGCCAATGGTACCGCGCCACCGCGTACTACCGCGCCGACGCCATCCCGGCGGAAAACTGGCAGATTGTCTCTCGCCTCGACTGGCGGCGAGCCAGCGGCCAGCAAGCCGGCGAGGCCGACTATCTTGCCTGGGCCCAGCGCGACGGCCCCTGGACGCGCCTGACGATCGACGTCCAAGCGCCTTCTGGAGCCACCGCCGTCCGCTGGCAATTCCACCTTGCTAACGCGCCTCAAGGCACCGTCTATTGGGACGATCTTCGTCTCGAAAGCATCCCCGCCCCGAAGCCGCGCTTGGTGAAGGTCTCCACCGTCCGCCGCCGTCCCGCGCAGACGAAAGATCCGGTCGGCGATTTTCTTGCCACTGTCGCGTCGCGCGTCCCCGCCGACGCTGACCTCATCGTATTGCCCGAAGGCATCACGGTGGTCGGCACCGGCAAGACCTACGCGGACGTGGTGGAGACGATCCCGGGGCCTACTACCGCCAGGCTCGCCGCGCTGGCCCGCGAGCGCAAAGCATATGTCGTCGCGGGTTTGTATGAACGCGAAGGCAAAGTCTTCTACAATACCGCCGTCCTGCTGGATCGCCAGGGGAATCTGGCAGGCCGCTACCGTAAGGTGTATCTGCCGGCCGGCGAGGTGGAAGGCGGGCTCACCCCTGGCATCGGCTACCCCGTTTTCGCCACTGACTTCGGCACCGTCGGCATGCTGATCTGCTACGACGTGATGTTTCCCGAGCCCGCCCGCGCGCTCGCCTCCCAAGGCGCTGATGTGATCCTGCTGCCGATCTGGGGCGGCGATGAGACACTGGCTAAAGCCCGCGCCATTGAGAACGGCATCTACCTCGTGTCGTCCGGCTACGACTATCCCAGCCACATCATCAACCCGCTGGGTGAGATTCTTTCGCAGGCCACGCAAGATGGCACGGTCGCCACCGTCACGCTCGATCTGGAGCGCCGCTATCCGCTCCAATATCTCGGCGATGTCCGCACGCGGCGGCTGAAGGAATCCCGTTCCGATGTGCCGGTGAGCGTTCCCGGCCTGCGCCGTTAATCCCGTGCTATCATCCCCATTAGGACCGCTACCGCGGAGAGGTGGCTGAGTGGTCTAAAGCAGCGGTTTGCTAAACCGTCGTACTGGTCTAACCGGTACCGAGGGTTCAAATCCCTCCCTCTCCGCCAGTTTCTTTCGGTCAAGCACCAGTCATAAGTTCAGCGGCGTGAGCGTGATCGCCCCGCCGAAGCAGGCTTCGACATCGCCACCCGCCCGCTGCGGACGCTCATGATAGCTTCCGCCGTAGACGTAGCCATCGCCTTCGCGCCGGTATTTCACAGGCATCGCTGACGAATCGAGTGGGCATTGCACTAACTCCGGATCGCCCGCCACATGGGGGAAATTCACGTTCCAATAGACGCCCGGCAGAGCCTCAGAAGCCAGCAGCCGCGCCAGCACTATCTCCGCGCGACCCTCCGCCACTGGCCAATCGAGCGGCAAACTCCGCCGCACGTACTGCGACAGGGCCACCGCCCGGCAACCTAACAAGGCGGCCTCGCGCGCCGCCGCCACCGTCCCTGACATGTAGACGTCGGCCCCGAGATTGCCGCCTTCGTTGATGCCAGCCAGCAACCAGGCCGCCGACGGCACCAGCTCAGTCAATGCCAGGCGGGCGCAGTCGGCGGGGGTGCCATGCACGCGGAAGCGCGTGCGGCTCAACTGCTCCACCCGGATCGGGCTCTTCACCGTCACCCGATGGCCGCCTGCCGAATGCTCCTCCGCCGGTGCCACGACGTACACTTCTCCGAAGCGTTCCGCCACCCGCAGCAACGAGGCCAAGCCCGGCGCGTCAATCCCGTCATCATTCGTCACGACAATTCTCATCATCTTGAGGATGCCAGAATAGAGCACATGAGAGGCCGCATTCTCCAACTGAACATTTCGAACGGCGGCATGCCCAAACACGCCATCTGGCAAGCTGAGGTCACGGTGCAAGGGCTCGCCGGCGACGTCCAGCGCAATCGCAAGGTGCACGGCGGGCCAGACCAAGCCCTGCTGCTGATCACCCAGGAGTCCATTGAGGAGATCAAAGCTCTCGGTTTTCCGGTTTACGCCGGTGCCCTGGGCGAGAACCTCACGGTCACCGGGCTTGACCGCCGTCAACTCCGCCCGGGCCAACGGCTCCGCGCCGGTCAGGCGATCGTCGAAATCACTAAGCTGCGTCAACCTTGCCGTCATCTCGACGTCTATGGCCCGGGCATGCAGGCTCTGGTTTACGAGAAGAAAGCCGCCGCTGGCGCGGGCCCGTGGGGCTTGGCCGGTTTCTATTGCCGCGTCTTGCAGCCGGGCCCCATTTTCTCCGGCGATATAATCGAAGTGATTGACCACGCCGTCTAACAACGCCGAAGGGCTCTTCCTCGGCAGCTCCACCACCGGAAGCTCGCCAACCTTGCGTCTGCGGGAAGCCCTTTCCGCCAGCATGTTCGCGAGCCTTGAGGCCGCGCTGCACGCCTGCCCCGATGCCACCGTCGCGATCCACAAGTTGGACCGTCTGCTGGGGGAACAGGAAGAAGTTTTCCATCGCCTGGCCCGCACGCCCTTCGCCCTCCAAACGCTGGTGACTCTCTTCGGACAAAGCAATTTTCTGGGCGACGAAGTGCTGCGCGAGCCGCAAATTCTCGAACGCATGCTCGCCGATGGAGATCTCGCCCGTGGCCGCACCACCGAGGACTTTGCCGATCGTCTCGAAAGCCTGCTCGGCTGCGGCGAAGCCATACCGATCAGCCATCATTTGGCTTTGTTTCGCCGCCGCGAATTGTTGCGGATCGTCCTGCGCGACGTGCAAGGCACGGCGACTCTAGGTGAAACCACGGCGGAAATTTCTTCGCTCGCCGACGCCATTCTCGATGTTGCCTACCGGCAGGTGAAGGCAGGGCTTTTTGCCCGGCACGGCATTCCGCGTCTGCCCAATGGCAGCGTCGCCGGCCTTTCCGTCATCGCGCTGGGGAAGCTCGGGGGCAGGGAACTCAACTACTCTTCCGACATTGACCTCAGCTTCGTCCACTCCGGTTCCGGCGAAACCGACGGCCCCGAGCCGATCAGCAATCAGGAATTTTTCGCCAAGCTGGCTCGCGATGTCACCCAGCTTCTTTCGGCTTACACGCCCGCCGGTGTCTGCTACCGCGTCGATCTCCGGTTGCGTCCCGAAGGCCGTCACGGCGAAGTCGTGATTTCGCTGGAAGGCGCGCAAACCTATTACAGCCGCCGGGCCCGCGATTGGGAATTGCAAATGCTCATCAAGGGCCGCGTCGCCGCCGGCGAGCCGGAACCAGGTCGCGTCCTGCTCGATTTTGTCGAACCCATGATCTACCGCACCACGCTCGACTTCGCCGGTGTCGAAGCCGTGGCCGAATCGCGCGCCCGCATTGCTGAGCGGCATAAGGCGCGCCATAAGACGGGCCTGGATATCAAGCTCGAGCGCGGTGGCATTCGCGATATCGAATTTCTGGTGCAGTGCTTGCAGCGACTGCATGGCGGGCGCGAATTGTGGGTGCGCCACGGCGGCACGCTGCTGGCGCTGGCCCGCTTGCGCGACAAGGAACTGCTCTCGGTGCCCGAATACTCCGTGCTCTCGGGTGCCTATCAGTTCTTCCGCGCCCTGGAGCATCGTTTGCAGTTCGCCGATGATTCGCAAACGCACGTCTTGCCCACGGGCGAACGCGAACTCGAACTGTTGGCCCGCCGCCTGCCGCCTCCGCAGCCCGGCATCGTCTTCACCGCCGCGATGCTGCTTGAGCGGTTAGACCAACATCTTTCCGAAGTGCAGGCGCTCTACGATCGCATCATCCATGCGCAGCGCCCTCGCGCCTTTATCGAAACGGCTCCGGCCATCGCTGCCGCGCGCCACTTGCGGGCCGCCGTTCCGCCCCCCGGCGAAGCGCCACCGGTCTCGCCGAATCTGCTCAGTTTGCTCGATTCCGCCGCGCCGGACTTGGCGCGTACCCTCCGCCAAGGCCGGCCCCGCCGCAATTTGCTGAGCTTCGAAATCTTCCTTGAAGCCACCGCCGCCAACCCGGAGTGGCTCGGCTGGCTCAACCAGGATCCGGTGCTCGTCAGCCATCTGCTCGACCTTTTCGAGAACTCGCCTTTCCTGGGCGAGCATCTTACCCGCACCCCCGCCTGGCTGGCCGATTTGCGCGACATCCGCTATCTCGCTGCCCGCAAATTCTCCGACGACTATCGCGAAGCCGCCGCCGAATTTGCCACCCCCGCCGATCTGCGCCTTTTCTTTCGCCGCGAGATGTTCCGTCTGCAAGCCGCCAGCCTCACCTTGGCGGTGCCTGTCTTTAAGACCCTCGAACAGACCTCGCTTCTCGCCGATGCCGTCATCCGCGCCGCTTATCAGATGGCCATCTGGCAGGTTGCGGGAACCCAACCTCCCGCCGAACCGGGCTACACTCCGTTTGACCAACTGCTGGTGATCGCCCTCGGCCGCCTGGGCGTCAAGGAATTCGACCTCGGTTCTGACGCCGACCTCGTCTTCGTCCTGCCTGACTCCGACGCGAGCGAGCGCATTTTTTGGACCCGGGTCGCCGAACGCCTCATCGAGCTGTTGGCCTCTTATACCGGCGGCGGCAAAGTGCTTTCCGTCGATACCCGCCTCCGCCCCAACGGCCAAGGCGGGCCCCTGGTGCAGACCACCTCGGCCATCAAGGAGTACTTCGAATACCGTTCCGAAGCTTGGGAAGGCATCGCCTACATGAAGGCCCGGGCCGTCGCCGGCGACGCCGAGCAAGCCATGGTCTTCCTGAACGAAGTGCAGGAGCTCGATTTCCGCCGCTACGGCCAAAGTGGCCGCTCCCGTCCGCTGCTGAAGCAGATGCGCCTGCGCATTGAACGCGAGCAGGGCGGCGAAAATCCGCTCAAGGCCGGTCGTGGCGGTTACTACGACATCGACTTCTCCCTGATGTATTTGCGCCTCAAAGGTGCGGGACTTTTCTTCAAAACCTTGAATACGCCCGAGCGCATCGATATTGTCGAAAAGATGGGCCACCTTGAGCGCGCCGATGCCCGCTTTCTGCTCGACGCCGCCACGCTCTACCGCGCCGTCGACCACGGCTTGCGTTTGCTCGATGGCCAAACCGCCGGCAGTCTGCCCACCGCCCCCGTCGCCGGCCAGCAACTCGCCATCATGGTCGCCCGCTGGACGCCCGATCATCTGCACGATCAGCCGCTGGCCCTGGAACTTGCCCAAATCGAATCACGCACACGGGACTACTTTGATCGTCTCTTCGGCTAGGCTCTTACTCCTTCTGGCACCGCTGGCCCTGGCGCAGCCACCCTCGCGCATTGCCGGCCCGCGGACCAACACGGTCATCAAGTCGGCGCTCGCGCGTATGTACAACGTCGATTTCAGCGCCGCCAACCGCATCCTCGATGACTACATCCGGCAACAGCCGGCTGACCCTATGGGGCACACCTTCCGCGCCTCCTCCGACCTTTTCTTCGAGCTCGATCGCCTTAAGGTCTTAGAAGGCGAGTTCTTCGCCGATGACAAACGCATTGCCGGGAAGCGCGGTATGAAACCCGATCGCGCTCTGCACCAGGCTCTCTTCGCCTCCATGGATCGGGCCCGCCAAGCCGCCAACCAAAGGCTCAAGACTAATCCCAACGATTCCGACGCTCTCTTTGCCCTCGCCATCAATTCCGGCATGACCATGGACTATACCGCCCTCATCGAGAAACGCCAGATCTCGAGCCTCTCCATGGCCAAGGAGTCCCAGCGCCTGGCTCTGCAAGTGCTCAAAGTGGACCCCGGCTACACCGACGCCTACCTCACCACCGGCAGCACCGAGTACATCCTCGGCAGCCTGCCCTTCTTCGTCAAATGGTTCGTCAAATTCGATGAAGCGCAAGGCGACAAGCTCTTGGCGGTCCGCAAGCTGGAGCGCGTCGCCGAGGGGGGGCGGTACCTGGGCCCCTTCGCCAAAATCCTGCTCAGCCTCATTCATCTCCGTGAGAAGCGCCTGCCCCAAAGTGCAAGGCTGCTGGATGAGCTTACCCAGGAGTTTCCGGAAAATCCCCTCTTCAAACGAGAGCTGGCCCGCGTAAGAGAGCTCATCGCCCCCCCCAAAAATTGACCGCGCCTATCCGCGCTACCATCGAATCGTTAGCCTTTCCTTTTCATTTCCATGCTGAAATCCCTTCTCTGGGCCATCCTCACCCTCAATCTGGCCGCCGCGCCCACTGTCGATGCCGCCTTTACGCGCATCTATAGCTTTGACTTCGCCTCCGGACGCGCCTACGCCCGTGAGTACACCGCCCTCCACGATCGTGACCCGCTCGGCCATGCCGTCGTCGCTGCGGCCGACCTCTTCGCCGAACTCGAGCGCCTCAAGTTGCTCACGCAGGAGCCCGGTGCGGCCAAAGCGCAAGGTCAGGCCGACCCAGCCGTCTGGGCGCGCATCCAAGCTGCCTCGCGCCTCGCCGAAGATCGTGCCCAGGTGCTGCTCGCCCGTGATCCTGACGATCCCCAAGCGCTCATGGCCCTGATGCTCGTCCACGGCATCAAACGCGATTATCTGGCGCTGGTGGAAAAGAGTTACCGCCAAAGCTGGGTTTCCGCAAAGCTCGCGCAACAGTACGCGCTCCAACTCACGCGCACCCACCCCGACCTGCAGGACGCCTGGTTCACCATCGGCTTCAGCGACTATCTGGTCTCGAGCGCACCCTTCTTCGCCAAACCGTTCATGAAGATGGAAGCCGCCCAGGGCAATCGTCCACAAGCGATCGCCAACCTGCGCAAAGCCGCCCTCGGCGGACGGTATCTCAAAGGATTCGCCCAATTGATCCTGGCCCAGATTTATCGCAAGGACAACCGCGCAACTGAGTCCGGGCAAATGCTCCGTCGACTGGCCAAGGACTATCCGGACAACCCGATCGCCAGCCGCGCACCAGGCACCGAGTAGCCGGACTCCGAGTTCGTAGTGCTATCCTGACGGCATAGTGGTCAGCACAACCCTGGTCCCGGTCGAAGAGTACCTCGGCATGGCTGACAAGCCGGCGTGCGACTCTCTCGATGGCGTACTCCATCAGGCGGAAGCACGGCGGAAGCACGGCGGAAGCACGGTGCCAGGCAGGCCCGCCTCAGCCAGTTGCTGAACGAGGGTTTTCCTGAATTCGAGGCCGGTTCTGAAGTAACAGTGCAGATCCGGGCCGGAAAGTAGCGTGGGGGGTGGAGACGGCCTGGATTATCGATCCAGAATCCAGACCGGCATGGGAATTCCGGCGCGGCCATCGTCCGGTTGAGATCTCTCTTGAGGGTTCGCTGGCCGCAGGAGAGATTAGTCTGCCACTTTCGAGAATTTTTACCGAACGCTAATCGCGTTGGCAGCAACTTGCGGCGCGACCCGGGTTACTGATGTTGTACGAGGAGAAAATCATGAATCCGAACAAAGCGTTGTGGGAAAAAGGCGACTTCACCGAGATTGCCGGCTTGATGCGGGAATCGGGAGACGCCCTCGTCCGGTCTCTGGGGATTGCGCCGCCGCTGCGGGTTCTAGACCTCGGCTGCGGAGATGGCACCACAGCGGTTCCTCTCGCCCGGTTGGGAGCGGAAGTGGTGGGCATCGACATCGCCCGGAATCTGGTGGATGCGGGGAACAAACGTGCCGCGGCCGCGGGTCTCAACCAACTGTCATTTCAAGAGGGCGATGCGTGTCACTTGGAAGGAGTGAGCGATCATTCATTCGATCTCACGCTCTCGATATTCGGTGCCATGTTTGCTCCCAAGCCCTTCGATGTTGCTAAGGAGATGGTGCGCGTCACCAAGCCAGGGGGCCGCATTGTGATGGGCAACTGGATTCCGAACGATCCAACCTCTTTTGTTTCGCAGCTGCTGACGATCAGCTCCGCCTTTACACCGCCCCCTCCGGAAGGCTTCGTCAGCCCCATGACTTGGGGGGTGGAGACGAACATCATCGAGCGTTTCGGTCAGGCCGGAGTGCCCAAAGAGAACATTTCCATGGTGAAGGACACGTTCCACTTTGTGTCACCCGGCAAAAGCCCAGCCGATCTGGTCGAATCGTTTCGACGGTTCTATGGCCCCACTATGAACGCTTTCGAAGCGGCTCAAAAAAGCGGGAAAGTGGACGAACTTCATCACCAAATTTTGGAACTGGCAAAGGCTCAAAACCAGAGTACCGGCGGCGGCACGTCGATATCGGCTACCTTCTTGCGCGTAACGGTTCAGATCTAAAAGCGATAGCCTGATCCAGACTCGGGCCGCCTCCAAGATCGTGCATTAACGGCGCAGTTTCGCGAAGTAGCGCTGCATGTCCACCAGGCCCGACGATTCGCGCGCCGGCAGCGTGCGAGCGGCGAGATTGAATGCCGGTTCCATCTGTGCCAAGGCCACTACGTTGTCAGCCTGGCGAACCTCGCGTCGGCGAATGGCTTCGATCGCTGGCCCGGCTTGCTGCCAGACCCGCATCCACTCCCGAATTTTCTCTTGCTCGGTCATGCTCCCATTGTCCCACTCGCGGGCCGAACTCCCGGACTATGGGTTCGACTTGGCTCTTTACGGGCTGGGTTCCCCTTATCTATTGAGAACTGTTCTTATCCCTGATAAAATGGCGGCATGACGACTGTTACCATCTCGCTACCGGAATCCTTACGGACGTTCATTGATGAACAACTGGCGACCAAGGGGTACGGCAACGTCAGCGAATACTTCCGCACGCTGCTCCGCGATGCGCAGGAGCGAGAAGAGGATGCACGGCTGGAAGCGTTGTTGGTGGAGGGCCTAGCCTCGGGCGAGGATATTCCGCTCACGCGCGAATTCTGGAAGGATCTCAAGTCCGAGGCCATGGGCCTGGCGAAGAAACACCAACGCCGGCAAAAGATTTCGTGACCCACTTCATCCGCCTAACCGCCAAGGACGACATTTTTCTTCAATTCCGATACTACTTATTGCTAGGCGCTTCTGGTGCAGCCGGCCGGTTCCTCGACGCTTCGGTGGGAAGCCTTTGCCAAATGCCGGAGATGGGAGCACCGAAACACACCAAGAACCCCGTCCTCACCGGCCTCCGCTCTTGGGCGGTGCAAGGGTTTGAAGACATCCGAATCTACTACGTCATTCAAGGTGATGTGCTTCGCGTGGTCCGCGTTCTTCATGGAAAGCGGGACATCAACAAGATCCTCAAAAAAGAGAGAGTTGATGAGACCCATCATTGACAACGCCAAATATCGCGTTCCCCCAGCCAGTCAGGGACGCTATTTCTACTCGTAGTTAGACCGGTTCGAAACTCTCCGCTGGATGGGTCACTCGTCATCCACCGTGGCCGCCGCATACAACAAGACCTGCTGGATATCCGCAGGCTCGAGCCATGGATACTCGGCCAGCATACGGATTGATCAGGTTCCCCGGCCAGCAGTTCCAGCACGCGGCGAACTGTGATTCGCATACCCCGGACACAAGGTTTGCCTCTCCACTTGCCGGGGTCCACCGTAATGCGGCCAGCATGATTCGCCAAGCGTCATCGTGCCTAAATTCTACCGCCCGGGGCGCTCACAATGGTAAAATGTTGATTTGATAAAGCTTGCGACCCGAGACGAGGCCGCCGCCCGGCGTGCGGCACTATCAGACCGCCTCCGCGTTGAAAACCTGCCGGCCCTCCTGGTTACTTCACCCGTCAATGTCCGTTACCTCACCGGATTCACCGGAAGCAATGGCCTGCTGCTCCTGACCAAAGACGGCGCCCGCCTTTTTACTGACCCTCGCTACAGCACCCAAAGCAAGGCCGAGTCCTCCTGCAAGATTACCATCGTCAAAAAAGGACCCTTACTCAACCAAGCCATCGCTCACCTGAAGAGAATCAAGATTCGCAAGCTGGGCTTTGAAAAAAGCCATCTTTCCTACGAATCCCACGCCACGCTGGCCACGGACATCCGCCAGCTCGAGCCCGTCGATGGTTGGGTGGAAGAGGCCCGGCTCGTCAAGTCCGCCACCGAGATCGAACGCATTCAGGAATCGGTGGTTACTAACTCGCTCGCCTTCGATCGTGCGCTGCGCAAATTGCGGCCCGCCAAGATGACGGAAAGCGAGTTTGCTGCCGAACTCGACTACCAGCAACGCAAGCTGGGCGCTGCGGGCACGGCTTTCGACACCATCGTCGCCTCCGGTGCCCACTCCGCTTTGCCCCACGCTCGTCCGCGCCCCACGCCCATCGGCCTCAATCGGCTACTATTGGTGGACATGGGCGCGCAGCAAAATGGCTACATGAGCGACATGACCCGGACCATGGCCGTCGGCAAAGCCACTCACCGCATGCGTTATCTTTACGCCGCCGTCCTGGAGGCGCAACTCGCCGCCATCGATGCCGTCCGCCCCGGCGTCCTGGCCGCCGAAATCGATCGCCGCGCCCGCATCACTCTCAAGCGGCATGGCCTGCAAAAGCAATTTATCCATTCCACCGGCCACGGCCTCGGGCTCGAAATTCACGAGCCCCCGCGCCTCGGCCGCACGGAAGTCCTGACACTCGCGCCCGGCATGGTGATTACCATTGAGCCGGGCGTCTATCTCCCCGGCGAGGGTGGTATTCGTATTGAGGACACGGTGCTCGTCACCGAAACCGGCTGCGATGTACTCACGCCCACGCCGAAGGACCTGCTCGTTATATAAGCAACTAAGAAAGCAATGACCAACGAAGAGATTCAGCAGTTAATTCGCCTCGCCCAAGATTCCGGCGTGGCGGAATTGGAAGTACAACGAGGCGAAAATCGCGTGCGCATTCGCTTGGCCGGCATCGCCACCGACGTCGTCTCCGCCGCGCCCGCCGCCCCCTTCCCGGCGGCCGGCCTGATGCCTGCCCCGCCCGCGCCCGCCCCGGTTCCAGCCGCCGCCACCGCCCCCAGCGATGACCCTCTCAGCGACCCCACCGTCGTCATCATCAAATCCCCCATTGTCGGCACTTTCTACGACGCGCCCACGCCCGAAGCCGGGCCCTTCATCAAAGTGGGCGACACGGTCTCCGTCGGCAAAGTGCTCTGCATCATCGAAAGCATGAAGCTCATGAACGAGATCGAAAGCGAGTATGCCGGTACCATCGTCGCCAAGCTGATCTCCAACACCAAACCCGTCGAATACGGCGAAGCCCTCTTTGCCCTGAAGCCAAATAAGTAGCCCATCATCAGTAAAATGTTTAGCAAGATTCTGATTGCCAACCGTGGCGAGATCGCTTTGCGGGTGATCTGCGCCTGCAAAGAGCTCGGCATCAAGACCGTCGCCGTCTATTCCGAAGCCGACCGCAACAGCCTGCATGTCCGCTTCGCCGACGAAGCCATTTGCATTGGCCCCGCCAAAAGCGCCCGCAGTTACCTGGATATTCCCAGCGTCATCAGCGCCGCCGAAATCACCAACGTCAACGCCATTCATCCCGGCTATGGCTTCTTGAGCGAAAACGCCGACTTCGCCGAAGTTTGCGAACTGTCGAATATCAAATTCATCGGGCCGCGCCCCGAAATCACCCGCATGATGGGCTTAAAGCAGGAGGCCCGCGCGGCCATGAAGCGGCAGGGCGTGCCCACCCTGCCGGGTTCCGAAGGCATCATCGCCAGTGAAGAAGAGGCGCTCGAAGTCGCCGCCCAGATCGGTTATCCGGTGATCATCAAAGCGTCGGCGGGCGGCGGCGGACGCGGCATGCGCGTCGTCCATGGCCCGGACGAACTGCCCTCTTTGTTGAAGCAAGCGCAAGCCGAAGCCGGTGCCGCCTTTGCCGTCCCCGACGTGTACATCGAAAAATACATTAGCGCACCCCGCCATATCGAGTTTCAGGTGTTGGGCGATGAGCATGGCAGCGTCAAGGTGATCGGCGAACGCGAGTGTTCCCTGCAGCGCCGTCATCAGAAGATCATCGAAGAAGCGCCCTCCCCAGTGATGACGCCCGAGTTGCGCGCCCGCATGACCGCGACTTTGGAGACCGCCCTCACCGCCATCGGCTACACCAACGCCGGCACCGTCGAGTTCCTGATGGACGAGCAGGAAAACCTCTTTTTTATTGAGGTAAACGCCCGGATTCAAGTTGAGCATCCGGTGACCGAAATGGTGAGCGGCATCGACCTGGTGAAGAGCCAGATCCTCATTGCCGCCGGTGCCAAGCTCGAAGACATTCTCCCCAATCCGATTCCCATGCGTGGCCACGCCATCGAGTGCCGCATCAATGCCGAGCATCCCGAAACCTTCGCGCCTTCCCCCGGGCGCATCACCGGCTGGAACGTCCCCGGCGGCATCGGTGTGCGCGTCGACACCGCCGCTTACACCGACGGCGTCATCCCGCCCTACTACGACTCGCTCGTCGCCAAACTCATCGTCCACGCCCCCGACCGTACCGAAGCCATCGCCCGCATGAAGCGCGCCCTCGACACCTTCATCGTCGAGGGCATCCACACCATCATTCCTTTGCACAAACGGCTGCTCAACTCACCCGAGTTCCGCACCGCCCAATTCGACACCAACTTTGTCGGCCGCTTCCTCGCCGCCGCGAAACAGGCCGCGACCGGAGACCCTACATGAGCATCCATTTCGACGAAGTGAACTTAACATCCGCCATGATCGGCGAGGCGCACGGCCTCACCGTTACGGAAGTAAATCAGAGCGAAAAGGCGGCCCTCGCGGCGCTCGATAGCTTCAAAAAACAGGTCGACGCTGGCACGTACGGCTTCCCCCATTTACCCTTCGACAAAGCCATGGTGAAGGCGGCCCTCGCGCACGCCAAAGCAAAGTCCGGCACGTTCGATACGGTCTGCGTGGTAGGCATTGGCGGCAGCGCGCTGGGCGCGTGGGCGCTGAGTTGCGCGATGCGGGGTCCGCACCCCATTCAAGGTGCCTTCAGTACCAAATTCCCGCGCCTGGTGATTCTGGATAACGTCGACCCCATGTTTATTGAAGACGCCATCGCCACGATGACTCCCAAACGAACCCATGTCGTCGTTATCGCCAAAAGCGGTGCCACGGCCGAATCGGTCAGCGTCTTCATGATCCTGAAGGCATGGCTTGAACAGTCCCTCGGTAAAAAAGCCGCTGACCGCATCACCATCGTCACCAGCGAAGGCACCGGCGACTTGAAGGTGCTGGCCACGCGCGAAAAGTACTCCACCTTTCATCTGCCCTCGAACGTCGGCGGCCGCTTCAGCGTCCTCTCCGCGGTTGGGCTCGTCCCCGCCGCCCTGATCGGCATTGACATTAAGAAGCTCTGCGAGGGTGCGGCCGACATGACTTCGCTCGCCTGGAAGCCTGACCTCGCCGTCAACCTCGCCCTCCGCGCCGCCCAACTCCATCACCTCACCTGGACCCTCAAACAGAAGACCATCCACATTGCCTTCCCCTACTCCAACCGCCTTTGGGGAACGGCCGCCTGGTTCCAGCAACTCTGGGCCGAGAGCTTGGGCAAAGCTAAGAACCGGCAAGGCGTGGCCGTCCACACCGGCCAAACGCCCGTCGGCGCGCTCGGCACCACGGACCAGCACTCCCAGGTCCAGCTCTACATGGAGGGCCCGGCGGACAAGGTATTCACCTTCTGGGCTGTGGGGAAGTTCTCGAAGAAAGGGGCTATTCCGAAGACCAAGATTGGCCTCGAAGGCTTCGACTATCTGGCCGGCCAGTCCCTCGAAAAGCTGATCAACGCGGAACGCTTAGCCACTGCGGCAGCTCTGACGGAGCAACAGCGCCCCAACTGCACCGTCACGCTCGACAAGGTGGACGCCTGGCACTTGGGCGCATTCCTGCAACTGATGATGTTCCAGACTGCCTTTGTGGGCGAGTTACTCGACATCAACGCCTTCGATCAGGAGGGCGTCGAGTTAGGCAAGAAGTTCACTTTCGCTTTAATGGGCCGCAAGGGCTTCGCCGACTACGCCGGCCGCTTCACCGAATACGAACGCCGCCAATCCAGTGCCCGAAAAAAAGTTAGTCACCAGTAAGTGATCGAGTAGAATCAGCAAGCTAACCGGAATAGCTTGTGCGTGGCTGTTACTGTAGAGTTGTATCTCTACTCAGGTTCGTTGTCATCGTCAACGATCAGAATCCCCTCACTAATGTACCGGGTTCGAGCCCGTCTAACGAAACCCGGCCGTGAGTGAGCAGTTGCAGCTAAACCAAATAGAATCAATCACTCCCCGGTTCGTTTCGCTACCTAAGTGAGCATCTTCTTAGCGAAAACCAAGCTTCGCTCCAAGTCGAGCCGCTGCTGTAACTTCAATGCCGCCTGATACTCCGCCGGAGCCGTTGCGCCCCCCGGAATATCGGCCACAATCATCCCGCCTTCATAAGGACGGCCATTCTTGACTAACGCCGCAAAGCGGGCAAAATCGGCCGCTGGCAACGAAGGGAAATTCTTCCAAAGATCCTCTTCGTGATAAGCCAGCACTTGCGACGGACGCCCCGTGATGATCTCCAAATGTAACGGCGACTGCGGCGCGACCTGCCTGATCTTCGCAAAGATCTCGCGCACCGGCATCGTGCCATCGCCCAAAGCCAGCCATTGAAAAGCCGCCCCCCGCGGGTGCACATACAAAGCTGAATCGCGCAAATGGGTGGAGACGATGTAGGGTGCCAACACCTCGACGGTCAACAGCGGATCCTCCAACACCCAGAGTGGGTTGCCTATATCGAGGCAAGCCCCCACATGGCCCCGGCCCGCGTCCTCAATCAGACGCCGCGTTTCACGAGCGGTCAGGTCGCCGTGATTTTCAATCGCAATTTTGACGCCTAAGTCTTCAGCCAGCGTCCGCACGCTACGCAGCCCACCGAGCGCCGCTGCCGTTAGTTGCTCCACCGGAGTTTTGCGCCGGTCGTTGATGTTACCCAGGTAACAACGCATCGCGCTTGCGCCCAGGGCCTTCGCCACTCGCAAGCCCTTGGCTAAGTAAGTCGCCGGATCCCCATCGGCCGCCCGCCAACCTCCAGCCAGCGGGCAAATGCAGCC
Organism: Bryobacteraceae bacterium; assembly: GCA_031367405.1. Lineage (GTDB taxonomy): Bacteria > Acidobacteriota > Terriglobia > Bryobacterales > Bryobacteraceae > JALHNI01. The sequence goes on from JANLPT010000200.1 coordinate 32,433, forward strand.
GATCCCCGCATCGAGCCAAACGCCTTTCTGCGCCGCCGACTGCTTCACGCGCTCGAGGTAAGCCGGCTCCAGAGTCTCGAAGTCGCCGAGGCTCGAAAGCTGCAGCGTCCGTGCCCCAATCCGCGCCGCATAGTCCACCAGTGCGAGCGCCTTCCACTGATAGGCGCGTACCGAGTAAGAGTCGAAGCCGATCTGCGGCCCCGAGCTGGTTTGCGCCAAGGCGAGGGCCGGAAAAGTAAGGAGTCTGCGGCGCGTCATGGTTTTATTTGATCGAAGCTGAGGTTCTCAATGGCGAATCGTTCCCAGCCCTGGAAGTCGAAGTGCCACCACTCGCTAGGGTTCACGATGAATCCTTCGTGTTCCATGGCCGCGCGTAACAGGTCACGGTGCCAACGCTGTAAGCTCGTGCCGCCCGGGTAAGTGGCATAGGATCGCGTGGACATTTCATCGTAGCCGCCGGGCATCTCGATCACGCGCCCTGCGGCGCGATCGAACAGAGTCAGGTCGACGGCCGACCCGCGGTTGTGCCGCGACCCTTTGGCCGGGTCGGCGACAAAGCCATGCTCCCGCGCGGACGTGGCTTCCCAAAAGACTTTGGTCACCCACCAAGGGCGGTAAGAGTCATGGATCAGCAAGCCGTAGCCTTGCTTTTCGAGCGTCCGGTGGGCCCGCACCAAGGCTTCGGCGGCCGCGCGCTCCATAAAAGCCCGGGCCTCGGGATAAACCGCCATCCCCAGAAAATTATTCCGCGTCGCGTAACGGATATCGAACTTGAGCGATGGCTCAAGCTTCACTAACTCGACGAGCGCCGGTCGAGCGCGGCCGGTCTCGGCGGGCGGGGTCACCGGTCGCGTCTCCGCCACGATGTCCGCCACCGGACGCTGCGGCACGATGCGATAGACGGCGGCCATCTTCTCGCGGGTCCAGCCGTCTGGCTTCTGGTAAGGGCGTTCTTGTTCGCCTTCGCGAATGAGTAACTGGCCGCCTCGTTCGAGGACCAACAGTGTGCCGGTACCCCGCTGGTAATCGCCGATCAGCAGCTTCATCCGGGGAGATACGTCCAGCGGTTTTTTGGCAGTAGTGAATTCGCCTGTCTGCGACGCCTCCACACTGAGCCCCAGCAGGGCGATCATCATCCAATTCCTCATTTAGCCAGTATGCACGCGAATCGAGGCCGGGCTCAACCGATGGATGAGTAGGTTAACCTATGTCGCTATTCCGTAACGTTTTGATGTTGGCCATCTTCGCGAATACAGCCGTGGCACAAACCGTTACCACGCTGTCGGTAAACAACGCCGCCGTCACGTTTAACTACACCATCGGCATCGCGAAATTACCGGGCGCGCAAACGGTCGCTGTCAAGAGCAGCCCGGCGGGCGTAACTTTCACCGTCGCCACCACCGGACCATTGCCGTATCGGGGCGCTTGGCTCCTATTGTCGGCTTCGTCGGGCCGTGCGCCGCAAAGCCTGGGCGCGCAAGTGAACCCCACCGGCCTGCCCGCAGGTACTTACACGGCCACCGTCACCCTAACCGGCACGACGGGAAGCCCCGCCCCTACGGCCACCATCGCGGTGACCCTGTTGGTGTCGCCGCCGCCGCCCACGCTCGCTGTGTCTCCCGCCGCGCTGGCCTTCACTTACATCACCGGTGAGCCGGTAGCTGGCAATGTCGCGCTGACGAGTAACTTCCTGCTCTCGAGCACTGGGGCCGCGACGGGCGCGACCGTGTCAGTAACCGGGGGTACTTGGCTCAAAGTAAACCCCACCGGCAGCATCACGTTTGCTGGACTGCTCAACATAGTAAACGCCACGGTTGACCCCACCGGCCTCTCCCCGAAGATCTACTCGGCGTCGATTAAGATCGAGTCGAAGGCGGCGGCCAACCCCGTGCTCACCCTGGCGGTGACGTTGACGGTGCAAGCGGCGAAGCCACGGGTCTGGGCCACCTGGCCGGGGGGCGTCGGGCAACTGGCACCGCAGAGTATCGTCACTTTGGCGGGTGCCAATTTCTTCTCCACCTCCGTCGCCGCCGTCTCAGGGTTCACCTCCGGCGCGGCGATCAGTGTCACCGATGGCACCAACACGGGTTCGGAAACGTTTTACATTCCCGTCTATACGCCGACCGCTAGTTACTTACGCGTCGCCATGGGGTCGCCGCTGCCGGGAGGCTTGGTGGCAGCAGCCTATGCGACGGTGACTCTCAGTGCGGCGGGCGGCACGGCTCCCTACGTCTGGTCCTGGCTCGGCACGCTGCCGACGGGATTGTCGATCTCTGGCAATCAACTGAGCGGTACCCCGTCGGCTGCCGGAACTTACTACTTCACGCTTGAGGCCATCGACTCCTCCCTACCGTTCGCCGCCCGCGCGCAAATGCCAGTGAAGTTGACGGTGCTGCCGAGCGGCGCGCCGCCGCTGTCGCCGCGCATTAGCGGCCCCTCAGCACCCCTGCCCGCCGGAGTGCTCGGCACCGCCTATCCGGCGATTGCTGTCAACGTGGTGGGCGGCGGAAGCCCCACCACGTTTTCGGCCATTGGCCTGCCGGCTGGCCTCTCGCTCAATGCGGCCACGGGAGCCTTTTCCGGTACACCGGCATCGATCGGCACCACCGGGACGCTGGCCGCGAGTCTGGTGAGCGACGCGGCCCTGCTCACCACGATACCTGCCACCTTTCTGGCTAACCCTGGCATACTGCGCCTCACCGTCACCACCCCTACTCCTGGCGGTGGCATCTCGAACGAAGGCCAGTTCCTGATCTTCGGGTCGCAGCCGCAAATCACCGCCGTCGTGAACTCAGGAAGCTTCCTTCAGGGAACCGTGTCGCCGGGCGAGATCATCACGATCTTTGGACTAGGCTTGGGCCCCGCCGTACTCGCCCTGTTTGACCCCAGCGTGCCTTCGCCGCAGATCCCCTTGGCGCTTCCAGCGGCCACGCCCAGCACTTCGGTCACCATCAACGGCACACCCGCGCCCATTCTCTACACCAGTGCCAGCCAGTTGAGCGCCATTGTCCCCTACGGCATTTCGGGGGCCACCGCCGACGTCGCGGTGAGCTATGCCGGGGTCCCGAGCCAACCCGTCACCGTGGCCCTCGCGGCGACCAATCCGGCGCTCTTCACGGTGGATGCGTCCGGCCGTGGCCAAGGCGCGATTCTCAACTACAACGTCGCCACCGCTGACTACATAATGAACTCGGGGGCGAACGCTGCGGTGCGGGGCCAAACCGTCATCCTCTACGCCACAGGGATTGGGGCAACGAACTCCGCGACGGCGAACGTATTGATTCCCGCGAGCCCGGCCGTGTCGCCGACTGCTTCGCCCACCGTGATGATCGGGGGGCAGGCGGCAAGTGTGATCAGCGCCGTGTCGCCGGTTGGATCGGTACCCGGTTTGCTCCAAATGAACGTAACGGTCCCGGCGAACGCGACCACGGGGGCGGCAGTGCCCGTGGTCGTGTCCATTGGCGGCATCGATTCGCAGGCAGGCGTGACGATGGCCATTCGCTAAGGCGGCCATTTAGGACAGCTTTAGGACATAGCTACTTGGCTAGTGGGTGGATTGTAGAAGAGGATTCGTCCACAAGCCTCGCAATATTGGATGTCGTCGCGAACCTTCAGGTCCTGGTAGTGCTGGGGTCTGAGGGCGATCCGGCACGCGGTACAGCGGCCATCCACCACCTCGGCCATCACTTGGGGCGAGTTATGTTTCTTGCGGATGCGTTCGCAAGTCTGCTTGATGCTGGGTGGCATGTCCACCAGCAATTGCCTGAGTTCACCAGCCCTCTCGGCAATCTCTTTTTCGTCCGCCGTCGTTTGAGTCTTGGCCAATTGCTTCTGGGCTTCGACCTGTTTCCGCTCACCGGCGAGTGAGACCTCGGCGGTCTTGACGTTCTTTTCGAGCGGCTCGCTCTCTTCCATCAACTGCAGGATGCGTGTTTCAGCGAGGCTAATCTCGTTCAGCGCATAGTCGATCTCATGCTGGAAGGCGCGGTACTGCTCATTATTTTTAGCCAGCAGCATCTGATCCTTCAGTTTTGAGATTTTTTGCTGGGCCGTCAGAATGTCCAATTCCTTTTGCTTGCGTTCGCGATGGTTGGAGGAGAGGGTCGCTTTCTCGGCGTCCAGTTTTCTGGTGTGCGCGTCGAGTTGTTTCTCGATCTCGGCAATCTGCTTGGGCAACTGCGCGACTTCCCGCTTCAATTCCAAAATCCGCATGTCGAGGTTTTGAAGTTTCGAGACTTGCTCAAGCGCTGGTTTCATAGATCGGACTGAGTTTAACATGACGCTCGCCTCTCTCTCCGCAAAAGCCCACTCGCCAGCCAAAATCCTCCCCCCGCCCAAACGCAACTCCGCCCCAACCCCAATAGAATCATCAACTTATGAGTGTGTCCGACACACTCATAACTCTTTCATTCCATGGCCTTTAGCGCCGAGTTTCGATTCCGCACCCGGACCCATCCCAAAAATAGTTTGAAAA
>JANLPT010000203.1:0-3673 GCA_031367405.1 Bryobacteraceae bacterium
CGAAATCTCCGTCACCAAAGTCTCCGGGAAGCCCGATTTATGCACGATATCGGCATAAAGCTGATAACGGCCGGCCGGCAGTGCGGGCAGCGCATGCTGAAACTGTCCCGGACCCGTCATCGCCGGATGCAAGTGCCACAGCTGATCCAGTTCCGGCAGCCGCGCCACAAACAAATGCATGATCTTGCCGTGGTCCGGCACCAGATCGTCAAACGTCTCGCTCTGAAACCATCCCGTGTGGTCCAACCGCAAATCGAGCCGGCCGCCCGCGAAAGCCGCATTCAGCTTCAGGGCCTTGTAACGGTAACTATCGTAGCCATTGGCTTCCGCCGTCCACCACTGGTTACCGCCCCACAATGACAAGCCCATGAACACCGCCGCCACCAGCATTGCCAATCGCCCCTGGCGCACCGCCGATGCCGGAACTGCGGCTCCCGCATCCAATTGCGCCTCGCGTACCGCCGCGCCCACCATCGCCACCAGACCCAGCACCAGCATCGCCATCAGCCCGAACAGCGTCCATCCCAGCGCGACGCTCATGCCCATTGTCCGCACCGACGCATTCGGTACGGGGACGCGCAATTCGCCCGCGCCCTGCGCTCCCTCCGCGCGCACCCTTACCTGCCACGACCCACTCGACATCATCCACAAAGACCCCGCAAAGAAACGCCGGTCTCCCGCGTCTTGCTTCGCAAAATCGGGCGTTGGCGCAAACTGCGCCCCCGGCCCCGTCATCGGCGTCGGCGTGATCGATACCCGCTGCACACCGTCACCCAACGCCCGGATCTCCACTTCGGCCACGCCCGGAATCACGACGGGTGGACGCACCGTCACCAGCAATCGATAAGGCCCCGCCGCCCCCTCCAAATAAACATCCGGACTGCCGACATGCCCTAGCGCCGGCAGCGCCGCTAACAATAACAACAGCAGCCCTCTCAACGCACGATCCTCCGCATCCAAGCGCCCCATCCTAAGCCGAACCACGCCGTCAGCATGGCCGTCCCTGCAGCCATGGCCATGCGCGACCAGAACTCCATCGCGGTCTTATCCGTCAAGAAAAATAAGTGCCGCCTTTGAAAAGACTGGGGCCTCGCCGCGTAGTCGAAATAGTTCGCGCCGAAGAACCAATTCCGCGCGCCTTCCGTCATCATGAAGTTCGCAAACGGCCACTGCGCCATCACGAACGCCGTCATCCCTACGCCGCCCATCAGCAAGCTTAATTTCCAGGCTGGCCATTCGCTATAGCGAGCCCGCAACCAGTCAATCGCCAAAGCGGGCACCAGCAGTAACAGCGGAAATCCAGGCGGGATGAAGAACGTGACCATATTAAATACCGGGCCCAGCTTCGGTGCCGCCGGAAACAGCGGCAGGATCCACACAAAAGCGCAAATCACGGCCGTATACACGCCCGCCGCCATCGTCGATCCCCATCGCTGCCGCGAAGCCTGCCCCACCCCCACCAGCACAGGGATCATCGCCATGGCGACTACCCGGTAGAACCCGGCATTGTGCATCTGCACCCGATTCGTCAGTTCCATCACCAGAATCGATAACAGCACCAAAATCATGCCGCCCACATAGACAAACAGGCCGCCGAGTTGCCGCCTCCGCACACCCGCCGCCCGATTCATCTGCCCCAGGATCAGCATCATGGTGCCCATCATCACGCCAAATACGCCCAGAATCAGCAGCACGTGCGGCGGGCTCAGGATCTTCGTATCGAGGCCGTAAGCGCTATGCCACCAGTCATCGAACGGCGCAGAAGTCAGCATCGCCGCGCCGCCCCACGAAATAATAAAGGCTCCCAACGGCGCATGCAAACCCCAAATCCGCACGGTGTTCGTTTGCCTCGCGCGATCGAAAGTGGTCGCTAGAATCAGCCACGCACAGGCCAAGCCGGCCAGCACGCCACAGAAGTAGATGGCCACGTGCGGCGGCGTCCAAAAGTCATCACGCCCGATGGAACGGTGCCAGGAAATGTCCCAATGCGCCCCGAGGATCACTGAAGTCACGGCGGCCACACAACACCAAATCGTCCAAGGAATCGCCGCCGCCTCGCAGCGCCCCTCGACGAACTCCATGCCGCCCAATGCCACTGTTTTGGTGCCCATCAGCCCATTATGCGACGGTTGATGCCTCCGTCGCCAGCGACCCCGCCATCGGCCGTTCTTTTGCCAGGATCTCCTCGCCATTCCTGGATCCGCGCGACCGCAAGCCGCCGTGATCTGGAACAGCCTGATCGCCGCGACGGGCCTGGCGCCAAGCCAAGTTGGTACCGCCCTGTTGGTACCGCCCGAGAGGCCCGTCCCACTGCCATGAGATACTTTCGGCAGTGCGGAACTTACTAATCCTCCTTCCCCTCGCCCTCCTCGCCCAAACCCACGACCTCGTCATTCGAAACGCCCGCGTCCTCGACCCTGAATCCGGCCTCGACGCCGTCCGCCACGTCGCCATTGACTCGGGCAAGATCACCGCCATCAGCGAACAGCCCCTTCAGGGCCGCACCCTGATCGACGGCACTGCGCTCGTCCTCGCCCCCGGCTTCATTGATCTTCATTGGCACGGCACCAATCTTTCCAGCGGCCGTTACGAACTTATGGATGGCGTCACCACGTCGCTCGAACTCGAAATCGGCGTCGCCGACATTCCCAAATACTATGCTGACCGCGCCGGCAAAGCCTTCCTTAACTACGGTGCCGCCATTGGCCATCCGCCGACCCGCATGGCCGTCCTCGGCGACAAGGGCGAATTCCTTCCCAGCGGTCCGGCCGCCAGCCAGCGCGCCACGCCCCAGGAAATCGCCACCATGAAGGAACGCCTCGAAGCTGGCCTAAAGCAAGGTGCCCCCGCCGTCGGTTTCGGCGTCGCCTACACCCACGGAGCCACCTACGGCGAGATCATCGACATGTTCCGTATCGCCGCCAAATACGGTGCCACTTGCCACGTCCACCTGCGAGGCACCTCCAGCGCCGCCGGATCGCTGGCCGACCGCGAACTGGGCTTGAGCGAAGTGATCGCCGCCGCCGCCATCACCGGTGCCAAGCTTCACGTCGTCCACATCAACTCGAGCGCCCAGGAAGCCACCGCCCGCCTGCTCGAAGTGATCGCCGATGCCCGCCAACATGGCATCGACGTCACCACCGAAGCCTACCCCTACACAGCCGGAGCCACCCGCATCGAGTCCGCCCTCTTCGATTCTTGGATTGACAAGCTCCCCTCCGACTACCGAAACCTGCAATGGGGTGCCACGGGCGAGCGTCTCACCCGCGACACCTTCCTCAAGTACCGCAAGCAAGGCGGCATCGTGATTACGCACTCGAACACTGACGAGCGCGTCCGCCAAGCCATCCTCAGCCCCCTCACGATGATCGCCTCTGACGGCTTCGATGTCCTCGACGGCCAAGGCGGCCACCCCCGCTCGGCCGGTACCTTCTCGCGCATCCTCGCCAAGTATGTGCGCGAAGAAAAGTCACTCAGCCTGATGGACGCCATCCGCAAAATGACCCTCATGCCCGCCCAACGCCTGGAAGCCCGGGTGCCGTCGATGCGCAACAAAGGCCGCATTAAACTAGGCGCCGACGCCGACCTCACCCACTTCGACCCCGCCCAAATCCGCGACCAATCCACCTTCGAAAAGCCCGCCCAATTCTCCACCGGAGTCCGCTACGTATTG
>JANLPT010000279.1:0-33715 GCA_031367405.1 Bryobacteraceae bacterium
GCGGAAAACGATAGCTCGCCGGAATGCTCGCAATGGCGTCGGGCTGCGGCGCGGGCAAGCCCAGCAGGCCATACTCAATGGTCTGCCCCGCCGCCAACACCACCGTGGTCTCATGCACGCGAGCGTCGGGCAAGATGTCGAGCAGGCCGCCCGTAGCCCGCACATCTTCGGCGATGTCATGGCTGGTGGGCTTGCGGGAACGCAGGATCATCGGCTGCGGCTGCATCGCTCGCTGTAACATGGGGCTCTCAGTTTGCAAGACGGCCCGCGCCGCGAACCGCACGCGGTATTCGCCGGAATACTTGGCGGCGAAGCCCTGCGGATAAGCCGCGTAAGGCCATCCGGCCGAACGGAAGAACGCCACCTCCAAAGTGGGATCATTCGCCGGGCTCTTGCTGAGGGCCTGGAACTCCTTCTGGCTCATTTCGACGCGCTTCCCGTCCCGGGCAAAGAACATCGCCTCCCGAATCCCCAGGTTGTTAGCACCGGGAAACAACGCCGTGCCCACCGCGCGAAATTTCGTCACCGCCGGCGCGCTGGCTCCCCGCACCATCGCCGTGCGCAACGCCACCTCCGCCGCATCCAGATAAGCCGTCAACTGCACGCGCGACATATCGAGGGTCTCAGAAACTTTGTTGAAGTGATGCTCTTCGCGATCGGCCGGCAGCATGTCGCGCAGATCCAGATGCGGCAGTTCCAACACGTCGCGCAGGTTCTGCTCATACTCATCGCGATTCAGCCGCCGCATCGGGCCCCTGCCAGATCCCCGGCCCTGCCGGGCAATCTCCGCCTGATCCGCCCGGTGGATCGCCGTCGCCAACCGCTTCACCATCGCCGCCCGCTGTGCCGCCGGAAACGTCACGCCCTTCGGCGGCATCTCGCCTTTTTGAACGCGGTCATGAATGCGAATCCACCGCTCCCGCGTCGCCCGATTAGTAAGGTCAAACGGCAACGCCGCCAGGTCCAGCCCACCCATCGCCTTCGCCTGGTTATGGCAACCCGCACAGCCAGGCCATAACACGGGACCCGGTGCCCCCCAAGCGCTGACAGAAACCAGCAGCAAGCCAGCCAACGACATCGACCGTTTCATCATGCGTCCGCTCATCGCCCAACGTTGCTCATCGTAACTGAAATTCTGACACGTCTTCCCATTGTCCGCGAGACGTGGCCCGCCGCTAAAGTCCCCGTTGCTAGCCGTCGATCTACCCTCATGTGGACTTTTCTCGCGGCTCTGGCACTCATCACCCTCTTTGCCATCGCCGTCGTCCGTATCTTCCTCTACGAATATTGGATCCAACTGCGCCTCACCTTCCACATGGTCCTCGGCAGGACTGACCGTGCCTTGCCCCTCGTTCGCGCCCAGTTGGAGCGTCTGCTCCGTACCAAAGGCGAGCACCACCTCGACACCGCAGTCGCCCTCTTTCATCTCGGCCAAATCGAGTACGAGCGCGGACGTCGCGAGGAAGGCCGCGCTCGCGTGCAGCAAGCCGCCGCGTTTTTCGCCCAGCACCAGGAGTCCCGAAACATCATCTTTATGGCACACCTGGAGGGTTTGGCCGGTGCCTTGAATGAAGTGGAGCTTTACGATCAAGCGAGCGCCGTCATGCGGCGAATCGTCGATGAATGGCGCGCCTGGAAGGGTGCGCAGAGCCTGCAACTCGGCCGCAGCCTCTGCAATCTTGGCGTCGTCTTAACCCGGGCGGGCCAAGCTCACGATGCCGTCACCATTCTCGAAGAGGGGCTCGTCATTCAACTGGCCCACCGCGCTGAAAGTTCTTTAGAGATCGGGATCGCTCGCCTGAATCTCGGTGAAGCCTACGTTGATGTCAAACGCTTCACCGAGGCCGAACGCAATCTTCAACAGGCCAGTGAGGTGCTTGCGAAGTTTGCTACGCCGGAGGTGGGCCATACCTTCGACACCTACGCTCGGCTTCGGGAAGAGCAGGAGCGCTGGGCGGAGGCGGAGCAACTGCGCACCTCGGCACTCATGGCCTTCCAACGAGCCTTGGGCGAAAACCATGCCGAAGTCGCCAAGCAGATGGAGAAACAGGCCACGCTCCTCGATCGTCTCCACCGTGACACAGAGCGCGATCTTTACCGGCGCAAAGCCAAACAAATCCGAGAGGCCTTAGCATGTTCGCTTTCTTAGTCATCGCCCTTCTCACCACCGCCATCATCGTCTGGCTTAGTAAGAAGTTCCGGTTGGCCCGTCACTGGAACAAGATCTACACCGAGGCTGCCCAAGCTCAGCAAAGCGGCGATTTGGCCGCTGCCGAGCGTCTCCTCCAGCAAGCCGAGGCCTTCGCCAACTCCCACTCCGGCGCGCTCTGGAGAATGCGCATCCGGGCCGGTCAAGGTGCGATGGCGAAAGTGCTTTACCGCGCCGGTCAACTCGATCGCAGTGCGGAACTCACCTTTGAACAGCTCCAACAAGCGCGGGCCGTCACCTGAGGCTACAACCCTCTCGCCGTCGGCGAGATCTATCGTTTTCTGGCCCGCATCGTGGTGGCGCAAAGCAAGTACGGTGAAGCCATAGCGCTCTTCCGCCAAGCCATTGCCGAAATCCAGCAAGCCGTGGGGCCAGACAGTGCCGAACTTATTTTTCCTCTGCAAGAGCTAGGGCGCGCCTTATGGCGCAATGGCGAAAAAGGCGAGGCACAAATGACGCTCGCCCGCGTCGCCCACCTCACCAGGAAAGCTTTTGAGAATCCTACTCTGCCTAAGCCAGCCACCAGGACGCTTTTCAAGGTCGGTTGTCAGGATGAATGGCTGCTCTACCAGGGAGACTTTGAAACTGCAGCGGAGGGATTACGCGCCACCATTCAGTTTGAAGAGAGCGAAAAACGGCACATGGAAGATCCCGAGGACATGCCGGTCTGGGAGACGCTGGCCGAAGTAGAAGAAGCTTTAGGACATGTCGACGCCGCCCACAAGGCCTACCTTCAAGCGGCCGACCAATGGGAAACGCGTCTCAGCCCAGGCCATCCCCGAGCCTTGCGCTGCCGCGAATGCGCCGCCGCCTTACAACGATCCGCCGCCTGAAACGTCGCCGCGTCCTCCGGAGCCGTCCATGGTCACGGTCCGACGCTTTCTTCATCTATAGCCGAATCAACGACATCGCCGCACCACCCCGCCAAAACCGCTTGACAATCCCCTAAGCTCAAATCATGGGCGGCCCCCATGCCCGTCAAATTGGCTTGGTTTCGTATTTCGGCAAAAAGCCAAATAGAATCAAAAACTCCTGGCTTCGATTCGTCGCCCGTTCAGCACCTTTTTGAGACCGGGAAATGGGTAACAAAATAGGTCGAATGGAGCCCGAAGATGGCAGTAAAAGCGAACGAAGGGGCGGCCTGAAGCACAGGCGGCTCAAAAACAAAGAGGCTGATAGAATCGGTAGCATGCATCTTGAAACCCTGGCCGTCCATGCCGGACGCCGCATCGAAGCCACCGGCGATGTGACGCCCGCGATTCACCTGTCAAGCACATTCGAACGCGATGCCGACGGCCAATATAGCCGCGGATTCAGCTATTCGCGCGAAGGCAACCCGAACCGGCAGATGCTGGAGGAGTGTCTGGCGAAGCTGGAAGGCGGGCGTCAGGCGCTGGTCTTTTCGTCCGGCCTGGCGGTGGTGACGGCGATCGTGCAGGGGCTCGAACCGGGCGACCATATCGTCGCACCGGACGACGTCTATTACTGCCTCCGCAAAGTCACCGGCAAACTATTCGGCAAATGGCCTTTGTCAGTAACCTACGTCGACATGACCGACCTCGCCGCAGTGCAAGCGGCGATCCGCCCCGAAACGCGGCTCATCTGGATCGAGACGCCGTCGAATCCGCTCCTCAAAGTGACGGATCTGGCCGCGATCGCCAGAATCTCGCAAGGGACCAAAGCCATCACCGTTTGCGACGCCACCTTCTCGACGCCCGCCTGCCAACGGCCGCTCGAATACGGCATTGACATGGTGACGCATTCGACCACCAAATATTTGAACGGCCACAGCGACTGCGTGGGCGGGGTGTTGATCACCAAGCACGACAATTACTTATTCGAGCGGTGCCACACGGCGCAGATTCATGGCGGCATGGTGCCTTCGGCATTCGATTGCTGGCTAACGCTCCGCGGCATTTCCACCTTGCCTTGGCGCATGCGGGCGCATGGCGAAAACGCGTTGCGGGTGGCGCGTTTCCTGGAGGCGCATCCGGCGGTAGAGCGAGTCTACTATCCCGGGCTGGAGTCGCATCCGGACCACGCCGTCGCCGCGCGCCAAATGAATGGCTTTGGCGGCATGGTCTCGTTTCTGCTGCGCGGCGGCGAGGCCGTCGCCCGGCGGGTGGCCGCCCAAACGCACGTCTTCACGCGCGCCACCAGCCTGGGCGGACCGCATAGTTTTATTGAGCACCGGGCCTCGGTGGAGGATCAGCCGACCGCCACGCCGCGCAACTTGCTCCGCATGTCGATCGGCTTGGAGCATCCCGAGGATTTGGTGGCCGATTTGGCGCAAGCGCTGGCGGCGGCCGAAATCGCCTGAATCCTGCTCTATCGCCAGGCATCCCATCTGTAGATGAGTAGCGACAAAACCTTCAACGAGCCGCGTCTCGCCCTGAATCGCATCTACACCCGCGGCGGCGATAGTGGCAAAACCAGCCTGGTCGGCGGTCAGCGCGTCGGCAAAGACACCTTGCGCATCGACTGTTACGGCACGGTGGACGAACTGAACTCTTTCATCGGGATGGCGCGCCTGTCGGCCGAAGAAAAGGCCTCGACCGCGAAGCTCGCCAAGATTCTGCACCGCGTCCAGCACGAACTATTTAACCTGGGCTCCATCCTGGCAACCAAGCCGGAGGATGTGCATCCCAAACAGCCGCGCGTCACCGCCGTCGAAGTGACGCAGTTGGAGACCGAGATCGACGCCTTCAATGACGGGTTGCCGTCGCTGCACTCGTTCGTCTTGCCGGGTGGCTGCCGATTGAATACGGAATTGCATGCCTGCCGCACCATTTGCCGGCGCGCCGAGCGGATCGCCGTGGCCCTCGCCCACGATGAGGAGGTGCCGGACGAAGCGATTCAGTACCTGAACCGGCTGTCGGACGCGCTTTTTGTGTGGAGCCGCTGGGCGTGCAAGGTCCTCAAGGTACCGGAAACCCTCTGGGAGCCGAATCAAGCCGCGTCCGGCCACGAGAAATGAGCGCCGGGCGCAACCGATTTCGAATTGCGGCGTCTCTATTTTGTAGACTGGAATTGGCGTTAGACTAGAAATTGAACCTAAGGGGGTTCCTGGCAAATGGCTCGTGGACGGCGTTCTTTCTTCTTCGTTCCGTTAATCATTACGATGTCGGCCTTGTTGGGCGGCTTCTTCGCGCCCGGACCCGAAGAGGTAAGCGCGGCCACCACGGAGGATGACCTGCGTGAATCGCAGAAGCTCTTCACCCGCGTTTTTTCGCTGGTGGAAGACAATTACGCCGACAAGGTGACGCCGGATAAAGCCATCTATAAGGGTGCCATTCCGGGCATGCTGCGCACGCTTGACCCCCACAGCAACTTTTTCGACCCGAAGGACTACAAGCAGATTCGCGAGGATCAACGTGGGCGCTACTACGGCGTCGGCATGTCAGTGGGCCCCAAAAACAACAACACCATGGTGATCGCTCCCTTCACCGGCAGCCCGGCTTATAAGGCCGGCATCCGGCCCGGCGACATGATCATGGAAGTGAACGACAAGAAAACCGACGGCCTCACCACCAGTGAAGTGGCCGATTTGTTAAAGGGTCCGCGGGGCACCAAGGTGCAGATCGGCATCGCTCGCGAAGGCCTGGACAAGCAATTGATCCTCAACATTATTCGCGACGAAATTCCGCGCAAGAGTGTGCAGGATGCCTTCTGGCTGAAGCCCGGCATCATGTATCTGGACGTGGAGAGCTTTAACGAGAATACGAGCCGCGAAGTGGAAGACAATTTCAAGCGCTTGGGCGAGAAGAATGTGAAGGGCCTCGTTTTGGATCTGCGCGACAACCCTGGCGGCTTGCTGAACGAGGGTGTGAATGTCGCCGACCGGTTCCTCCAAAAAGGGCAGAAGGTTGTTTCGCATCGCGGTCGATCCTCGCCGGAAAAGCGGTATATGGCGCAAAACGGCAACCATGGTCTCGATTATCCGATCGTCGTGCTGGTGAATCGCTACTCCGCATCGGCGGCCGAAATCGTCTCGGGTGCCTTGCAGGACCATGACCGTGCCTGGGTGCTCGGCGACAACACCTTCGGCAAGGGTTTGGTGCAAACCGTCTATCCGCTCAACGAAGATACGGGCCTCGCGCTCACCACCGCCAAGTACTACACGCCCAGCGATCGCCTCATTCAGCGCGACTACTCGCATAAATCCTTCTTCGACTATTACTACGCGAAGAATACCGACACCAAGAATCTGCAAGACGTAAAGATGACCGATGGCGGCCGCACGGTCTACGGTGGCGGTGGCATTTCGCCGGATCAGAAGTTTACCCCCGAAAAGCTCAATCGTTTCCAGGTCGAATTGCTGCGCAAGGCGGCTTTTTTCAACTTCACCGCCAAGCATTTTGGCGACAAGGAAGCCAAGCTGCCCGCCAATTGGGAGCCTGACCAGGACCTGTTGATTGACCTGCACGCCTACCTGCTGAAGAACAAGTTCGAGTTCACTGAAGCCGAATGGGCTGAGAACAATACCTGGCTGAAGCAACGAGTGAAGTACGAGTTCTCCATCACCGCCTTTGGCGTCGACGAAGCGCGCAAGTACGCGATTGAGATCGATCCGCAGGTGTTGAAGGGCATCGACAGCTTGCCGCAGGCCAAGCAATTGCTTGAGTCCGCGAAAAAAATGATCGTTCAGCGCCTGCGTTAACAACGATTAGGCCTTTTTTCAGGCGCTTTGGTAGGATGGAGGCACGTGCCCCCGTCCAGCGTCCTGCTAGTTGGAATTTTCGTTTGGAGTGCTGCGGCTCAGGTCGTTCCCCCGCCCTCTGAAAGCGACGTGCTGGCAGGCCGTCCCATTCGCGCCATCCGCTTCGAGCCCGCCCAGCAGCCATTGCCTGAGTTGGAGTTACGGGCGATCCTGCCGCTCAAGGCCGGCGACCGTTTATCCCGGCTGGTGGTGCGCCAAGCCATCGCGGAACTCTACAAAACCAATCGCTTCGACACCATCGGCATTGAAGGCGACGTGGTGGGCGAAGAAGTTGACCTCGTCATCCGGACCACCGTTAATTGGTTCATGGGCCGCGTGGTCATCACTGGCGTACCTGACCCGCCCACCGGCGGACAGCTGAACAATTCCACCAAACTGGAACTGGGGACCACTTTTGAGCCTGGCCAGATCAACCAGGCGGTAGAGGGTTTGGCCAATACCCTGCGGCTCAATGGCTTTTACGAAAACAAGATCGAACAGGAAATCCGCCGCGATCCAGTTACGCAATCGGTGAGTGTATTTTTTAAGGTGAGCGCCGGTCCACGCGCCCGCCTGAGTGCGCCAGAGTTAGTTGGTAATCTCGTGCAAAGCCCGCGGGCGGTAATCCGCGCCAGCCGTTGGCCCTACCTCCTGGGGCTTTTTGCCCAATGGCCCTGGGGCTGGAAGCCCATGACGCAGAGCCGGGTGCAAAATGGCATTGATCGCATCCGGCGCACTTACATTAAGAAGAATTTTTTAATGGCCAGCATCGTGCTTGAGGGGGTGCGATATTTGCCGGCCCAGGGCCTGCGGCCGACGGTGAAGCCGATCGTCCGAATCGAGGCGGGCGCTCCGGTGGCGGTCCGCACCACGGGCGCTAAGCTTTCGCCCGCCCGGCTGCGCCAACTTACGCCGATTTATCAGGAGCAGAGCGTCGATCGCGCCCTATTGCTCGAAGGGGCGCGTAGCATCGAACAATATTTCCAAGCCGATGGCTACTTCGATGTGGATGTCAACTATGGCATCGACGACCGGGATGGGCGGCGCACGATCGACTACCAGATCGCGCGGGGCGACCGCTACCGCCTCATTTCGCTTGAGCTAACGGGCAATCGATATTTCAACCGGCGGACCTTGCTGGAGCGCGTCCAAACCACGCCCGCCACCTGGCTGCGCTATCGGCACGGCCGCTATAGCGAAAGGCTGCTCGCGCAGGACCGCGTGGCGATTGAAGAGCTCTACCGCACCAACGGCTTTCTCGATGTGGAAGTCACTTCCCGGGTGCAGGAAGCGCAGCAAGGTAAAATCTATGACCAAGCCGTCTACGTGAACGTGAAGGAAGGCGAGCAGTGGCTGGTGGGGCAAGTGAATCTGGAGGGCGTTAAGCCCGAGCGGCTTGACTATTTGCGGGGTATTCTGCAATCGCAAACCGGCCAGCCTTACAGCGAAACTGGCCTGGCGGCTGACCGCGATGCGCTGCTGAATGAGTTCTACAATAATGGCTTTCCGAACGCCAGTGTGGAAGCGGCGGTAGAGAGCGACAAGACAGTGCGTCGAGCCAATATCAAGTTCATTGTGCAGGAGGGCCGGCCACAGTTTATCCGTCAGGTGATCGTGGAAGGTCTGGAGTCGACCGACAATGGGCTCGTCGCCAGCCGCCTGGGCCTCGCGGCGGGCGATCCGATTTCGCAGGGCCAGATGTTGGCGACCCAACGCCGGCTTTCCGACTTAGGCATCTTTTCTCGCGTCGACATGGCCCTGCAAAATCCCGACGGAGCCGAGGCCAGTAAGTATGTCCTCTTTCAGGTGGAAGAAGCTCGTAAGTACTCGTTTACGTTCGGTGCCGGGGCCCAGATCGCCAATATCGGCGGAGGCATTACTAGTCTGGATTCACCCGCCGGCACCGCAGGTTTCAGCCCGCGCATCCTGCTGGGTGTGTCGCGCAGTAACATGTTCGGCGTAGGGCACACGGCGGGCGTCCAGACTCGTATTTCCAACGTCCAACGCCGCTTGGTCGCCTCTTACTTAGCTCCCCAATTTCGTAATAGCGACAAACTCAATTTGATCTTCACTGCCATTTACGATGACTCGCGCAACGTGCGCACGTTCGATGCCCGGCGTCGCGAGGCGTCCGCCCAGTTAGGCCAGCGGCTCTCGCGCGCCAATAACATTCAATACCGTCTCACTTACCGCCGGGTGGCGGTAGACGCTGGCACGCTTAAAATAGAGCCGCAGCTGATTCCCCTCTTGTCGCAACCCGTGCGGTTGGGCATCGCGTCGATCACCTTTATTCAGGACCGGCGCGACGATCCGCTGGACGCTAAACGCGGCTGGTATAACACCCTTGATACTGCCGTCTCCACCCGCGCGCTTACCTCCGAATCCGACTTCATCCGCTTTCTGGGCCGTAACTCCTCCTACTATAAACTCGGCCGTGACTTAGTCTTTGCCCGCACACTTACCGTGGGTTGGCAGTATGGCCTCAGCGCGAACCCAGCCCGCGACGTACCACTGCCGGAGCGCTTCTTTTCGGGCGGGGCGAACTCGCATCGTGGATTCGCGGAAAACCAGGCTGGTCCGCGTGACTTAGTCACTGGCTTTCCCGTCGGCGGTAAGGCCGTTATGATCAATGGCTTAGAACTGCGGCTCCCCTTGGTGGGCGATAACCTGAGCGGCGTGCTGTTTCACGACGCCGGTAACGTTTACACCAAATTTAACCAGATCAGCTTTCGCTCGCAACAACGCAACCTAGCCGACTTTAACTATCTCGTGCATACCGTCGGCATTGGCGTCCGGTACCGCACGCCGGCCGGACCCATTCGCGTTGACATTGGCTACAGTCCGAATTCGCCGCGCTTCCAGGGCTTTCAAGGTACTTATCAAGACCTGCTATTTCAACGCGGCATCGCTACCCAGCAACGGGTAAGCCAATTCGCTTTTCATTTTTCGCTAGGGCAGGCTTTCTGATGCGCTTTGCTCTCTTACTCTGCTTAGCCGCCTCGACGCGCGCCGAATTGATCGATCGGGTGGCGGTGAGTGTCGGCGCCACGGTCATTACTGAAAGCGAGTTACTCGAGCATTTACGGATGAGGGCTCTGCTCGAAGGCATTCCCCTTCGCTTGGATGGCGACTCGAAACGCGACGCGGCGGACCGCTTAATTCAACAGGCCCTCATCCGCCGCGAAATCGAAACCACGCGTTACGCGATTCCGGAGCCTTCCGTGGCTGAGCCGTTGTTGGCCGCTTTTAAGTTCAGCCGCTTTAACAACGACGCGGGTCAATACCAAGCCGCCCTGAAGAACGCCCAAGTGACGGATACCGAATTGCGAGCCGCGTTTCTCTGGCAGCTTACCGTGCTTCGCTTTATTGAGTTTCGCTTCCGCCCCGGCATTCAAATTGCGCCCGGCGACATCCGCGATTACTACGAGCGGAAGTTCCTGCCCGGCTGGCGAGCCCGGACGAATGAGCCACCGCCCACTCCGGAAGCCGCCGCCACGGCCGTCGAAGAGATTCTCTTGCAGGAACGCATCGACAACCAACTGGACCGCTGGATTAGCTTCACCCGCACCCAGGTCAGCATTCGGTACCGCGAAGAGGTCTTTGGCCACGAATGACCCGCATCCGCAAAATGTTTGTGGCTCTCGCCGCCCTTCTCCTGGTTCTGCTTCTCGCCGCGACCTTACTCTGGCGCTCCGACTGGCTCTCCGTCAAGTTACGCGCGCGCGCGATCGCCGAAATTGAAAAAGCCACCGGCGCTCGCGCTACCTTTGGACAGTTCGATTGGGACTGGCAACGGGGCGTCATCCGCCTTCGCGATATCACCATCCGCGGGAAAGAAGCCGCCGGCGATCCTCCGTTTGTCCAGATTTCCGAAGCCGAAATTACTCTAAAGATTCTGTCCGTCGTCAGCCCCAACGTCGACTTACGCGCCGTGCGGTTGCGCAACCCCCACGTGTACATCGTCACTTATCCTGACGGCTCCACTAACCTGCCCCGGCGGCGGATGCGCCGGCCCGACGAAGTGATCGCCGATCTGCTGAGAGTGGGCATCAATCGAGTGGATGCCGAACACGGTACGTTCTCCTGGAATCATCAGGAAATTCCCTTTGACTTTCACGGTGAGGATCTTGATCTGGCTCTCACGCTTGACGCCGGCCGGTACCGGGGAACCGTGAAGGGCGAGCGCATTGCGTTGAAGCTACCTGGCGTTCGCGAGTTACACTTCAACTTAGCGAGTGGCGTCACGCTCGAGGCAAATGGCGTGCAATTTGACAACCTAAGGGCCTCCATGGGCGGGCTCCGGCTGGAAGCTACCGGACAGTTGCAGGATTGGCTGAAGCTCGTTCTCACGACGAAAATAAAAGCGACCGGCCCCGTCCGTGACTTAGTCAGTCAATTTCAATTTCCCCTCTTACCCCAAGGCGACGCCGAAGCCAATGGCGAAGTTACTTACCGTAACGGTTGGGCATTTTTAGGAACGGTAGCGGGCAAGAACCTCGGCTACCGTGACGAGCGGATCGAGTTACGAGGCGTGAATGTGAGTGGCGGCACCGCTTATGCTTTTTCGCCCGCCAAAGGACACAGCGTTAACGTGAAGAAGCTGCGCGCCGATTCAAGCCAAGGCAGCTTTCGAGGAACACTTGCCGCCAGTTCCCACGACTATCGCCTGCGCGGCACCGTCGGCAATGTCCGGTTCGACGATGCCCAACATCTCTTCGATCCGTCACTGCCTTCCTGGGGCTCGCTGGTCTATGGCCCAGTTGACGTCGTAGGCGCATTGGGGGCTACCAGAGTAACGGCGCACCTTACCCTAATGCCCACTGATGGCGACCGCGCGCTCAGCGGAGCCGTCAACCTGTTCTACGACTCGCGTACCCGCGACGTCCGCCTGAGCGCGACTCATTTAGAGTCAAATTCGACTAAGATCGATGCCGCCGGCAATCTATTGAGCGGCCTTGACGTCGACCTCACGACAGCCAACCTCGCGGAGTTACCTTTTGTCAATCGGCTGCCCCTCCGTATTGAAAATGGGGGCCACCTTACATTTCGCGGTCTCGTGAGTGGCGGCACCAGCGCCCCCGTTGCCCGGGGTCAGCTGATGGCTAACCTGATTACCTACCAGGGCGAGAAAATTGAACGCGCACAAGCCCGCGTGGAGGCGCGGGCCACGTCGCTCAAACTCGACCAACTGGAGGTCTCGCGCGGACCTCAGTTAGTAACCGGCGCGTTGGAGGTTTCGCTTTTCGATTGGGAAACCCGCGGCGCTAGTATCATTCAAGGCCGCCTCTCCGCGTCTGGTATCGACGTCGCGCCCTATGTCACTGGCGGGGGCGGCCGGCTGAAAGGTACCGCTGACGTTACAGGCAACCTTCAGGACCCTAAACTCGATGGCCCTCTCGAATGGACTGACGCGTCTTATCAAGGCCAACTACTGGGCAACGTAACTGGGCGTGTCACTTACACCCGCGAGCAGGTTGACGTTCGCAATGGACGTCTAAGCCTCGATCGCCAGCCGGTTGAAGTTGCCGGAACTTACGTCCACGAGCCAAATGATTGGCGCAACGGCGCGTTTCAAGGGAATGCCAAGGGATCGGGCTTTCTGCTCGAAAGGCTGCCCCAGTTTCACGATCGCTGGCCCCTTTGGTCCGGACGCCTTGAGATCGATGGCCGGGCCCGCGGACGTCTAACCAACGGCCAACCGGACTTTAATTCGCTCGATGGCCGCGCGGTGGTCCAACAGGCTTCTTATGAGGGTAAACCTTTGGGTGCGCTCACCATTCATGCGCGGTCCGAAGCCGGTCTACTGAATCTCACCGCAAGTGGTCTTTTACGGGGTGCCGCCGTCACTGCCACCTCGCAATGGCAACTGACGGGCTTGATGGCGGGTCAAGGACAATTCGATGTAAAAGGCGCGCGATTTGACGACTTTCAGGGGCTGATCGCCAATCAGCCGGCGGGCGGCGACGCCAGCCCTTTCGACCTGCGCTTGGAGGCAAACGGCACCATGCGCGGCAATCTGCGCGAACCCGGGGCGCTGCAAGGTGCCGTCAAGATTAGCCAGTTGGAAATGATGCCCCGCCAAGCGATGAGCGAAGCTGCCCGGCGCGACTTTACTCTCCGGAATGAAGGCCCCGTGGAAATCACTTACGACGCCAAAGGCTTCGATCTGAAACAGGCCCGTTTTTCCGCGAAAGACACCAAGCTGACGGCTACCGGCCTGGTCACCGTCAACGGACCGGCCACCGCCAATGTCCACGTCGTGGGCGAGGCCAATCTGGCTATCCTTTCGGCGCTGAAAGCCGACTTACTCGCCGCCGGCGGATCTAGCCTCGACCTTACCTTACGTGGTTCACTCACTCAACCAGTGATGGCGGGACGCATGCAGTTACGAGATGCTTCTTTCTTCTTACGCGATGTCCCCAACGGCCTCGAAAAAGTAAACGGCGTCGTCTTCTTCGATCGCTCGCGAGCGCGGCTCGAGAACCTCACGGCTCAATCGGGCGGCGGCACCATTCATTTGGGCGGTTTTATTGGCTTCGCCGGGGAACTAAACTATCAACTGCAGGCCCAGGCTGACAACGTGCGGGTTCGTTATCCCGAAGGCGTCAGCACGGCGGTGAACAGCTCTCTTACTCTCGCCGGCAGCGCTTCCCGAAGCTTACTATCGGGCTCCGTGACGTTGTTGCGGGCGGCCTTGACTCCTCGCACTGACTTAGGTACTTTAATTGCAGAATCCAGCAAAGCCAACACCACGCCGACGCGCATCGAAAACGAATTCCTCAAAAACATGTTGTTCGACGTGCGGATCGACACCGCGCTCAACGCGCAGGTGACCACGTCGCTGACGCAGAATGTGGAGGCCGAAGTCAACCTGCGCCTCCGTGGCGCTCCGGCGAGGCCCGTGTTACTCGGGCGTACCTCATTTACGCAAGGCGAAATTAGTTTTTTCGGCACGAAATATACCATTGACCGGGGCGAGGTGAATTTCTATAACCAGACGAAAATCGAGCCGGTGATCAATCTGGATTTGCAGACCCGGGTGCGCGGCGTGATTGTCACCATCAATTTCTCTGGCCCGGCGAGTAAGTTGAATCTATCCTACCGGTCAGACCCTCCGTTACAATCGTCCGAGATCCTCGCCTTACTGACCGTCGGGCGGACGCCCAATGGCTCCGTCGCCAGCGGTGCCAACGTGCAGAGCCCCACCTTCTTGCAAGGCGCCAGTAGCGCTCTACTCGGCCAAGCGGTGGCGGCACCCATCACCGGCCGGCTCCAACGCCTTTTCGGGGTCAGCCGCGTCCGGATTGACCCGCAACTCACCGGCCTCGAAAATACCGCCCAAGCCCGCCTCACCATCGAGCAGCAGGTATCGCGCGACATCACCGTCACTTTCATCACCAACCTCAACCGCACCCAACAACAAATCGTCAGCGTCGAATGGGATTTCTCCCGCGAATTCTCCGCTCTCGCCATCCGCGACGAAAACGGCGTCTTCGGCCTCGACTTCTTCTACCGGAAGCGCTTCAAATGAAGCTGCGCAAGGTGCAGGGCAAACTCAAGATCGAACACAGCATCATTGACGGCGTCCGTGGCTTACTTGAGCGATTGCTGAATGAAAATCCGGAAATTCGCTCCGTCATTCCGGGCGTCATCCGGCCGGTCCGCGACGCCAAGGGTGAGGTAAAGGTCCATGTCACGGTGCCGACCAGTAACGGCTGGAAGGCGATCGCGCTGAGCGCCGGCGCGCGTCAGGAGCTCTTTATCTCCACCGCCTGGACGCAAGCCGAACTTGAATCCGCCCTCCACCGCGCCAATCGCCGCTAGCCGGGCGGGTGACCGGCTGATTGCCGGCATCCGATTTCTGATATGCTTCCAGAAGTATTTTACCATCGGGGGCTTTCCCCAGTGGGATTAGGGGCCAACATGTATTTGTCTGTCAGAGTCTTCTGGGCTCTATGCTTACTCGCCAGCTTTGCGCTGGCGCAAGAATTTCGTGCCACCATCACCGGGCGGGTACTCGATTCGTCGGGCTCCATCGTTCCCAATGCCACCATCCGCGCGGTCAACACCGCCACCAACGAAACATCCACCGCGACTACCGACGGATCCGGTGCCTATACCATTCCGTTCCTGCGGCCCGGCGGTTACAAACTCACCGTCACTGCCCAGGGCTTCAAGGTCAGCAACCGTGAAAACCTCACGCTGCAAGTGGCCCAAATCGCCGGTATCGACGTCGTGCTCGAAGTGGGCGCGCTGACGGACACGGTGAACGTCACCGGGGAAGCCGCGTTGCTCGAAACGCAGACCGCGTCCCGCTCGGGCGTCGTCAATTCGATGGCCGTCTCTGAGCTTCCGCTCAACGGACGCAATCCCTTTATGCTCGGCACCATGATGTCCGGCGTCGTCTTTCGCGGCGCGGCGATCTGGCAGCGTCCCTTCGACAATGGCGCGATCGCCCAATGGTCAGTCAACGGCGGCCGCGAATCGAATAACGAATTCATGATGGACGGCGCGCCCAACAACGCTCAAGCCGGCGGCAACAATATTGCCTACGTCCCCATCGTCGACGCGGTGCAGGAGTTCAACGTTCAACAGAACTCTTACGACGCGCAATATGGTAAGACCGGCGGCGGCGTTTTCAACGTCGTGCTCAAGTCCGGCACCCAGACCTTTCACGCCACCGGCTGGGAATTCGCCCGCCGCCCTTGGCTCGATGCGAACACTTTCCAGAGCAACGCTGTGCCGCAACGCGCCGGAATCAAGAACAACCGCGCCGCCCACACGCTTGACCAGTATGGCTTCCAACTCGAAGGACCGGTCTACATCCCGAAGCTCCTTCGTAAGGACTCGGCGGTGAAGCTCTTCTATCTTGGTAGCTTCGAAAACTATCGTGAAGCCACGCCTGGTCCCCTCACCAATTCTTTCCCGGAACCCGAAATGCGCACGGGCGATTTCTCGAAGTTGCGCAATGCGGCCGGCGCGGCAATTTCCATTTACGATCCGATTCCGTCGTCACTCGCGGCTAACGGCGACCCCGTCCGGATCCCGTTCCCGAACAACATCATTCCGGCCAGCCGCCTGAATCCCGTCGCCCTCGCCGTTACCAAGTTCATGCCCCTGCCGAACGCGGCCACCACGGGCAACCTCCGCTACTCCACGGCGAACTTCCGCTTGCCGAACTATGTTGCCAACGATAAGTTCTATAACCTCATCCTGAAATTCGATTGGAACTTCGGCGACAAACACCGGGCCTATTTCCGCCATGCTTCGAACGACCGGACGGAAGATCGCGCCGTCAATGGCATCGACAACAAGGTCGGCACCGATGGCCAACAGCCCTTCCAACGCATCAACGACGCCTACGTCGCCGATTGGCTCTGGACCGCCGCCCCCACCCTGGTCATCAACGTCCGTGGCTCTTACAACCGCTTCATCGAAAAAGGTTTTGGCCGTGCCAATGAAGCCTTTGACCTCACCAGTCTCGGCTTACCGTCCAGTTTGATCAAGAGCCTGCCCGGCCCCACTTACTTCGGACTTTGGCAGAGCAGCGGCTATAGCAACCTCGGCCGTTATCAAGGCTTGAACTTCACCAATAACTACAACCTCGCGGCCAACGTCACCAAAATCCGTGGAACGCACACCATGAAGATGGGCATCGATTTCCGCCGCATTCACTATCTACAACAGAACAGCGGTAACATCCTGCAGTTTAACGGCGAAACCGGCTTCACGCAGCGGATCTGGAATCAAGGCGAATCGACGGCAGGCGATGGTTACGCCAGCTTTCTGCTGGGCGGCGTCAGCGGTAGCCAGAACTACCCGCTTTACCCTTTCAACCGCCAATGGTACTTTGCGCCTTATTTCCACGACGACTGGAAAGTTTCCCGGCGCCTGACGCTCAACCTGGGCATTCGCTGGGATTATAACGGCGCTCCCGACGAAAAGTGGAACCGCCAGAATCGTGGCTTCGATGCCACGGTCTCGAGCCCCATCGCCGCGCAAATCTCGGCTCCGAACGTCGCGCTCTATCCGAACCTCAAGGACTTGAAGGGTGGCATTCAGTTCGCCGGGATCAACGGTAATTCCCGGTTGGCCGCCAAGAACGATCTGAATAACTTCCAGGGCCGCGTCGGAGCGGCTTTCCAACTCAACGACAAAACCGTTCTTCGCGGTGGTTGGGGACTCTATTATCTCAATCCGAATAACAATGCCCTGCAGACCGCTGGTTTCTCCACCAACACGCCCCTCGTCAATTCGCTCGATGGCGGCCGCACGGTGGTTCCCGGCCTCCTGGGGAATCCTTACCCTGGCGGTATCGGATTGCCTTCCGGTTCCAGCCTCGGCAATGCCACCTTCGCCGGACGCAATAACAATTGGTTCAATCCTAATTTCGTCACTCCGAAAGTGCATCAATTTTCCGTCGGCATCCAACGGCAGATTGCCCGGACGGCGTCGCTCGAACTCACTTACGTGGGCAGCCGCTCCATCGACCTGAATAATCAGAAGGCCTATAACATCCCTTCCTTGGCCTTCCGCAAGACGTGTAACCCGCTTGAGGGCGGCACGGTTGCCTTCTGCGATCAGTTACTCCCGAATCCGTTCAAGGGTGTGGAACCGTTCCGCGGTACCACTTATTTTACGGCCGACAGCATCAGCCGCTACAACCTGAACCGTCCCTTCCCGCAGTTCAGCGGCGACTTGCTGGAACAAGGCCGTAACGGCTCCTCGGCCTGGTATAACTCGGCGCAGGTGAATTACAACCAGCGCGTGTCCGGTGGCCTCATGGTGCTCACCAATTACACGTTCAGTAAGACCACCGAACGCGTCGACTACACCGACCCGTTCGCTAATATCCAACAGCAGGGCCTCTACTTCAACGATCGTCCGCATTTCCTTAAATTCACGGCGATCTATGAACTGCCCTTTGGCAAAGGCAAGAAGTTCGGCGCTGGTGCCTCCAGCTTGACCAATAAATTCATTGGCGGTTGGGAAGCAACCACTTTCTACACCAACGCCAGTGGTGAACCGAATGACCTGCCGGGTAATGTCATCCAGTTGAAGGATCCGCAAGTGAAGAATGTCGACTGGAAAGCGAATCAGGTTCGCGGATGGAGCCCCTGCGTGGCCCGTCTGTTCAACGATGGCACCACCGTCGTGCAACCCTACTCCATCGCCAACGGCTGCTCCGCCAATCCGTCGGATGCCTCCTGGCTCCAGTTGCCCAACTACGCTCCGCGCTCGGCACCCTTCCGCTCCGGACAAATCCGCAAGCACCACGCCGCTACGATGGATGCGTCCATCGTTAAGAACACGCAGATTACAGAGCGCCTCCGTATCCAGTTCCGCGCGGAAGCCTTCAACATAATGAACAAGAACTATTTCGGTCGCGATAACTTCAACACCGACCCCAACAATCCGAACTTCGGCACGGTGTTCCCGGCCTTGGTTTCTAACCAAAATTCCAACCCGCGTCAGATCCAGCTCGGCCTCAAAGCCTACTGGTAAAATGCGGTAAGCCGTAAAATAGAGAAGCGGTGCCTTTTTGCGGGCACCGCTTTTTTATTGGCCCTCCACCACGGCGATTCGCTTGTTGGCGGTGCCCACCTTCACCTGTTGCCGCAAACCGCTCGGCCAGCGAATCTCTAACGCGTCTACTGTTTCGCGCGCCCCTAAACCAAAGTGCGCCAAATAAGGATCGGTGGAGCCAAATCCCTCGCTACCCTTCACTTCGCGATATATCTGTAAGTCCCCCGCGCGCAATGTAAGTTGCGCACCCACGGCAAAGCGGTTGCTCTTCACGCCGCGTAACTCCACCTGCAGCCAGTGATTCTGGTTACCTTTTAGATTCTTGTAGAAGGCATTTCGCGCATGGTCGCCCGGATAATGCCCGCCTAATTGCGCGTATAAGTCCAGGTCGCCGTCGTTGTCGATATCGGCAAACGAGACGCCGTGGCCTTTGTTCCCCGGCCGCGCCAAACCAACGGCGCGAGTTACATCCGAGAAAGTGCCATTGCCATTGTTATGGAACAAACGGTTCGGCTCGAGGCGGGTCATTTGCGGATCGCCCGTACCGAAATACAAGTCCACCCAGCCATCGTTGTCCAAGTCAGCCACGCCCGCGCCCATCACGCCCATCGGCGCACCCAAGCCCGCCTTCAAGGTTACGTCTTCAAACGTCCCATCGCCTTTGTTGCGAAATAACCGCGTCGCATCCGGATGCAGCGTGCGGGGGGCAAAGCCCGCCTTTAGCCCTTCCACCACGTCGACCCACGGCGCGAGGCTGGTCGTCAAGACGTCCGGCCAACCGTCGTTGTTATAGTCCAGAAAAAAGCAGACGAAGCCGTTGTGCCCCGGCTGCGATAAGCCCGCTTTCGCCGCTACGTCCACAAACTGCCAATTCCCCTGGTTCCGGTACAAGCGGTTGGGCGCGCCGCCCAGGCCATTCACCAGAATGTCGAGGTCGCCATCCTTGTCGTAGTCGCCCAGCGCGACTCCAATGGCCCCATAATCGGCTGGCTCCTTGATGCCCGCCGCCCGGGTCATGTTAGTAAATGTGCCATCGCGATTGTTGCGGTAAATCTGGGGCACGCTGCCATCTTTCAAGACGCCATTGGCCACTACAAAATCCAGCCAGCCGTCGTTATCCAGATCGCCCCACATGGCCGTAAAGCCGGAACCCGCATCATCGGCACCGCTCTTAGCCGATACATCCACAAACCGCCCGCCTTCGTTATGAAACAGCCGGTTCTTCATCGGCCCGCTCCATCCATTTAGCGACACGTATAAGTCCAAGCGCCCATCGTTGTCGTAATCGATCAGGTTCAAGCTATAGCCCGACGGCACTTTGCCCAAGCCCACCGCCTCAGTTACTTCGACAAACTTACCACCATCATTCCGGAAGACCGCCATGAAGGTGCCGCTGCCGGCCAGAAATAAATCTAAGTCCCCATCGCCGTCGAAGTCGCCCCAGGAACACGTCCCATTCCCATCCAGCCGGTCGACGCCCAAGGCCGGGGCCATATCTTCAAAAGCCAACCCCGGCACCGATGGTGATTCGGCAAATGGAAAGTAATAGTTCTTCGGCAAAAGCGGCTTTGGGCCACGAATTTGGTCCACCGCCACTTGCAGCAACCACTGGTCGGCGGCGCTCATCCGTATCTGCAACAGCAAGTAGAAATACCGGGCGGCTTCGTAAAACTCGCCCATCCGGTAACTGGAAGCGCCTAACTCGCGCAGCGTCTCCATGCGCTGTTCGGTATCCCGCGTCCGCTCGAGGACCTGTTCAAAATAGAGCAAAGAGTCCTTAAACTTGCCCTGCCGCGAAAGCACGCGCCCCATCAGAAAATAGGCCGCCGTCTCCTCATTGCTATAAGGCAGAGCGTTGTCCATCACGCTCTCCACTAACTCGACTGACCGGTCCAAACCCAGCTGTGGATCGTGCGGTACGCGATGTCCGGTTTCATGAGTAAACCGCACCTCGCCGCTCATCCACTCGCTGAGGTTCAATAGGTAGGCGTTCGCATGAGGCTCCAGCTTGGCCACCCGCGCCCCCAGTTCATAAGCCAAATTCGGATCGTAGTAGAGCAGTTCGGCCCGCGCATGGATCACCGCTTTGGCCCGCAACGCCGGAATGTGGTCCGCGTTCCTCGCCAGCACGGAAGCCAACGACTCCATCGCCAAGCCCAACGCGACACGGCGCTTCACCGGGTCGGAAACACGGTAAAAGTCCAGCAAATACGAGCGCGCGGTCTGGTAGAGCACTTCCGCATCCACGGGCATTTTTCTTAACTGCACCCGCGCCTCGTCCGTGCGCGACTGCCGCAGCAGCAACAGGACCGGTCGCATGCCGTTGGCCTCTTGACTGGGTAACGGCGCACTCAACCATCCCACGCTCAACCCGAAAATCGCAAACAGCAAACGGCATTTCATTCAACGTCATCATCGCAAATATCGCGGCATAGAATAGAATTGGGCGAGACAATGTTTTATTTTTCCAGGATTCTGGCTGGTAGTCTGCTGCTTGCCGCGCCCCTCCTGTTCCTCACCGGCCCAATTCTGCGCAATCATGAGACCCCTGAAAAGCACCTCATCGAAACCATGGCTGGCGGCGTGGCCGCCTTCGACTATGACGGCGATGGCCTCGTCGACCTCTTCTTCACCAACGGTGCCCCGCAGCCTTCCCTTCGTAAGTCCACGCCCCAGGACTGTAACACCCTTTACCGCAACACGGGCACCCGTTTCGTGGAGGTGAAAACCAACCTATGTGGCACCGGCTACGACATCGGCGTAGCCGCCGCCGATTACGACCACGACGGGCGTATCGACTTATTCGTCGCCGGGGTAAGGTCAAGCACGCTTTACCGCAATCTGGGCCAGGGACAATTCGCGGCCCAGCCTTTGAAAGTGGAAGGCTGGGCCGTCGGCGGCGGTTGGTTCGATTACGACCGCGACGGCGACCTCGACCTCTTCGTCGTCCGTTACGTCCAATGGGATCCCACCGCCGAACCGTTCTGCGGTGACCGTGTCGAGGGCTATCGTACCTATTGCCATCCCAAGTTCTACGCCGGCCTGTCGAACTTACTTTTCCGCAATGATCATGGGCACTTCACCGATGTCACTAAGGAGTCCGGCATTGGGCAACACATTGGCAAAGGCATGGCGGTGGCCTTCGGTGACGCCGATGGTGACGGCGCACTCGATGCGTTTGTCACCAATGACGCGGTGCCGAATTTCCTGTTCCGTAACCGGGGCGACGGCACGTTTGAGGAGGTCGGCGAGCGCGCTGGAGTCGCGATGAACGACGACGGCCGCGCGCTCTCCAGCATGGGCGCTGACTTCCGAGACCTGGATAACGACGGCCGCGAAGACCTTTTCTTCACCGCGCTCTCGAACGAAACCTATCCGCTTTTCAAGAACCTCGGCCAGTTACTATTTCGCGATATTACTTACCAAACCAAGCTGGGCAAAGCGACGCTCACTTACTCCGGATGGAGTTGCGGTATTTTTGATTTTGACAACGATGGCCGCAAGGATATTTTCACCGCCAATGGCGACGTACAGAATAATACCGAACGATTTACTAGCCGCCGGTCCAGGCAGCGCAATCTGCTGCTGTTGAACCGCCCCGGCGGTTTCGTTCCTGCCACGTTCGGCGAAGCCGGCCTGCACCGCGGGGCTGCCGTGGCCGACTTCGACCGCGACGGTAACCTCGATATCGTCGTTACCCAACTCAATGGTCCCCCGGTGCTCTACCGGAATCCGGCTCCCAACGCCAACCATTGGATTGCTTTCGAAGTGCCTCTTGGCACGCTGGTACGCGTAGGCGACCAGGTGAACCGGTCGACGACGGCGGTCGGCTACGCCAGTTCCAGCCCCGCTACGGTCCACTTCGGCCTCGGCAGCCAGAGCGTGGTTCCGGAAGCCATCATTACCTTTCCCCGCGGCCAAGTGAAGCGACTCCAAAACCTCCCCGCTGGCCAGACGGTTACCGT
Source organism: Bryobacteraceae bacterium (assembly GCA_031367405.1). Classification (GTDB taxonomy): domain Bacteria; phylum Acidobacteriota; class Terriglobia; order Bryobacterales; family Bryobacteraceae; genus JALHNI01. The sequence continues at coordinate 22,400 of JANLPT010000279.1, forward strand.
CGTCGAACCCTAGCTGGAATGCGTTCGCTCCGAATGAAAAAGCGCCCCACGGCTTTCCAGCCATGGGGCGCTTTCTTGTTCGAAACCGTAGGTTACTACTATTTCTTCGCGGCAGCCTTCGCCATCTTGGGCTGATGAGCCTTCACCATCGTGCGGATCTTGCTGTAAACCGCTTCGGGGAGGATCTTCTTATCGACCAGCTCGTTGCGGCCCTTGTAAGGACGTCCGTCGATGATCTTTTGAGCGTAGACATCGCCCACGCCCGGCAACGCCTTCAGCTCGTCAAGCGATGCCGAATTGATGTCGACGACCGTAGTCGGCGCCATGGCCTTGGTGGCCTCTTTCTTCGCCGGCATTTCGGCGGCGGGCATCTTGCTCTTGGCGGGTGCCGCCGCCTGCGGAGCCGCGCTCAGCATTCCTGCCAGCGCGATCATACCGAATAGGGAAACTTGTAATTTTTTCATGATCTAATTCGAACCTCAATGTCACTGACGATCCATATGCATTCGAGGTCACGGGTTTAATCCAGACTTAACCTCCGCTACCTGACCAAGTCGCCGTCGCCCGCCGCATAAAGAAATTCCTCATGCACGATCTTTCCCCCTTCGACCTTATAAACCGCGATCTCTCGCAGTGCGGTTCGCGTTCCCGTCGCTTTGGCGGTCACGTCAAAGTCGAACACCGCCGCGAACTTTCCGTCCGCGACAAACGGCCCCTCGGTACCCGGCGAATGAATCTCATGGGTGCCGGCCCAATCCGTGCTCTTCTGAATCACGGCTACTTTCCCCGCTGTCTCGAAGGTGCCGTCCGGATGAGCGACAGCTTCCACGCTGACGATGTGGTCGGCTTAGAGTTCCTTCATCGCATCGAAATTCTTGTGCGCTTTGCAGAGTTCAACGAGCCGGCTGGCTACTTCTTGAGTCGTCATGTCTTGAGCATACCTTGCGGAGCATGCCCGCGAGGTGGACAACCGCCCGCCGCAGTTTGTGTATCATCGAAATTGCTCGCATGATCGTACTATTCTCGCTCCTCTTCACGCCACTTCTGGCGCAATTCGACCCTGGCCGTGAACTCAACCAGGAATTGGCCAAGAAGACGGGTAAACGCCTGCAACTGAGCTTCGAAATGCGTCAGCGCGCCGAGAATCGCACGGGTGCCGTCTTCGGCCGCGACCGCGACTTGGCCGCCGATTTCATCCGCACTCGCATCGGCCTTACGGCTAAGCCTCTCGATTGGATCAAAGCCTCCGTGCTCGCCCAGGATACCCGCGCGCCTTTCTACGGTCTGCCCGCCCCCGGCAATGTGCGCGATCCCTTCGACTTGCAGGAGGCCTATGTCGAGCTGTTCGCCAAGAAGCAACAAGGGATGGGCCTCACCGTGGGCCGCCAGATGATCAACTATGGCGATGCGCGCCTCATCGGCTCGCCGCAATGGGCCTTTACCGCGCGCACTTGGGATACGGCCCGCCTTTACCATGTTACGAAGAAAGTGAAACTCGAGTTTCTCACTCTATCGCCGGTCGTCCCGCACAGTGACCGCTTCAATCGCCCCGTCCTCGGCGACCGCATCTGGGGCACTTACAATACTTTTCGCGAGTTACTCGGTAAAGAGGTATTCGACGTCTACGTCCTCCGGCACGACCAAAATTCCCCCAGCGGATTTATCGGCCCCGGCACCCTCGGCATTAACTTATATGGTTCGCGCTGGGCAGTGCCCTTGCCGAGTAACTTCCGCATCACCGTCGAGGGCATCTTGCAGAACGGCAAAGTCGGCTTGTTGCCTCATCGCGCCGCTGGTGGCGTGGTGCAATTGGGCTACCGCACCGCCGTCCGCAAGCGCGTGCTCGATTTTGCCAATGAATATAAGTACGCCTCGGGTACCGATCCGCGTAGTGGCCACAGCGGCACCTTCGACCAACTCTATCCGGCGGCGCACGATAAATTCGGCCACGTCGATTTGTTAGGTTGGCGTAACATCCATAACCTCAAGTCCGCTACGACGCTTACTGTCACGAAGACCTGGAATTGGGTGCTGATGTATAACTCGTCTTGGCTCGCCAATCCGCGCGACGCTCTTTACAACGGGCAAGGCCGCGCCATCGTCCGCTCCTCCGCCGGCACCGCCGGCCGCTACATCGGCCAGGAACTTGACCTTTACACGAACTACCAATGGGGCGGTTTCACTATCTCCACCGGCATCGGACAGTTCCTCCCCGGTGAATTTGTCAGAAACACCACTCCGGGCGCGCACTCCCGGCTCATCTATCTTTCGACGTCTTATTCGTTTTAACTTACTCGCCCAGGCGCGGCCCCATATCGGCCAAAACGTAAGCAAATACCGCCAGTTGGGCGATGTTCTTGCGTAAGTCATCCAGATTCACTTTGTCAAGCGTATCGGCGTGCGTATGATGCCACTCGAAGTAACGTCCGCCCCCTGTGCGCACACCCGCGCCAATCACCCCATCCCGCATCAGCGGACCAATATCGGTGCCCCCGCCGCGCGATGTTACTTCGCCCGCGCCAATGGGCTTGAGTAACTTGCCAATTTCGGTCATCTGGTCAAGCGCCTTGGGTCCGCCGCCGGAAATGCCCATGCCTACCGGCCGTTCTGCGCCGCCGTCCATTTCAATGGCGATCACATGATTCTTGATGTCATCGCCTAACATTTTCCGGTAAGCAATGCCGCCGCGCGTACCGTTCTCTTCGTTCGCCCAAAACACCACCCGAATGGTGCGCTTCGGCTTCAACCCCAATTCCTTCAGAATCACCAACGCTTGTAACGACGCGATGACGCCGCTGCCATCGTCCTGCGCGCCTTGCCCGACATCCCAGCTGTCCAGATGGCCGCCCAACACAATCACTTCGTCAGGCTTTTCGGAACCGCGAATCTCCCCCATCACGTTCGCCCCGTCGGCGTCGGGCAGCGTCTTCGCTTCGGAATATTGGTGCACCACCACCTTCTCGCCACTTTTCAGCGCGCGTTCCAGTAACCCGAGGCTCTCTTCGCTCAATGCGGCGGCAGGAATCGCCGTCTCGCCGGGAGGGATGTCCGTAGTGCCCGTATGGGGCGTGTTCTGCTGCGGCACGCCGGCGCTACGAATGAGCACCGCTTTCGCCCCCAACTTAGCCGCGCGCGCGGGACCAATGCGCCGGAACGCGCCCGTCACACCGTAGTTCACCCACGGCGGATTGAAGAGCACAATTTTACCCTCCACCTTTTCGCGGCCCGCCTTCTCCATTTCCTCGAAGCTCTTAAACGCGACCACCTCGGCCGTCACATCGCCGCCGCCCGCCATGCCCAGGCCGAGGCTTATCAGCGTCCGGGCAAAGGGCTGCACCAACTCCACACTCTCCTTGCCACGCACCCAATGCACCAGCTTCACGGGCGGCGTCCGCACATTCTCGAGCCCCGCCTTCCGCATCGTCTCGGCTGACCAAGCCACGGCCTTCGTATAATTCGCACTCCCGCTCAGCCGGTTGCCAATGCGGTCGCAAAGATAAGCCAGCTTGGCCATACCTCCGTCGTCCTTCAAGGCGGCATCGATAATCTTCGTCGACACCTCTTTATACTTCTCTTCAACGGACTGAGAAAACGCGAGCGGCGTGCAAAGCAGGATCAGAAATAATTTGTGCATGGGAATCTCTATAGTTTACGTCTGATTCGCGCGCTCAGCCGGGTCTCGCCATGGCCCATTCAGCCATCACCAGCAATGCTGAGAGGTATGGCCCCCGTCACTACATGGTTCGCTCACGGCTTTATACGGGGCTGAATCAACAGACGATGAGCGTTGGTCCGCTTGCCGACGACGACCGCTTGAAGATGGTACTGCCGCAGGCCTGCTGCTACTGCGGAAGCCGCGGATCTTTGTCAATCGACCATCTAATTCCAACCAGGCGCGGTGGGGCGAATTCTGCAGACAACCTGGTTTGGGCTTGCCGTCCTTGCAATAGCTCAAAGTGCGCGCGCGACGCAATTGAATGGCTCGCCGAACGAAATGAATTTCCCCCGGTCTTGCTTCTACGCCGCTACCTTAAACTCGCCATCGAAATGAGCCAAGAGCGAAACCTCATGAGAGTGCCGCTAGCCGCTGCACCGGAGCTGCCGTTTTCGTTGTCAGCCATTCCCATGACCTATCCTCCACCTCGGCAGCTGAAGTTATGGATCGTGCCCATCTAAAATCGTGCCGGCTAGGCTTGTTCGGCGCGCACCTCGCCCCGCCCTTGGCCTTCAGACAAGCCTGCACGGCAGCCGGTTGACCCGAAGATGATGTTACTCAGTTGTTGCTCAATCTCCCGATCGTCGTCTAAAATTACAAGATGGGTGCTGAAGTTGAATGCCGGGCGACAATTGAAGGTCTGGATCGCCATGGCCAGGCCTCGCTTGAGGCGGATTATGTCTTGTTCCGGGGTGCAGACTACCGCGTGAAACTTCCGCTCGCGGGTGTGACGGCACAGGCCGTCGACGGGCGGCTCGAACTGGGGCGCGTGGTACTGCACTTGGGTGCCCACGCGTCGAAGTGGGCGGATAAAATTGCCAACCCCAAATCGTTGCTGGACAAGTTAGGCGTGAAGGCCGGGCAGAATGTGGTGGTGCTGGGTGTGAACGATGCGGAGTTCCTCGCCCAACTGACTGCGCCCGGCAAACGTTTGAAACAAAATCTGGACCTCGTGTTTCTCGGCGTCGATCAGCCGGTTGACCTGGATCGCCTATCCGTGATCCGCACCAAGCTGACTCCGGCTGGAGCCATTTGGATCGTCTATCCCAAAGGCGTCAAGAACATCACGCAAGACGAAGTGATGCGCGCGACCAAGGCCGCCGGCTTAGTGGATGTGAAGGTGGCGAGTTTCTCCAAAACCCATACGGCGCTCAAAGCCGTGATCCCCGTGTCGCAACGCGGCTAGTCTCGCGCCCGCGTGAATGTATTCTTATGTCAAGTCTGTGAGATCCCCTCCCCAACCGTCAGGGTGGGGTTCCTGCGACGAGCCGCGAAACTTACAAACCAAATGGTCCCAATACTCGACCGGGTGATGAAGTTTGTTGTGCCTACCAGCCAGGCACGAAGTGAGCGGATCACTGGCAGTGCGATTTCGGCACTTACTTGGCTCGCCGCCGCTCAAGCCTGCACGATCAACACCGGTGTCGGCAATGCATGCCGCACGGCGCTGATCGTCGTTCCGAAGGCGATGTCCTTTAAGCCTTTGTGACCATGGCCGGCCATCACGATCAGATCGGGGTGCAGCTCGCGGGCGTAACTGATGATGGCCTGCGCCGGGTCAGACGCGTGCCGTACCTCGACATGGACCTCCAAGCCGGACTCACGCAAGCGGCCCGCGATCTCCTCAAAATAAAGCTCGCCTTCCTCCACTTCCGACGTGCTCGCCTGGCTGCCGTAAACGAAACTCGTGGCGCCCTCTTCCACATGCAGTAACGCGAGTTTTGCATGATGCAGCCGGGCCATGGAAGAAGCATGCGCCAGCGCCGCACGATCCTGATCCGAGTGGTCAAGCGGCACCAGAATCGACGAGTAAGTCATCGTCGCAATATTCTCGCGCACGGCCTTCACCAATGTCGTGTGACCCGTGCCGCCCTTGGCCCAACCCGGCAACGCCGGGTGCAGCGCAATCCACAGCAATAGGCCAATAAAAGCCAGCCCGAACGGCAGGCCAAGCCCGTAGAGCAGAGTAAGTTTCCAGCCCGTGGCCACCGTAGCCCACTCGCCAAACTGCTGGGTGGCCAGCCGTAGATTGAGGCTCACGATAATGGCGGCGGCGGCCCAAGCGAGTATGCGCACCCAAAGCTTATTGGTAAATTCGCCCATTCGCGCGCGGTCACTCGTAAATTGAATTAATGGCAGCACGGCGAAGGGTAACTGCAGACTGAGAACCACTTGGCTGAGAATCAGCAGCGGGTAAGTGGCACCCTCGCCGCTAATCACGATCATTACGACGGCGGGCACGATCGCCACTAACCGGGTAATCAGCCGCCGCAGCCACGGGCGCAGGCGAATACTAACGAATCCTTCCATCACAATCTGCCCGGCCAGCGTCCCGGTAAGCGTCGACGATTGGCCGGAGAGTAACAAGGCAAAGGCAAAAAGCGTGCTGGCTAAACTGGTGCCCAGCAAGGGTGCCAGCATCACATGCGCCTGTTCAATTTGAGTTACTTTCACACCCCGCTCGAAGAAGACGGCGGCGGCCATAATCAGGATGCCGGCGTTGACAAAGAGCGCCGCGTTCAGCGCAATGGCTGAATCAATAAAATTGAAGCGGCAAGCTTCTTTTTTTGCCGCGATCGAGGCACCGATGCGGCGCGTCTGCACTAGCGCCGAATGCAGATACAGATTGTGGGGCATGACGGTGGCCCCTAAAATGCCGATGGCGACATAGAGGCTTTCGTCGGTGAGGCGCGGGACGAGTCCGGCGGCGAGCAAGCCCCAATGCGGGCTGGCCATCCAAACCTCGATGCCGAAACAAATGCCAATCGTGAAAACCAGCACCAGGACGAAGGCCTCCACCATGCGCACGCCGTAGCGGGTGAGCCAAAGCAGCAGCAGCGTGTCAGTGGCCGTAAGCAGCACGCCGGTCAGCACGGGCAAGCCGAAAAGCAGCTTGAGGGCGATGGCCGCACCCAGCACTTCGGCCAAATCGCAAGCGGCGATCGCCACTTCGCACAGGATCCACAAGGCCCAGGTGACGGGGCGCGGGTAAGTGTCGCGGCACGCTTGCGCCAGGTCCCGCCCGGTGACGATGCCGAGGCGCGCGCTGAGGGTTTGCAGCAGCACCGCCATGGCGTTCGAGAGTACCAGTACCCACAGCAGCTGGTAGCCGAAGCGCGCGCCGCCTTCCAGATCGGTCGCCCAATTGCCAGGGTCCATGTAGCCGACGGAGACGAGGTAGGCGGGGCCGGAGAAGGCGAAGAGGCGGCGAAAAAAGCCGAAGCCCCGTGCCGGGTCTACTGAGGAGTGCAGCTCAGGAAGCGAGCGTTGGGTCGAGGCCTTTTGAGGCATGGTGAACTTATTTAACTTAACTATGGTTACATAGGCTCAAGGCGGAGTCAAGATTTCCAAATATGCATGGCGGCATAGGCCCGGTAGGGTCGCCAATTCTCGGCTTCAGCGGTGAGTGAACGATGACTGGGGTGGCCGGAATTCTTCATCAGCACCAGGTCGCTGGCAGGGAAGGCGTCCGCGTCATGCAGGGTGCGCATCAGCACATATTGGGCGGTCCAAGGGCCAATCCCCTTCACCGCTTCCAGCGACGCGGCGTCCAAATTCAGCCGTCCGTCGAGCTTCGCTTGGGCGGCGGCGCGGAGGCAATCCGCGCGCTGGCGGGGCAGGCCGATGAGGCCGACGTCAGCGTCGGCGAGCGCCGCGGGGGTGGGCGCGCCGAAGCGTTCGACGAGCCGCGCGGACAAGGTGGCGGCGCCTTTGACGGACACCTGCTGGCCGAGGATGGCGCGGATGATGAGTTCGAAGGAGTCCCAGCAACCGGGCAGGCGCAGGCCCGGATGCCGGCTGATGCCGAGGGCGGGGAACTGGCCCAGGTGCGCCTCAATTTGGCCCATGTTGGCGGCCACGTCGAACAGGTGACGCAGACGAGCTACGGTATCTTGGGGCGCGGGGCTGTCGGTTTCGGCGATTTCGGCGACTAAGTGGCCAGGCTCATGTGTTACCGTGGCTGACCAGCCATCGCCCATGCGGCGATAGCGATCCTCGTCTACCGATTCCAGCCCGGCGACCAAACGTGACCCTAGAAATTGCAGAATCGCCGGCCAATGATAGGGTGCCTGATAAGGCAACTTACTTCTTTTTGGCGGCACTGACGATACCCTTCACCTCGCCAATCAGCTGGGGTACGGAGTAGGGAATGCCGTCCTTAATGGTCCACTCAATGCCGGCTTTGGCGTCTCCTACGGGCGGGTAAAGAAACTTGAAGTCTTCGAGTGGATTGCCGTTCAAGATGAGTAAGTCGGCCGCGTAACCCACGCGCAGACGACCCAGGCGATTTCCTTGGCCGAGTAAGTGGCCATTGTTGGCTGTGGCGTGCTGAATTACCTGTAAGGGCGCGAAGCCGGCCTCCTGGTGTAACTCCAAACCGCGGATCAGCCCGAAGCCATAAAGATTATAAATAAAGCCCGTATCTTCGCCGACGCCAACGATGCCGCCGCGGCGGGCAAACTCGCGGACGGCCGCCATCCACAATCGATAGTTTTCGCGCCAGTAAGCTTCGTCAGTGGTGGTCCAATGTTCAAAGAAGGAGCCATGATACTCGGGGTTGGGCGCAAAGAAACGTTCGAGGGCCGGATGGAGATACTCGGGGAACCAGGGTTGGTTCTGATAGCGTTGTAAGTCGCGCGCGGCTTCGTAGATGTTAAGGGTAGGGTCCCAGCCGACGTTGCCTTTCACCATGCCATCGAGTACTTCGAGTAACTTCGCCGGATTGGTCTCGCGCCACAGACGCCCGGAGTAGCGGAAGCGGTCAATTTCGCGTGCCACGTTGAAATCGGCCGGAAAACTCTGCACGCCTTTTTCCAGCGCCGCATCGGGAATGCCATACCAGTGTTCGATGGTCGTCATGCCGGACTTGATGTCGTCCCAGGCATTCGTTTCGGCAATCGCCGCGTGGTGCGCGCCCCGCAAGCCTTGCCGGTGCGCTTCGTCCAGCGCGGCTTCCATGATGTCGCGATACAGGTCAAAGTACTTCACTCCGTCAGCGCCTTCGCGTTTGAAGAGGCGAATCCGTTCGCGGGCTTCGTCCGGCGTGCGCGGTATGGGCGCTTGGCTAAAGGTGCGATAAAGGAAGAGCCGCGGCGCAGCGATCTGCCCCCGCTGACTCTGCTCGCGCAGCGCCGCCGACTTAGCGAAGTCGCTACCCAGGTCGCGCACGGTGGTGATGCCGCTCGCCAGCCACAGTTTTAATTGGTACTCCGGGGGCATTGCCAGGCCGGCGCGCTCGTCCTGCAAATGGCCATGCAAGTTGATCAGGCCGGGCATCACATAACGTCCCCGCGCCTCAATCACCGCTGTCCCGGCCGGCTGGCTCGCGGTCGCGACGCGCGAGGGAACGATCTGCGTAATGGTGTCGCCCTCAATGAAAATGTCGCGTGGCCCGGACGCCGGCGTGCCATTGCCCTCAATCACCAGCGCATTGCGGACCACCAGCCTGTCCGGCCGGCGCGCGTGCTCCGGCGCTTGGGCCATCAGCAGCATCGGAATCAGAAGAGCGGGAATCAAAAGGCGCATTACTTCAAATTGTATCGATCTACGAACTCAAGCGATGGGTGTTGCCTGACGCCAGTCTGGTTCGGGTTCTGGTTTGGGGACGATCGACTTCGATTTGAGCAGTTTCAGCCATCCAGATTCTGTTTAACGCCGCCACCAGCCGGGAACGTAGTGACCGGGTTGTCGTGGAAGGATTCGGGACAGACTGCGATAAGGCCGCTGCACCGCGCTCACGCTTTTGGTTTTTAGATGAACCGCGTCGGCAGTATATTGCATAAGTTCTCGACAGTTGTCAGCCTCGCGATGCTAGCATAACTCCTCTAATTTAGACCGTCAGATACCCTCATCAGCGGGTAAATCAAGACCGCTTTCGAAGGTGCGGAGGGCTCATAGCAGTCTGTCCCCCTCAGTTTCACCGTGCCTCGGGGGCATCGACCGAGGGAGGGCGCTGGAAATACTCTACTGCCTGGATCGCTTCCTGTTGGTGAAAAAATGCGGTGAGGTCGGGGCTCGCCGTAGCGAAATCGGCGATAAGTGATTTAATATGATGGAGTTATGAATAGGCAGGAGAATGTCGGGGGTGCGCCTGATTCCCTGTGAGCCTCAGGCTGGAGTTTCGACGTTGCTCTCTTGTGGTCTTCGATGTGTCTTAGCAACGAAGTCCCAAACTGCTGGGCCAACTTGGATGATCGGCACCATGGGATTGTTTACGATAGAAAATTCAAGGCGATCTGTTCTTGGGTCATTCAGTCGCAAATAGAATAAGAGCCCTGGAACATTGAATGAGAACTGAACGCTGCCGTTTTCCTCTATTCCCAGGCTTCCAGGGTAGCTGAGCGTCATCGCAGGCGTATCGCTCTTGCAGGCATGAATCGACAAACTCCCATCAGGCGGAAAGGATGCTCGTCCTAAGAGATAGAGCCGCAATGCTTCTTCGTGGATGCCAAGATCCGGTTTATTCGACGAGTCGAACCACCTGTCGAGCAAATTCCACTTTCCTACAGATGCACGCCAAATGACACTCGTGGCGAAGTACACCAACTGATCAATCTCTACCCCCGGAGCGTCAGCTCGAAAGGTCAGTGACTGTTCATTTCCGGCAATAGCCGTCACCCGATACAGCGCCGACCTGAGCGGGAATCCAGTCGAGCTTGCCGAGTTGGCGAAGACCCAACTTTCGCCATTTCGGCTGAAGCGCTCTTCGCATGCAGTGCAGAGCAAGTATTCTTTGACCTGATGGTCGGTGCTGATGCGTCGTCCATCGTGTCGGTTGACAAAAATGCCCTCATCGTCACGAAGTCGCTTGTAGAAGGATTTGGCGATTAGGTGGCTCTCGCAGAGCAGGTGCGTTTCCCGGCAAAGCCTGCAAGATGCTACGGGTCTGGACATAGTCCTATTTTAGCCTCGGCGGTCAGAAAAATTCACTTAGCCCGCTGGGGCACCCCTGGCCTAGCCCCGTGGGGTCGAACGTGAAATCAAAGTAGAGCGTTACGAGCCGCGCTCCCCCCCCGCCGACGTTGAACCCGGTTCGAAAGCGACCGAACTGTGGCGAAGCGGTCGAAGCCATGATGGGCTTTGAATTTCGTGACAGACCCGCCTATATCCGGTATCGTTGAAGGGATAGGAGGCCACGGCTATGCACATCGAAATCACCAGACCTGAAGTCGAAGCGTTAATTGAGCGACGGCTCCGGACCGGCGCTTTTGCGAACCCTGAAGACGTGATCTTTGATGCTCTCCGCTCTTCCGAGCCTGCTACCAAGTCGGCTGCCGGCGGCGCTTTGACCGGACGTAACCTGGTCGAGGTCTGCGCCATGGTGCAGGGCTTGGCCGATGATCTCGATCTCTCACGCAATCAATCAGGCGCACGGCCCGTAGACCTTGGATGAGCGGGTTTCTTCTCGACACCAACGTTCCTTCTGAACTTGTCCATACCCGTCCTGAGCCCAAGGTAAGGGAATGGGTACTTGCGCAAGACAATGCGGCGCTGTTTCTTAGCGTCATCAGCATTGGAGAGTTGCGCAAGGGCTGTACGATCATGCCCGACAGCAAACGCCGTTCCCATCTCGAGGCGTGGATTGAAAATTACCTCCTGCC